>NZ_ALCA01000092.1 GCF_000278725.1 Actinomyces sp. ICM47 | reverse complement strand
GGGCCTGGCCGGGCTTCGAGACGACGCGCCGAGCCGAAGGCTCGCGGCGCGGACGGCGAGCGGGCGGGCAGGCCCCGCGGCGACCGAAACTCACACAGCTGGCTGGACCCGAAGGTCCCCCAAGCACGGATGAGCAGCACACATTCGCTCGTCACGCGCAACAAAATGCGAAAGCGTGCCTCAGAACGGGAAAGCGAGTTCCTTGAGGCGTGCCTCAGAACGGGAAAGCGAGTTCCTTGAGGCGCGCCTCAGAACGGGAAGCCGAGTTCCTTGAGGCGCGCCTCAGAACGGGAAGCCGAGTTCTTTGAGGCGTGCCTCAGAACAGGAAACCGAGTTCCTTGAGGCGCGCCTCGGCCTGTTCGGGTCCTGTCCACAAGATGCCTTTGACGCCCATCAGTTCAGCGGCGCGAACATTTTCGCGACGGTCGTCGATGAAGGCGACGTCTTCGACGGGAGTTCCGAGGCGGTGGAGTACGTCGCGGTAGATGCCGCGGGAGGGCTTGCAGATGCCGTAGTCGCAGGAGAAGGCGAAAAAGTCGAAGAGGCTCCCCCATTCGGAGCGGCGGATTGCTTTTGCGATGGGGTACGGGGCGTTGGAGAGGATGCCGACGCGTATGCCTTGGTGTCGCAGAAGTCGGACGAGGGTGAGAGCGGATTCGTTTGCGTCGGCCATACGTGAGGAATCGAGTTCCACGAGGGCTTTGAGTAGGTCTGCGGGTGGTTCGTCCTGTCCGCAGTCGCCGGCGATACGGTCCCAAAAGTCGCGGTCGGAAAGACCGGCGTCGTAGTCGCCGCGGTGTGTCCACATTGCTTGGTCGACGAGTGTTGTGAGGCCTCGCGATTCGTCTCCGAACATGCGGGCGATGATGGCGGGATCGGGGTGAGAGTCAACGAGGACTCCCCCGACATCGAAAAGCACGGTGCGCGAACTGCCTGGGGCGTGCATGCCTTTCGCTCCTTCTAGTACTGCGAGAATCCGACGCCGGATCCTTAAGAGTAGTTTAAGCATAGTTTGAGCCACAGATCAGCCCGGAAAATGTATGTTTGGAAACATACTTCGGCTGATCTGCTGAGACGTGTACGAAGCTGACTCAGTGGAGAATAAGGTCTGCGATTCGCTGGAGGTCGTCTGCTCCTGCGAATTCGATGACGATTCGACCCTTCTTTCGACCTTCCGTGATGGAGACGCGCGTGTCGTAAGCGTCGGACAGGGCCGTCACGACGCTCTCTCCCAATGCAGACAGGGGGTGTTGCTTGCGGGCGCGCGGGCGCGGGGTGGCCTTGGCCTTGCCGACTCGGACGATCTCTTCAGTGGTGCGCACTGAGAGGCCTTCCGCGACGATGCGCTCCGAGAGTCGTTCCATGTCTTCTGCTGTGTCGAGGGACAGCAGGGCGCGGGCGTGGCCCGCGGTGATGACCTGTGCGGCCACCTTCTTCTGGACGGTCGGGGGGAGCTTGAGCAGGCGCAGGGTGTTGGCAATCTGCGGGCGCGAGCGGGCGATCCGCTTGGCGAGCTCTTCCTGAGTCGCACCGAAATCGGCCATGAGCTGCTGGTATGCGCTCGCTTCTTCCAGCGGGTTGAGCTGGGCCCGGTGGAGGTTCTCCAGGAGTGCGTCGCGGAGCAGATCTCCGTCGTCGGTCTCTCGGATGATCGCTGGAATCGTGGTCTCGCCGGCGAGCTCGGAGGCACGCAGGCGGCGCTCGCCCATGATCAGTTCGTAACGCGCGTCGGGCTTCTCGGCGAGGTACTCCTGGAGCTTCTCGGAACGACCGGTGGCGGGAATGTTGCGAACGACGACGGGCTGGAGAACGCCGACCTCCTTAATGGAGGCGGACAGTTCCTTCAGGTCATCCTCGTCGAAGACCTCACGAGGCTGCTTCGCATTGGGGACGATCTGATCGATAGCAATTTCGGCGAAGGATGCCCCGGGCACGGGCAGAAGCTCATTCTCCTCAGATGTTTCACGTGAAACATCCGGAATAGACTGGGCGACGGGTTCGACGGGCACAACACGCGGGGCAGAAACACTCTGGTCGGGAGCTGAGCCATTGGTCCCAGAGCCAAGAGGATTAGATACATTCACCGTGCGGCGTGCCGTGCCAATGTCCAGGGTGGGCATTGCATGGCGCTTCTTCTTCGACGAGGCCATGGCGCGCTTAGGCTGGAGGAGATCCTTTGCGGATCCTCCCCTACCGCTGGCGGCAGGGCCTTCGGGGAAGAATACGTCGAGTGGACGTGCAGGAGGGGCGGGCGGTGTCGGTGGCTTCTGCTCACCTGCCTGAGGGATGAGAGCGCCAAGACCGCGGCCAAGGCCGGTGTGCTTGCGAGCGCCCTTGCGGCCCTCAGTCTTCGGTGTTGCATCCGCCATTGCATAACTCCTTCAATTGCGTGCGTTTATTGTTTCACGTGAAACAATGTATTGCGCTCAGGTGATGAGCGGCTTTGATCACTTTATTGAACTTATGGTCACGAATCGTGACGACTACGTTCCAAACTGCGGAAAACCCAGGCTGCGAGCCAATGTTTCACGTGAAACACTGTTTTACAGTGCGGCGGCAAGCCGATCGCACAGCTCGAGGGCGGCCTTTCGGTATGCGATAGCACCGACGTTGCGCGGATCGTACGTAATGGCGGTCTGTGCGTAGCTGGGGGCTTCGGAAATGCGAACGCTGCGGGGAATCACCGTCTGGAACGTGTGATGCGGGAAGTGCGCACGCACCTCGGATTCGACCTCCTCGGACAGGCGGGTGCGCTTGTCGGACATGGTGAGGAGCATTCCCGACACACGCAGACCGGGGTTCATGCTCGCACCGACGCGCTCGACCGTATTCCAGAGCTGGCTCAGGCCCTCGAGGGCGTAGTACTCGGCCTGAATAGGGATCAGAACCTCGTCGGCAGCCACCATGACGTTCAGCGTCACGAGGCCGAGCGAGGGTGGGCAATCAATGAGGATAATGTCGATCTCATGATGCGCCGCCACGTATCGACTGAGCGCAGCCTTCAGGCGACTCTCACGCCCGGGCACGTCAACCAGTTCAATCTCGGCACCCGACAGGTCGATTGTCGCCGGGCACACGAGGATACCCTCGACATCGGGACACGGCTGGACAACATCCTCCAGCTCTGCTCCCCCGATCATCACGTCGTAGGTCGATGGTGTGCCCACGGGGTGCGCGACGCCGAGCGCGCTGGAGGCGTTGCCCTGCGCGTCCGCGTCGATAACAAGCACCGACAGACCACCCATTGCCAGGCCAGCAGCCAGATTAACGGCCGAGGTCGTCTTACCGACGCCGCCCTTCTGGTTGGCGATTGCAATGATGCGCGTGGACGCGGGCTTGCGATACTCGGCGTTTGCGAGCATACGCAAATCAGCGATGTTGCGTTCGATCTGAGAGGACAGAGGGGTGTTTTCTGCTGTCACGTGACACCTTCCTAGCTACTGCCTCTAGTCTACGGGCCACCGCCGACACTAACAGCATCGAAAGCCCGCGATGCATGAATACACACAGGAATCACGACACATTGCATCACACACCGAAAAAAATTGTTCTGTAGGATCGATTCTCCTGGTCGCGAGGGCCGATCACACAAGCACCGAAACGACACAACGGCACCACAAAAACATGCAGATGAAAGGCTCACTCGCAATAAAGTGATGGCCACCACATTATAATGTGGTGGTCATCACTTTTAGCGAAACCTACTTGATACGGGTGCAGACCACCACGTACGTCGACTCTTCCTCCATGATCGAGGGAACCTCGTGTATCTCGGCACGCAGGTGGTGACGGCGTAGCTCAGCCGAGGCCTCGTCCACCTCAATTGGAGCGCGACGACCCTTGAGCGCTACGAGCGAGCCACCCGGCGCGATGAGCTTGGACGTCATGCGCACGAGCTTGCTCATATTCGCCACGGCGCGGGCAGTGACCACGTCGGCCTTGCCCTTGCCTCGCAGCTCCTCGGCACGCGCCTGATGCACAGTCACGTTATCCAGGCCCAGGCCCTCGACGACCTCTTCAAGCCACTCGACGCGGCGCGCCATGGGTTCCGCGAGGTGAATGTGCAGGTCAGGCCGACACGCGGCAATCACAATGCCAGGCAAACCGGAGCCGGAGCCAACGTCCAGGACCTCGCGCCCCTCCTTGCGGGGCATGAAGTCGAGGACGGCGGCAGAGTTGACGATGTGACGCGACCAGATGCGTTCCATGTCGCGCGGACCGAGCAGGCCGCGCAGCTCGCCCTCCTCCTCGAGCATGCGCGCGTATTCCGCGACGTCGGAAAAGGCGGGGCCGAAGAAGTCACGGACTGCCTGCGTGGGTTCTTCTGGGACGAAGGGGTCGCCCACCTGGCGACCCCTTCCCAACCCGTTCGGGTTCTCACTCACCGTCGGAATCCTCGGGCAGGATGACGACGCGGCGATGGGGCTCGACGCCCTCGGATTCGGAGGTCAGGCCCTCCTCGGCGACGACGTCATGGCAGACCTTGCGCTCGAAGGGGTTCATGGCGTCGAGCTTGACGGCCTCACCGGTGGAGCGCACGCGGGCGATGGCCTCGCGCGTGATGTCCTGCAGCTCTTCCTTGCGCTCGGCGCGGAAGCCTGCAATGTCGAGCATGAGGCGAGAGCGCTCGCCGGTCTCGGTCTGGACGGCCAGGCGGGTCAGTTCCTGGAGCGCGTCCAGGACCTCGCCATCCTCGCCGACGAGGCGCTCGAGAGCCTCGGGATCGTCGGCGACGATCTCGACGGATGCGCGGCCGTTCTCGACGTCGATCTCGATGTCACCGTCAAGGTCAGCGATGTCGAGCAGTTCTTCCAAGTAGTCGGCGGCGAGTTCGCCTTCTTCTTCGAGGCGGGTGAGCTTGCCTGCGTTGTCGTCACTCATGACGGGTCCTCCGTGGTGGGGAATGGGGTCTTGCTGGGATCCAGGGTACCCGCTCGGGTTCCGGGACCGTGAATTGTCAATCAGCGCTTCTTGCCAGAGCGGCGGCGGGCCTTGCGGCGCTCAACGCGGCGGCGCTCAATCTCCTCGGCGCTCAGGGAGCCGTTTGTGCTGTCCTTCGTAGCCTCAGCAGGCGTCGACTCGGACGAGGCCTGGGCGGCCTCCCGCTCGAGGGTACGGCGTTCGCGGACCTGCTTCTGGAGCTCGGCACGCTGGGCGGAAGCTTCCTGCTTAGCGAGGCGCTTTTCGACGGCGAGGGTCAGGCCGTGCATCCACTGCTCGTCGGGCAGGGTCGTCCACTTCTGGAAGGCGAGGTTGCGGTAGACGGTGATGATTTCGCCGGTGGTCATGGAGGCCGGGAAGTCGGAAGCGACGTGCTGTTTCTTGGCCTTGGAGCGCACCTCGGCGAGCGTGCGCTCGTTGAGTTCGTCGACACGCGAGTCAGTGGACGCGGTGCCCAGGGCGGCACGCTCACGGTCATAGTTCTGGAAGAAGGGCTTGGCCCATTCCTGGTAGGCGGACTCGCGCGAGGAGAGCAGGTCGGCGTAGGCCGGGGAGCCGGGGGTCGGCATGACCTTGACGGTCCAGAAGGACTGGCCGAGGGCCCAGAAGGAGGCCGTCACCGTGTAGATGACGACGCCCATCTGGAAGAAGACGCCGGAGAAGATGAACATCAGCGGCATCACGTACATCATGGAGCGCTGCGACTGAGCCATCGGGTTGTTGCCCAGGTCGGGCATGTTGCGCTGGAAGGACAGGCGCATCGAGAAGAACTGCAGGGCAACCATGAGGACAATCGCGGTGACGAAGACGCCGACGATGAGCGGATCCCCCGTGGATTCGCGCAGGGTGCGCGACAGCGGAGCACCGAAGACGGTCGAGTTCACGATCTCGGTGGACACGGACTCAGTGAGCGGGCCGAGGTGGTCAGCAGCCTCGCCTCGGTACATGTAGGTGCCAGCGGAGATGGAGGAGACGGCGATGATCGCGCGGTACATGCCGAACAGAACGGGCATCTGGACGAGCATCGGCAGGCAGGAGGCGAAGGGCGAGACCTTGTGCTTGCGCTGGAGGGCTTGGGTCTCTTCCATCATCTTCTGACGGCTGACCTGGTCCTTCTTGCCCTTGTACTTGTCCTGAATCTTGCGCATCTCGGGCTGGATGGCCTGCATGGCGCGCGAGGATCGGATCTGCTTGAGGAACAGCGGGATGATGGCGATGCGCACCAGGATGGTGAGCAGCACGATGGACAGGACCCACGCGATACCGGAGCCGGAAGACATTCCAACGAGCACCAGGAAGTCGTGGATCCACACCCACAGCCACGAGATGGCCCACGCGAAGGGGTGGAGAATTGCGTCGAACATAGTTTTCGCTTTCGCCGTGGCGCCTGAGCGCCGCTGTTTCGTTGTTCCTTACATTCCCGAGGCCGTGGCCGGTTACTCGGTCAAGTCATGTTCCGGGTCCAGTCCCATGGGGGCGGGCCGTTCCCAGTTGTCGTGGCCTGCCCAGTCATCGGGTGGGACCCAGGCCTCTGGCTTCCAGCGCCCACGCGCGGGCACGTGGTCCACTCCCCCATGACTCCACGGGTTGCACCGCAGCAGGCGCCAGGCCCCGAGGATCAGTCCCTTGATGGGGCCGTGAACGCGGATTGCTTGCAGCGCGTAGGCGGAGCAGCTGGGCGCGTAGCGGCACCGGGGGCCAAAGGCCGGGGAAATGTATCGCTGGTAGGCGATGATGGGCGCGGAGGCGAGTGCGACAAGCACTCGCCTCACGACTGTGATCGCGCGTTCCATTTGCGCCACGCTCGCTCCATCACGCGATCAAGATGGGTACCGAGTTCCTTGGAGGGCACGCCGAGGGCCTTGGAGGATGCCCTCACAACGAGCCTGGTCCCCTCGGGTAGGTCGGCGACGCGTTCGCGCATGAGGTGGCGCAGCTGCCGCTTGACACGATTGCGTCCATTGGCGCGCTTGATTTCGCGCTTGGGTACGACGAAACCGACGAGGCGGCTGTTGCGCTCCTCGTCGGCTCGGACGTGGACGACAACCAGTGGATCTCCTGCGCGCGCTCCGTGTCGGATCGCGGCGGTGAAATCCGCTGGGTCAACCATGCGGTGCGCGCGCGGCAGCACCGGGGTGTCTCAGGCGGACAGCTTGGCGCGGCCCTTGCGACGGCGGGCAGCCAGAATGGCGCGGCCGGCGCGGGTCGACATGCGCAGACGGAAGCCGTGCGTCTTCGAACGACGACGGTTGTTGGGCTGGAAGGTCCGCTTGGTGGTCACGGCAATTCTCCTCGGCGGGGAGTGGTCTCCCACTCGTTGATCGGTTGGGCTACCGGCCCGATCAGGGCACGATAGCGGGGACACACGCCCGAAATGGGCGCAAACAATTTCCAAGACTAAGCGGATGTGGGCGGTGAGTCAACGGGGCGAAATTACACACCGCGTCACACACAGTTTCCACAGCTGTGGAAATCGCTGTGGAACGAAGTCTTCCACAGCGGTGGATGATGACAGTTATCCACAAGCTGTGTGTCAATTTGCTTTCCGCGCCACTCCGCGCCCCCAAAGTTGTAACTACATACATGTGATTCTGTGATAGTTCTCCACAGCTCCATCCCCAACCTGTGCATAAGCCTGTGTGCGGACTACACTTTGAACATGTCATAAGGTCACGTACATCACCCTTAAGTCGTGACTGAATTCACCGTATATTCTGTTCGGAGATAGTCGTGGAGCCGGATTCCCTCACACGCGCGTGGGCTGTCGCCCTCGACGCAGTTCCCACCGATGAACTGGGTCCCGTTGCGACGTCGATGCTGCGCTCCGCGCGCCCGCTCGGCGATATCGAAGGGACGATCCTCCTGGCCGTCCCTAACGGCTTCACGAAGCAGTGGATCGAAGATAAGGCGCAAAACAAGCTGACGACCGCCCTGTCCGTGAACCTCGGACGCCCCGTACGCATCGCCATCACGGTCGATCCGTCCCTGGAACTCGTGGAAACGAAGGAAGAGGAGGAGGAAGAAGAACCCCCCGCTCCCGCGCCGGTTCCTCCGACCCCCACCCCGGCCTCGTACCACGAGAAGAAAAAGAAGGAACAGCGTTCCCCCGCCGTGGCGGACTCCCGCGCCGACGCAGTTCCCACGCACCTGAACCCAAAGTTCACCTTCGATACCTTCGTTATCGGCCCGTCGAATCGTTTCGCGCACGCCGCCGCGCTGGCCGCATCAGAGTCGCCGGGCAACGCCTTCAACCCTCTCTTTATCTACGGTGACTCCGGGCTGGGTAAGACGCACCTACTTCAGGCCATCGGCCACAACGCGCTGTCGATGATGCCGCACCTGAAGGTCCGCTACGTCAACTCCGAAGAGTTCACGAACGAGTTCATCAACGCGATTCGCCTCAATAAGACGGATAACTCGCAGGTCGAGGCGTTCCACCGCCGCTACCGCGAACTCGACATCCTCCTTATCGACGACATCCAGTTCATCGGCAACAAGGAGCAGACGGTCGAAGGCTTCTTCCATACCTTCAACGCGCTACACAGCGCGAACAAGCAGATCGTCCTGACCTCCGACCTGCCTCCCGCGCAGCTCAAGGGTTTCGAGGACCGCATGCGCTCGCGCTTCTCCTCGGGCTTGCTCGTCGACGTTCAGCCGCCGGACCTGGAAACCCGCATCGCGATCCTGCATAAGAAAGCGGACGCGGAGGGCTTCGAGGTGACCCCTGAGGTCTTCGAATACGTGGCCTCGCGCATCTCCTCCAACATTCGTGAGCTGGAGGGCGCGCTCGTGCGCATCGGCGCGTGGGCGTCCCTCTACAAAGAGCGCATCGACCTGAATCTGGCACAGATGATGCTCAAGGATTTCGTGTCCAACCCGGACGACAACGAGATTACGGTCAGCCTCATCATGAGCCAGTGCGCCGTCTACTTCGGCGTGACCATCGAGCAAATGGGGTCCTCCGAGCGCAGCCACACCGTCGTCGAGGCCCGCCAGATCGCCATGTATCTGTGCCGTGAACTCACCGATCTGTCGCTGCCCAAGATCGGTCAGGCCTTCGGTCGCGATCACACGACGGTCATGCACGCGAACAAGAAGATTTCGAAGCTCATGAAGGAGAAACGCGAAACCTTCAACCATGTGTCCGAGCTTACAAATCGCATCAAGCAAAAGGCCAGGGAAGCATAAAACCCGCGCGGGCGCTGACGAAAGTCGGCGCCCGCGCGTCATTCACAGGATATGTGGACAGCGCGTGGATGAACGAGCAAACCCTGTGGAGAAAACGAGGCCCTCTGTGAATGACGAAAACTTGTAATTTCAGCCGTCCACACGTCCACGTGCGCAGTGCACAGATCCATCCACGTCATTACACCGATGTAATTTCAAGATTTTTCAACGAAAAAACAAGTTATCCACAGAACTCACAACCCTTATGATGGAAGGAGAGTCGAATGAGAAAATTTTTTTCACAGGTCTCCGCCCAACATCAGCGCTGACGCGTCGTGACCAGCGCGAGTGCCAAGCAAGAATCGCGCCCCACGTGGGCACACTTGTGAGTAAAGTAGTGATCAATCCGTTTTGCGTTTTGGAGGCAGCTATGAAGTTCACCGTCGCCCGCGATGTTCTGGCCGAAGCCGTGTCGTGGACCGCCCGCGCGCTCCCTGTGCGTCCGGCCTCCCCGATTCTGGCCGGCGTGCGCATCAAAGCTGAGGGCGACGAACTGACCCTGTCCTCCTTCGACTACGAGGTCTCCGCGAACTCGCACATCCCTGCCACAGTCGACGAGGCTGGTGAGGTCCTGGTCTCTGGCCGTCTCCTGGCTGACATCTCCAAGTCGCTGCCCTCCAAGCCGGTCTCCGTCGAGCTGGACGGCCAGAAGGTGAACCTGGTCTGCGGATCCTCGCACTTCACGCTGGCAGTCATGCCGTTGGACGAGTACCCACTGTTGCCCGCCCAGCCCAAGGGCATCGGTGCCATCGACTCATCCACGCTGTCCCAGGCCGTCTCCCAGGTGTCCATCGCAGCGTCCCGCGACGACACGCTGCCCCTGCTGACGGGCGTACGCATCGAAATCAACGGCCCGGCGATTACGCTGCTGGCCACCGACCGCTACCGCCTGGCCATGCGTGAACTCGACTGGGAACCCGCCGACACCTCGATCGAAGAGGTCGCCCTGGTTAAGGCCCGCATTCTCCAGGACGTCGCCAAGTCGATGACCTCGGGTGCCAAGGTTGAGGTCGGCCTGTCCAGCGAATCTCAGCCCGGTGCCTCGTCCCTCATCGGATTCACCGCCCAGGGCCGCCGCACCACCTCCACACTCATGGACGGCGACTACCCCGCTGTGCGCCGCCTTTTCCCCGAATCCACGCCGATCCAGGCCGTCGTCGACCGTCACGCGCTGCTCGAGGCCGTTAAGCGTATGTCGCTGGTCGCCGAGCGTAAGACCTCCGTGCGCCTGGCCTTCACCGACGGCCAGCTGGTTCTCGAAGCTGGCCAGGGCGACAACGCTCAGGCTTCCGAAGCCATCGAAGCAACCTTGCACGGCGACGATATTTCGACCGCGTTCAACCCGCAGTTCCTCATCGACGGCCTTCAGGTCCTGGACACCGACTACGTGCGCTTCGGCTTCACGCACCCGACGAAGCCGGCCGTCATCACCGGCCAGAAGAAGGCCGACGAGGGCGAGATCGCGCAGTTCCGTTACCTGCTGATGCCCATTCGTTTCGGCGTCTGACGTGCGCGTCTCCCACCTGGCCCTCGACGACTTCCGCTCCTGGAAGCATGGGGTCGTCGAGCTGCCCGCGGGACCCACAGTCCTCGTGGGCGCGAACGGCCAGGGCAAGACCAACCTCGTCGAGGCTCTCGCCTACCTGTCCACTTTCTCGTCGCACAGGGTCGGCGCGGAGGGCGCGCTCGTGCGAATCCCCATCGACGAGGCCGAGGCCGCCCCGGGTGGAGCCGTCATCCGCGCGCGGGTCGTGGCCTCAGGCCGCGAGCAGGTCATCGAGCTGGAAATCGTGCGCGGCAAGGCAAATCGGGCGCGCATTAACCGTACGCAGGTGAGGCCCCGCGAGATCCTGGGCATCGTGCGCACGGTCGTGTTCGCGCCCGAGGACCTCTCGCTCGTGCGCGGTGACCCGTCGGTGCGACGCTCCTTCCTGGACGATCTGGCCACGCAGCTCTCCCCCATCCATGCCTCCGTGCGCTCCGACTTCGACCGGGTCGCGCGCCAGCGCGCCGCGCTCATGAAGGCCGCCCAGGCCTCGATCCGCCGCGGCCAATCCCCCGACCTATCGACGTTAGAGGTGTGGGATCAGCAGTTTGCCGCCCTGTCCGCGCGCATCACGGCCACGCGAGCGTCCATCGCGGCTTCGCTCATCGAGCCGGCCGCGCGCGCCTATGACGACGTCGCCGATTCGCCGCGCCACCTGTGCCTCGCCTTCGACGCCTCTGTCGACCGCATCATCGGTACGGATCCCGATAACCCGGCCAGCGCCGACCTCACCGACGTGGACGCGCAAACCCAGCGTCTGCTCGCAGCGCTCGCGCTCGTTCGTGAGAAGGAAACCGAGCGCGGCGTCAACCTCGTCGGCGCGCACCGCGACGACCTGACCCTCAGCCTCGGCACCATGCCCGTCAAAGGCTACGCCTCCCACGGCGAATCCTGGTCTGTCGCCCTCGCCCTGCGTCTCGGGTCCTTCGAACTACTCAGCGACGATGGCGACACCCCGATCCTTATCCTCGACGATGTCTTCGCCGAACTCGACTCCTCACGCCGGTCGGGCCTGGCAGCCCTGGCCTCGAAGGCCGAACAGATCATCGTCACCTGCGCGGTCGCCGCCGACCTGCCACCCTCCCTCGACCACCACGCCCTCCACGTGCGCCTCGACCCCGAGCGCGGCACCATCATCGACGCCTCCGACCATGTCTGAACGCGACGAATTCACCGCCACCTCGCCGATCACCGCCGACGAGGACCCCGACGAATTCGTCGTCCGCGCCCTCGAACGCGCCCAGCGCGTCGCCCGCAACCACGGATATATCCGCTCCACCCTGCCCTCCTGGGGCCTCGACGAAACCCGCCCCAGGCGCACCCTCGATGGATCCAGCGAATACGCGGCCATCGAAACCGACGGACTCGGCCGCCTCGCCGCGGACGGCACCGACGGCGTCCAGGCTCGCGCCGCCGCCCGCGCCGCCGCCTACGGACACGTGAACGGAGTGCCCGCCCCGGCCTCGTCCGCCGAGGATGACCCCGAGGGCGACCTCGCCGCGCTGCGCCAAGCCCTGGCGGGAACCGAAGACTCGTGGAGCCGATCCCCCGGCATGGCCGCCATGCGCCCGCGCTACCGGCGGGCCGACTCGCTGGGTGCAATCCTGGCGCGCACGATCAAGATACGCGAATGGGACACCCCCACCAAAATGGGGTCCGTCATGGCGAAATGGCGGGACATCGTGGGTCCCAACAACGCGGATCACACGTTCATTGAGACCTTTGATGGACACAAACTCATCGTGCGTGCCGACTCTACTGCCAGAGCCAAACAGCTCCAGCTCATGCTGCCCAGCGTCGAGCGGCGCATCGCCGAGGAAGTAGGATCCGGCGTCGTCGAACAGTTGATCATCCTGGGCCCCGTCGCCCCCTCCTGGAAGAAAGGCCCCTACGTCGTTCGAGGCCGAGGCCCCCGGGCGGACTACGGATAGGCCTTGTTGCCGGGCGATCAGGTTGTCATAGGCTCGTCGGAGAGATCATCCAATGGTGAAACAACGATGAGCAGCCCACACCGACCGACCAGTACTTAGCCGACCTGTCGAAGAACCTCGGGCACGTCGACACGACGAACTCGGACAATGTGAAGAAAGAGCACCAGTGGACGTGGTGCCCCGCTTCGTTTGATGGTTGATAGTCGTCGCAATGGTTGAGAAAGTGTGATGTGCGACATTAATCCGCCCCTTGAGGGGGAATGGTAAACAAGATATTCTGATAAGTTACGTTAGTTCGTTCACATTCTGGGACTCGCGCCCCCGCGACGAGTGGGTTTCGGGGTCGAGCGAAACGACGGAACTTGCGCGGAATTGCAGGCAAAACCTTGACTAACTGGCGGCGGTGTATAAAAACCACTCCCCATTTCGGTCAGATTTTGCTACGCTTCCAAATGTCATCCCGCACATTGGTGCGCTTTCTATGAGGAGTCACTATGAGTAACCCGTACGCTCCCGGGGGCCAGGATCCCTGGAACCAGGGAAATGACCAGGGTGGTTACCCTGGTTCGCAGCAGCCATACGGCCAGCCTGACCCTAACGCCTATGCGCAGGGCGGCTACGTGGATCAGACCCAGCAGATGCCCGCTGGTTACGTGGACCAGTACGGCGCACAGGCGCAGTACGGCGCACAGGCGCAGTACGGGGCGGGAATGCCGGGTATGCCGGGTATGCAGCCTGAGGGACCCAAGTCGAAGCTTCCGCTGATCATCGGCGGCATCGCGGGCGTTCTCGTGCTCATCCTCATCGGCGTCGGCGCATACTTCTTCCTCAGCGGCGACGAAGAAGAGGATCCGGATTCGGACTCCACCTCCACCAGTGCGACGGCCGACCCGACGACTAGCGCGCCGAACCCGACGACTCAGGCTCCGAACCCGACGACTAGCGCGCCGAAGCCGACGACGTCTGCTACCAGCTCTGCCCCGACCGCTGCGCCGAACCCCGGCGGCTACCACGCGAACGGCCAGTACTCGGTCGACTACTCCTCCGGTCTCCACATTGAGATCACGAAGATCGAGAAGGGTCCCGCCGACAAGGAAGGTTCTGACACGCTCGTCGTCACCTACTCGATGACGAACAACTCCACCGAGGAGCAGTCCGCGCTGCTCAACACCCCCTCGCTGAAGCAGAAGGGTATCGACATGAACCCTGCTTACTACGCTAAGGGCAAGGAGCCCGCTGGCTACGACAACTTCGCCATCGTGCGCGTCCCCGTCGGCCAGACCAAGACCTTCCAGAAGGCCTACAAGATGCCCTACCCGAACGATCCCGTCACCTTCAAGACGCTCGACTGGGACGACTTTAATGCCAACATCCCCGACTGGACTTGGCAGCCGTGACCTTCGCTCGTCAATAGGCTGAGGTGAGCCATTCGGCACCCACCACGGCGTGCTGATCTTTACCCATACCGACACTGCGCATGTGCGCGAACGGGCCGCCCTCCCATCCGGGAGGGCGGCCCCGTGTTGTCGCGTCGCAGTAGCACTCGTAATGCGACTGATCACAGTGTCGTTTTCGTTGCAATCTCGCAGTTTGTAAAGTAACCTTCCGGGTCTGTCAGTCCCTGGTGCAAGCCCCATTTTTGGTAGAATCTACAAGGTTAAACATCTATTTTTCGCGCAATGCGAGGGGAGCCACGTGGCTGACAACGAGAAGACCGCCGAAGGCGAGCAGTCCTACGGCGCATCGGACATCACCGTCCTCGAAGGCCTGGAAGCCGTCCGCAAGCGTCCGGGCATGTACATCGGCTCGACCGGCGAACGCGGCCTGCATCACCTCGTCTACGAGGTCGTCGACAACTCCGTCGACGAGGCCCTGGCCGGCTACGCGGACCACATTGAGGTCACCATCCAGGCAGACGGCGGCATCAAAGTCGTCGACAACGGCCGAGGCATCCCCGTCGACGAGCACCCCACCGAGCACAAGCCCACCGTCGAGGTCGTCATGACGATCCTCCACGCCGGCGGCAAGTTCGGCGGCGGCGGGTACGCCGTCTCTGGTGGCCTGCACGGCGTCGGCATCTCCGTCGTCAACGCCCTGTCCACCCGCGTGAACACCGAAATCCGCCGCCAGGGCTACGTGTGGCGCATGTCGTTCGCAAACGGCGGCACCCCCATCACCCCCCTCGAACGCGGCGAAGCAACCGACGAAACCGGCACCACGCAGGTCTTCTACCCGGACCCCGAGATCTTCGAAACCGTCGAATTTGACTTCGAGACCCTGCGCCAGCGCTTCCAGCAGATGGCCTTCCTCAACAAGGGCCTGCGCATCACCCTCACTGACGAGCGTGAGTTCGCCACCGACGAAGGCGACGAGATCGCAGGCGGTGAGGAGGCCTCGGACAAGAAGACCAAGGGCCACCGCACCGTCACCTACTGCTACGAGCACGGCCTGCGCGACTACGTCGAGTACCTCGATTCCGCCAAGAAGTCCGACACGATCAACAACGAGATCATCGACTTCGAAGCCGACAACGACGAAGGCACCATGAGCGTGGAAATCGCCATGCAGTGGACCACCGCCTACTCCTCCTCCGTCCACACCTTTGCCAACACCATCAACACAACCGAAGGCGGCATGCACGAGGAGGGCTTCCGCACCGCGCTGACCTCCCTCGTCAACCGCTACGGCCGCGACAAGGGCATCATCCGCGACAAGGACGATAACCTCACCGGTGACGACGTCCGCGAAGGCCTGACTGCCGTCATCTCGATCAAGCTCACCGAACCTCAGTTCGAAGGCCAGACAAAGACCAAGCTCGGCAACACCGAAGCCCGCACCTTCGTCGCCCAACAGGTATATTCCAAGCTCACCGACTGGTTCGACGCCCACCCCGCCGACGCCAAGGCCATCATCGCCAAGGGTCAGGCCGCCCAGGCCGCCCGCGTCGCCGCTCGCAAGGCGCGTGAGGCCACGCGCCGCAAGGGTGTCCTCGAATCCGCCTCCATGCCCGGCAAGCTGCGCGACTGTTCCTCGCGCACGCCCTCCGAATGTGAAATCTTCATCGTCGAGGGTGACTCCGCAGGCGGCTCCGCCGTCGGCGGCCGCGACCCCGAGCGCCAGGCCATCCTGCCGATCCGCGGCAAGATCCTCAACGTCGAAAAGGCCCGCCTGGACCGAGCTCTGTCCTCGGACACGATCCGCTCCCTCATCACTGCCTTCGGGACCGGCATCGGCGAAGACTTCGACATCTCCAAGCTCCGCTACGGCAAGATCGTCATCATGGCGGACGCCGACGTCGACGGCCAGCACATTGCCACGCTGTTGCTGACCCTCCTCTTCCGCTACATGCGTCCCCTCATCGAGGGTGGCCACACCTTCATTGCGATGCCCCCGCTGTACCGCATCAAGTGGACCAACGCCGAGCATGAATTCGCCTACTCCGACAAGGAGCGAGACGAACTGCTCGCCGCCGGTGCCGCCGCGAACCGCCGCCTGCCCAAGGAAGGTGGCATCCAGCGCTACAAGGGCCTCGGCGAAATGAACGACCATGAACTGTGGGAGACCACCATGGATCCGGAACATCGAATCCTTAAGCAGGTCACCCTCGACGAGGCCGCAGACGCCGACGAAACCTTCACGATCCTCATGGGCGACGACGTCGACCGACGCCGCACGTTCATCCAGCGCAACGCCACTGACGTGCGCTTCCTCGACATCTGACATCACCCGCGATCAGCCCAGCCCCGGCCTCGTACCGGGCAGGTCTGATCGAGCAGAAACAACGTAAGGAAAAACGTGAGCGACGAGCAGACTACTGACGCGCGGCACATCTCGGACACCGAGCGCATTCGCCAGGTCGACCTGCAAAAGGAGATGCAGCGCTCCTACCTCGACTACGCGATGAGCGTCATCGTCGGACGCGCTCTGCCCGACGTACGCGACGGCCTCAAGCCCGTCCACCGTCGCGTCCTGTACGCCATGTACGACGGCGGATACCGCCCCACCTCCTCGTTCTCCAAGTCCTCCCGCGTCGTCGGCGAGGTCATGGGTAACTACCACCCCCACGGTGACGCTGCGATCTACGACGCCCTCGCACGCCTCGTGCAGCCCTGGTCGCTGCGCTACCCCCTCGTCGCCGGCCAGGGCAACTTCGGCACCCCCGGCAACCTGGGCCCTGCGGCCCCCCGTTACACCGAGTGCAAGATGGCGCCCCTGGCCATGGAAATGGTCCGCGACATCGACGAAGAATGCGTCGATTTCCAGGACAACTACGACGGCCGCAACCAGGAACCCACCATCCTGCCTGCCCGTTTCCCCAACCTTCTGGCCAACGGATCCGAAGGCATCGCCGTCGGCATGGCCACGCGCATCCCGCCGCACAACTTGCGCGAACTCGCGCGCGGCGTCCAGTGGGCGCTCGACAACCCTGAGGCCTCGCGCGAAGAACTCCTCGAAGCACTCCTCAAGCTGATCCCCGGACCCGACTTCCCCACCGGCGCCACCATCCTCGGCCACAAGGGCATCGAAGACGCCTACCGCACCGGTCGGGGCTCCATCACGCAGCGCGCCGTCGTGAACGTTGAGGAAATCCAGGGTCGCCAGTGCCTCGTCGTCACCGAGCTGCCCTACCAGGTCAACCCCGACAACCTGGCCGATAAGATCGCCCAGCTCGTGCGCGACGGAGCAATCGGCGGCATCGCCGACATCCGCGACGAAACCTCCGGTCGTACTGGTCAGCGCCTCGTCATCGTCCTCAAGCGCGACGCCGTCGCCAAGGTCGTCCTCAACAACCTCTACAAGCGCACCAGCCTGCAGGAGAACTTCTCCGCCAACATGCTCGCGCTCGTCGACGGCGTACCCCGCACCCTGTCCATCGACGGCTTCATCCGCCACTGGATCACCCACCAGATGGACGTCATCGTGCGCCGCACGCGCTTCCGCCTGCGCAAGGCCCTCGAACGCCTGCACATCCTCGAAGGCTACCTGAAGGCCCTCGACGCCCTCGACGAGGTCATCGCCCTCATCCGCCGCTCCCCCACCGTCGACGAGGCCCGCGCCGGCCTGATCGAACTGCTCGACGTGGACGCCATCCAGGCCGACGCGATCCTGGCCCTCCAGCTGCGCCGCCTCGCCGCCCTCGAGCGTCAGAAGATCATGGACGAGTACGCCGAACTCAAGGCCCGCGTCGACGACCTCAACGACATCCTCGCCAAGCCCGAGCACCAGCGCGCCATCATCTCCACCGAACTGTCCGAAATCGTCGACAAGTTCGGCGACGAGCGCCGCACCCGCATCCTTCCCTTCGACGGGGAAATGTCGATGGAAGACCTCATCCCCGAAGAGGACGTCGTCGTCACCATCACCCGCGACGGCTTCGCCAAGCGCACCCGCACAGACAACTACCGCTCGCAGAAGCGCGGCGGCAAAGGCGTGCGCGGCACCCAGCTGCGCGGCGACGACGTGGTCGAACACTTCTTCGTCACGACCACGCACAACTGGCTGCTCTTCTTCACCAACCTCGGCCGCGTCTACCGCGCCAAGGCCTACGAGATCCCCGAAGGCGGTCGCGACGCCAAGGGCCAGCACGTCGCCAACCTGCTGGCCTTCCAGCCCGACGAGCACATCGCACAGGTCCTCGCGATCCGCACCTACGAAGACGCCGACTACCTGGTCCTGGCCACCAAGCGCGGCCTGGTGAAGAAGACCCCGCTGAGCCTGTACAACTCGCCCCGCTCCGGCGGCATCATCGCCATCAACCTGCGCGAGGACGAAGACGGCAAGCCCGACGAGCTGGTTTCCGCGCAGACCATCATGGCCGACGAGGACCTCATCCTCGTCTCCCGCGACGGCCAGGCAGTGCGCTTCACCGCCACCGACGAGCAGCTGCGCTCCATGGGCCGCTCCACCTCCGGCGTGCGCGGCATGAAGTTCCGCGGCGACGACGAGCTCCTCAGCATGGAGGTCCCGCGCGAGGACACCGACCTGCTGATCGTCACCGAATCCGGCTACGCCAAGCGCACCCCCGTCGACGAATACCCGACCAAGTCGCGTGGCACCCTCGGCGTGCGCGTCGGCAAGCTCGTCGACGAACGCGGCGGCCTCGTCGGTGCCCTCGTCGTGCGCCCCGACGAAGACGTCATGGTCATCACCGAATCCGGCAAACTCGTCCAAGTCAACGCCTCCGACGTTCGACCCACCACCCGCAACACTATGGGCGTCATCTTTGCCCGACCGGACGAAGGCGACCGCATCATCGCGATCACCCGTAACCCCGACTCCGGCGACGATTCCAGTGACGACTCTGGTGACGAAGTTGTGGTCGACTCCGCGCAGAACGCCTCCACCGAGGACCTCCCCCAGGAGAGCACCCTCGCCGAGACGGATGCGCCCACTGAAGGCGGCGACACAGCCGACGACACCGACAAGTACGACAAGTAAATGACGATCACGGGACGAGGCCTGCCCTCGTCCCGTGATCAACATTCCAAAGCGGCGCGGACCCTGCGCCGGGGCCCGGCGATACGGTAGCCTGGCTGTAGGAAGTGCGACCTGGAAGGAATCACATGAGTGACCACGTCACGAGCGCCCGCACAGACGCTCCCCGCCGAGTTGACCTGGCGATCGCGCGCATCGACGCGTGGACCGTCATGAAGGTATCTTTCCTTCTGTCAGTCGCCCTGGGCATCGCGCTCGTCATCGCCACCATCGTCCTGTGGCTCATGGTCGACGCCATGCACGTCTTCAGCCAGATCGAAGAATTCCTCCAGACCGTCGGTGCCGGTCGCTTCGTTGACCTCCTCGACTACGCGCGCCTGCCCCGCGTCATCTCTTACGCGACCATCGTCGCCGTTATCAACGTCATTCTGCTCACCGCCCTGTCGACGCTGGGTGCCATGCTCTACAACGTCGTCGCGTCCCTGGTGGGCGGCATTAAGGTGTCTCTCATGGACGAGTGAGAACATCACGCGCAAGGGGTCGGCTCACGTCGGCCCTTTTTGCTATGCCCGTGTGCGTGTGCGCGTGTGCGCGCGTGTGTTGGTGCCCGGGGTTGGCGACCATCTGGGTTCTGGGTGCCTTCGAGTGCTTCTACGCTCTTCATTCGGGCTGCACGTGGATAGGAAGTGGCTACATGGATAGGTTATGTGTATGTGGATAGGATATTAAGCTATCCGTGAGGCAGTAACCTATCCGCCTGCTCGTTTCCTATCCGCGTGGATGACGGGTCAGACCGTACTGGGTCCGTTCTTGCGGTGATCCATCCTCAACGCGGTCCTTAGTGCTGCGTTGGCGTGGTTCACCAACAATGTCGCACGTAATTCCCCTGTGGCTCTTGTCGAGTTTTGACATGAGAGCGTTGGAATTGCATCGTTTATCTGGGATGGATGAAAGTTTGGGTGATAGGACACTACGTGTTGCTGAAAGGGTGACTTTTTGGCTTGTTGGTGGGGAAAAGTTGGTGTTTTAGTTGGTTGAGGCCACCTTGAGGGGTGGACATATCGTGTTGCTGGGGTGGTGACTTGTCGGCTGTGTTGCGCGGGAAAGTCGCTGTTGTAGGTGGTCGTGTTTGCCTCGTTCCTGGATTTGCCCAAATCGCAGACCACCTCACCCATAACAGCCCATTTTTGCCGTTTTTCGGCGAGGTGGTCTGCACTTTGGGCGGCACGCTCCCTTATGAGTGCCGCGCGTGCCGGTGATGCGTCGATTCGATGCTTCTCATGCCACCACGACCTCCAAACCACCCAGGCGGCGGATATCACAGGGCACGAGAGTGTAGCTCCAGTGTCCAACGGCGGCCAGGTTCAAAGCTGATGCCCCGTGGCCACAGCGCAAACAACGAGTAGAGCACCAGGCCGCGCGCTGGCCTGACATCTAGTGATGCAACACGGCAACGTCGCGTGTCCAATAGCCTAAACCCGCTAATTGGAGCGTGGGCGAGGCTGCCCGCATACGGAATAGCGGGCCTGCGTGCGGACGAGAGGGCCCAGCTTCGGAATAGCGGGCCCGCGTGCGGACGAGAGGAGTCCTTCGATAAGAGCGCGGCGGGGCCGCTGAGCCGCTACTAGGTGGGTTAACGTGCGCATTGGGGGGCAATGGTGCAAGCCGATCCGAGGCGGCTCAAAGACACTCGCAGAGGCCTCTCAGCGGTCTTGGGCGACCCGAATCGGCCGAACCCTCAGCAGGAGACCGACGAGGCCCCCGAGCGCAGCCCCCGAGCGCGATGGGTTCCTTGAGTCGCACAGGAGTGAAGATCCGTCGATCAGCCACGTGTATGGGTTGTGGCTCAGCGGACCCCGCCAGAGCGATGCAATGATCGAAGCACCTGTGGGCAGCGGAAACAGGGGACTCACCCAGGATTCGGCCGGCGTGTAGACGCTCGTCAGAGGTGCGATGCTGGAAAAGAAACCGTCATCGATGACGGATTCGGGGAAGCCGACGGGATCGAAGGAAAACACGTGCTGGAGCGTCGGCACACACGTCGCGGCGGCCGCATACAGGGCTAAGTTCCCGCCCTTGGAGTGGCCGATGACGGTGACCGGTCCGGCAGTGCGTCGGGCCACATATAGCAGGTAGCGCGCCGCCCACAGCTGAGCAATTGTCGGAAAATCCAGGCCGAACTGCGCATCCTCTGCCCAGCCGACCGCAGTGCCATTGGTGCCGCGGAACGCCACGTAGCTCGCCCCGGCCTCGTCGATGAACGTAACCGCGCCGAACTGTGCGAGCGGCTGCACGCCGATCCGCGTGACGGCGTCGCGCACCCGCATGTCTTGAAACCGTGGACTCGCGCCGACTGCGCGCAGCAGGGAGCGCAGAAGTGCACGGTTATGTTTGGTGATCATCGTGTGATCGTAGAGGGCGAGGATGGACGAGGCCTGGGCGACCTCGCTCAGGAGGCATCCCCGGGCGGAGCGGGGGCCGACCAGAGCGTGGAAGTCTGCGTACGACAGTGCGGCGAGGGTGAGGGCATCGGCTGGCGTAAGGTCTGTACGCAGCGGCGTCGTTGCCCTGCGAACGTAGTCGATAATCGTGGTCACGAGGGTTCTCTTTTCTGCTCCGCGCCCTGCGCGGCGGCTGCGTGGTGGACGTCACCAACTCTCGATTTTGCTGAAGGGCTCGATGCTGTGTACTATATCCGAGTGCCCGCAAGGGTGCCGGTTGGGCCTATAGCTCAGTAGGTTAGAGCGCAGTCCTGATAAGACTGAGGTCGGTGGTTCGAGCCCACCTAGGCCCACCATCCGCAGGCGAATTTGAGCGGAGGATCATCATGAAGAAGCTGGTCACGTGTTGTGTGGCTGTCGGATCCGTCGTTGCCGTTGGTATCGTCGTTCGACAAGTTCTCCTTGATCTTTCTGACAATGCCGATCTGTGGATGTCCGTGACGGACGTCGTGGAGGGCTGAGCTTCTCCAACGGGGCTATGGCGCAATTGGTAGCGCACCTGCTTTGCAAGCAGGGGGTTACGGGTTCGAGTCCCGTTAGCTCCACTTTTCACCCGCAACCTGATGGTTGCGGGTTTTGTCGTATGTGAGCTTCCGCAATTTGTTGGCGATGGCCTCACATGTCAGCGTATCGGAGGCTGTGTGCCGTTATTTATCCGACCAGCTGGTCATGTCTGTAGATGGTGTTGATCATCAGCGGTCACTTCTGGGACTAATGACCCTGAGCTGGTATTCCGCCAATTTTTATCCACAGGCCTGTGCACACTTGTGAATAAACTGTGTGAATAAGTCTTTCACACAATCGGTCAGAAGTTTGAAATCTGACCTAATAAACCTTTAGTTACGAGCAGTTTTGCAATAGTTGCCACTTTTTCACACTTGCTTTGAAACCGCTAAAATTGGCCTGATTCATCCCTTATACGCACAACAGGAGAACGCTGTGCATATCAACGACACATGGTCAAAGGCTTCGAGGCCAGCCCAGCTGCTTGCCATGTTGGTGACGACCGCTCTCGTCCTTCTTGGCGTGACGTCGCTGCCCACATATGCGGCCGCCCCCCACCCTCAAACTTGCAATCAACGCCGACGAGGACTCCTACCTGTCAGGCGTCGAACAACGCTACGTCGTCGAGTTTTCCTGCGCCTCCACCACAGAGGACTGCCTGAACTCGGTCGTGACCATCACGCTGCCGCACACGATCACTCCCGCAGGTGACTCCAACCCTGACTCGGCTCCCGACGGCGTCAACGCCACGGCCACCGCCGGCAACAAGGTCGTTACTCCCGAGATCAAGCGCCCGACAGCGACCACGGACGGCCTCGTCACCTACAACCTCGGAACCGTCGCCGCCGGCACGTCCTTCCAGACCGTGCTGACGTTCACCGCGCCTCGCGGCGTAACCCCCGGCAGCTCCACGGTGACCCCCGTCGCCACCTTCTCCTCGGGCGACACCACCGTGACCGCACAGGACACCGTCACGATCTACTCCGAGCCGACGCCCCTCCTGTCGAAAACCGGCCCCGTCGCGACCCCGAAGAACGTGGATGTGACCTACCAGATCACCCCGAAGTACGACACCACGATCGACGGTCTGAACGGCAAGACCAACATGACGAACGTCGTCGTCACCGACCCGCTGCCCCAGTGCGCGACCTACGTGTCCTCCACGGCCTCGGGTAACACCATCACCAACACGGCCGCGACCGTGCCCAGCTCCTACGACGCCGTGACCCACACGGTCACCTGGAACATCGGCGACGTGAACCCCGCGTTCATGAACGTGGTCCTGTCCGTCACCGTCCACTACGACGACACCTGCACCGACGACACGGTCACCAACACCGCCAAGCTCACCGGCAACGAAATGCACAACGAGACCAAGACGCTCACCGCGAATGCCTCGTTCACGCACCACTTCGATAATGAGGTTCGCTACGGCGGTGGCTTCAACAAGCGTGCCATGAGCCAGTTCGAGCGTGGCAAGCAGGGCAACTGGCTCTACAGCTACGACAACAAGTCCAACGTGCCTGTCGTCATGGAGTACACCGACTACATGACCTGTGGCCTGGTGTCCCCCACCGACGGCTCCAAGGACTGCGACAAGCCCCTCATGCGCGTCAAGACCATCGATACGCAGACGACGACGCCCATCGAGATCACCTACTGGACCAACAAGGGCAACACCGGCACTCAGACCGTCTCTCGCGGCAAGGCATTCGACTTCTCCTCCTTCGCGGCCGACGAATACCTGACCGTCTTCCACTACAAGCAGACGATCCCCGCCGGCGAATCCTCCATCCTCAACGTCGCCGGCCCCATCGGCGCGGGCACGCCCACCACCGAGGATGGCGTCACCTACGTCGACGTCGACAAGAACGCCGCCGCCTGGAAGGCCGACAAGTCCGACCAGTGGGTGCGCGTCCAGAACTGCGTCACCGACTTCTCCATGAAGTCCCTCGACGGCACGCACGACATCGCGATCCCCGCCGACGACTTCTGTGACGTCCTGACCCTGGGCACCGCGCTGCCCAAGTACTACAACGCCAAGTCCACGATCAAGGGCAGCCTGGCGTCCCCCGGCTCCGAGGTCACCTTCAGTGTCACCGCGAACAACACCTCGACCGTCGTCGACTCCCAGCCCGTCATCTCCGACCTGCTGCCCTGCGGCATGACCTTCGTCGAGGGTTCTGTCACCGGAGGCCCCGCCGGCAAGGAAAAGACAGTGACGGTCCGAGACGTCACCGACGCGACCGGCTGCACCCGCCAGCTCGTCCAGGTCACGTGGCCCGGCTACCAGACCAAGGGTGGTACCACCATTCAGCTGCGCGGCAAGGTCGGTCCCTCGATGAGCGCCGGTACCCACAAGAACGAGGCCTACATCTCCGCTGCTGAACCCGAGTACGCGCTCACCTCCAAGAAGACCACCATCTGCTTCTACGGCTCGACCGACGACACCTACGATGTCAACGGTGACGGCAATACCGCCGACCAGGTGTGCCCCGTCTCCTCGACCTTCACGGTCTCCGAGCAGGCCGGTGCCGACGTGGTGCTCGAATCCCTGGGCTCCGTGCCCGGCTCCGTCTACAAGAAGTACACCGACGGCCCCTCCGTCATGCGCCAAGGCGAAGACGGTCAGTTCCGCATCACGCCCACCAACTCCGGTAACGCGGACCTGTCCGACATGACCGTATACGGCATCCTCCCCTACGTCGGAGACACCTCCGTTCAGGGCGGTGCCTCGCGCGACTCCGAATGGGAACCCATCATGACCGGCCCCATCCAGATCGGCACCGGCTCGGGCATCGACCCCTCCCAGGTCACCATCGAGTACTCCACCTCGACCAATCCCTGCCGCGGTGAAGTCATCAACCAGGGCGACGCCATGACCGCCTCCCCCGCAGGGTGCGACAACGACTGGACCGCCACCCCGGCCTCGTGGTCGGACGTGAAGTCCTACCGCGTCTACATCAACGGACAGGCCACCCCCATCAAGGCGGGTGCTTCCATCCCGCTGATCGTGCCCATCAAGGCACCCGATAACGCGAGCGGCACTGCCTACGAATCCGTCGCGATCGCCGCCACCCAGGCCTCGAACAACCGAGCCATCCTGCCGACCGAGCCCATCAAGGTCGCCCTGGTCGTTGCGCTCGACGTGGCCCTGAACAAGACCGTCGTCTCCGACGTCGACAACCTCGCGCCCGGCGACAATGTCACCTTCCGCATCGACGCCGGCAACTCCGGCCAGGGCAAGGCCCCCGACGTCAAGGTTGCCGAGGCTTTCCCCGCCGGCACGACCTTCGTCTCCGCCGAGTCGCACCTGTGCACCTCCGGCTACACCTCCGGCGTGCCCGGCGAGTGCAACACCGGTAACGCCGCTGGCACCTTCGACGGCAACACGTGGAAGCTCGGTGATATGCTCGCCGGCCAGTACGCCTCGCTGTACGTCACCGTCACGCTCGACGAGGGCACCGACGGCAAGACACTCGAGAACACGGCCTCCTTCGTGAACCCGCCCGAGTACGACCAGAACCCGGACAACAACATCGCGAAGGCCTCGATCTCCGTCAAGCACCGCCTGTCTGGCAAGGTCTACTACGACGCCAACGACTCCTCCTCCTACACCAACGGTGAAGAGGGCTTTAAGGACATCACGGTCGAGCTGCTCGGCCCCGACGGTGCCGTCATCGCGACCACGACTACTGACGCTGACGGCAACTACTCCTTCACGCGCCTGCCCGCCGGCGACTACACCGTCAAGGTCACCAAGGCTGGCGCAATCGCTAACCTCGACCAGACCGAGGACCCGGACTCCACGAAGGACAACACCTCCGGGACCGTGACCCTGAACGCGGACAACCCCGTCCAGGAGAACATCAACTTCGGCTACGTCAAGAAGCACGCGATTTCCGGCAACGTCTACCTCGACCAGAACCGCGACAAGACCAAGGACAGCGGCGATATCCCGCAGTCCGGCATCACCGTGAACCTAGTTGACGCCTCCGGCACCGTCGTGGCCACCACCACGACCGACGCTGACGGCAACTACTCCTTCACCGGCCTCGGCGACGGCACCTACACCGTCCAGGTCGACAAGACCGGCCCGCTCGCCTCCACCGAGCAGACCGAGGACCCCTCCGGTCAGGGCGACTCGCGCTCGCAGGCCATCACCTTCACGCGCTCCGACCCCGACGTCACCAACGTCAACTTTGGCTACGCGGAGGACTACACGATCTCCGGCACCGTCTACTACGACAAGGACCGCTCTGAGACCCTGAACAACGGTGAGCCCGGCTTCGACGGCATCACCGTCAACCTCCTCAACGAGGCCGGGGCAACGGTCGCTACGACCACGACGAAGGCGGACGGCACGTACTCCTTCACGAAGCTGCCCGCCGGCAAGTACACCGTCAAGGTGGAACCCTCCGACCTGCTGAAGAAGCTTGAGCAGACCGAGGACCCCGACGACACGAAGGACCACACCTCCGGCGTGGTCCAGGTGAATCACGACAACCCCTCCGTGCAGAACGTGAACTTCGGTTACGCCACGAACTACACGATCAAGGGCACGATCTATCGTGACGCCGACCGCTCCGAGTCCCTTGAGGACGGCGAGAAGCTCTACCAGGGCGTGACCGTCGACCTCCTCGACAACGCCGGTAACGTCGTGGCCACTACGACCACCGACGCTAGCGGTGCCTACACCTTCACCAACCTGGAGGAAGGCACCTACAAGGTTCGCGTCCGCAAGGAAGGCCCCATCGCCGACCTCGACCAAACCGAGGACCCCGACGCCACCAAGGACAACACCTCCGGTGACATCACCCTCGAACTGAACGACCCGATCAAGGAGAACGTCAACTTCGGGTACATCTCGGACAACTCAATCTCCGGCACCGTCTACCGCGACGACAACCGCTCCGGTGCCCTGAACTCCGGAGAGTCCGGCTACCCCGAGCAGACCGTGCAGCTGCTCGATAAGGATGGAACCGTCATCGCGACGACGAAGACCGACGCGAACGGCATGTACTCCTTCGACAAGCTGCCCGACGGCACCTACTCCGTGAAGGTCGTCAAGGACGGTGCCCTGGCCGACACCGAGCAGACGGGCGACCCCGACTCGACGCTGGACAACGCGTCCGAGCCGATCACCCTGGACGAGGCCAACCCGACCAAGAAGGACGTCGACTTCGGCTACGTGCCCGACTACTTCATCAAGGGCACGATCTACCGCGACGGCAACCGCTCCGGCGCGCTGGACACGGACGAGAAGCTCTACGAGGGCGTGACCGTTCAGCTGCGCGACGCGGACGGCACCGTTGTGGCCACGACCACGACGGATGCGGACGGCGCTTACTCCTTCGACAAGCTCCCCGCAGGCACCTACACCGTCACGGTCGTTCAGGATGGCCCCATCGCTGGTCTCGAGCAGACCGGTGACCCGGACGCCACGAAGGACAACGCCTCTGAGCCCATCACGCTGAACAACGACAACCCGTCCACGACGGACGTCAATTTCGGCTACGTGAACAACAACTCCCTGTCGGGCACCGTCTACCGCGACGACTCGCGCAACGGCGACCAGGACGGCACCGAACCCGGATACTCCGGCGTCACCGTCCAGCTCCTCGACAAGGACGGACAGGTCATCGCCACCACGACGACCGACGCGAACGGCAACTACTCCTTCGATAAGCTGCCTGACGGCACCTACTCCGTCACGGTCGTCAAGGACGGCGAACTCGCCGACACCGAACAGACCGAGGACCCGGACGCCACGAAGGACAACGCCTCCGAACCTGTGACCCTGAATGAGGACAACCCCTCCAAGGACCACATCGACTTCGGTTACGTGCCGGACTACTCGATCCACGGCCTCGTCTACCGTGACGGTGACCGCTCCGAGTCGCACGGCACCGGTGAGAAGGGCTACGCCAACCAGACCGTCGAACTGCGCGACAAGGACGGCAAGGTCGTCGCCACCACCACGACGGACGCGGACGGCGCCTACTCCTTCGAGAAGCTGCCCGCCGGCGACTACACCGTGAAGGTCGTCAAGGACGGTGCTCTCACCGACCTCGACCAGACCGAGGACCCGGACTCCACCAAGGACTCCGCCTCCGGCGTCATCTCGCTCAGCAACGATCACCGTACCCAGACGGATGTCAACTTCGGATACATCGCCAACAACTCCATCAACGGCACCATCTACCGCGACGGTGACCGCGACGGACGCAAGGGCGACACCGAAGGACGCTACTCCGGCGTGACCGTCCAGCTTCTCGATAAAGACGGCACCGTCATTGCCACCACGACGACCGACAAGGACGGCACGTACTCCTTCGAGCACCTGCCCGACGGCACCTACTCGATCAAGGTCGTCAAGGACGGCGTGCTCGCCGATGCCGACCAGACCGGCGACCCGGACACGACACTTGACAACGCGTCCAAGCCGATCACCCTCGACGAGAACAACCCCACCAAGAGTGACGTCGACTTCGGCTACGCCCCGAACAACACGATCACCGGCACCGTCTACCGCGACGACAACCGCGACAAGATGATCGACGGTGACGAACCCGGCCTTGAGCGCGTCAGCGTCCAGCTCCTGGACGAAGATGGCAACGTCGTGCAGACGCTCGACACCGCCGCGGACGGCACCTACGCCTTCCAACACCTCAAGGACGGCAAGTACACCGTGAAGGTCGTGCGCTACTCGGCCATCAAAGACTACGACCAGACCGAGGACCCCGACGCCACCGTCGACGACACCTCCGCGGTGTACACGATGGGTCCGGAGAACTCCCTCCAGGAAAACGTCAACTTCGGTTACGTGCCCGACTATTCAATCGCCGGTCGCGTCTACCGTGACGCCGACAAGTCGGGTTCCTACACCGACGGTGAAGAAACCTTCGAGGGCGTGACCGTCGACCTGATCGACGCTTCCGGTACGGTTGTCGCCACCGCGATGACCACCGCGGACGGCACCTACTCCTTCGAGAAGCTGCCCGCTGGCACCTACCGCGTCAAGGTCCACGCCGACGGCGCCCTGGCCGGCCTCGACCAGACCGAGGACCCGGACGGCATCGCCGACTCCATGTCCGGCGAGATCACCATCGGCTTCGATAACCCGACGGTCACCGGCGTGAACTTCGGCTATGTCGCACCCGACGCACCGGCCACGAAGCCCAGCACTAGCCTGGCACAGCGCCTCGCGCGCACCGGCTTCGACAGCCTGGTCGGCACCGCCGGCCTGGGCGCCGCAGCCGCGGGTGGCCTCCTCCTGTGGATGCGTCGCCGCCGTCAGGGCTGAGCCTGATTCAGCCTGAGCCTCGACGAGGTCGTGGCTGAGTGAGGGGCGGGTACTTCGGTACCCGCCCCTTTGGCGTGCCCGGGTGGCACCGCTGGTGTTCCCGGGCGCCTTCGGGCCGGGTCGCTGTATGTGTCCGTGGGCGGCGGCCCGCCCGCTCGCCGTACGCGCTGCGAGCCTTCGGCTCGGCGCGTCGGCTCGAAGCCCGGCCAGGCCCTGCCGCCGCCCATGGACACCGCGGTCATCCCCTCC
>NZ_ALCA01000091.1 GCF_000278725.1 Actinomyces sp. ICM47 | reverse complement strand
GCCTTCGCCGTCGCCGCTGGCGCGCTGGCCCTGCCCGCCGCCACCTCCGCGACGCAGGCCGCCCCCGCCTTCGGCCTCGCTGCCACGACCGAGCGCGCCCCCTCGCTGGTCGACCTCGACGCCACCAGGACCGGTTCTATCACCATCCACAAGCTGGTGAAGGACGACACCAACGGCATGACCGCTGGCAACGGCCTCGAGGACGCCACCGCCACCGGCACGCCCCTGGACGGCGCGACCTTCACCGTCGAGAAGCTGACCAACGTCGACCTCACCACGCAGGCCGGCTGGGAGAAGCTCGCTGGCTACAACGGCAACGTTGACACCGCGAAGGCTGACGGTACCGACGCGGCCATCACGAAGACCACCGCCGGTGGCGGCCTGGCTGTCTTCGACGGCCTCACCGTCGGTGCCTACCTCGTGACCGAGACCGCGACGCCTCCCGGCTACGTCGGCTCCAAGCCCTTCATCATCACGGTGCCCATGACGCACCCGACCGACCTCAACAAGTGGGTCTACGACGTCCACGCCTACCCGAAGAACTCGAAGGCTAACATCGACAAGACCGTCAAGGACGATACCACCCCGGCCATCGGCTCCGAGATCTCCTACACCCTGAAGTCCGACGTGCCCGCCGCTGAGGCCCTCGACTACTACGATGTCGTCGACCAGTACGACAAGCGCGTCGAGCTGCCCGAGGCCGGCGTCACCCTGAAGATCGTCGACGGCAAGACCGGCGAGGTCGCCCTGGTCAAGGACACCGACTACAAGCTGATCTCCGCCGACGGCACCGACGGTAAGACCAAGTTCTGGACCGCCGAGTTCACCGCGGCCGGCCGCCAGAAGCTGCTCGACAACCGTAAGGACGACACCACCAAGGTCCAGATGGACCTGGTCGGCACCGTCAAGGACAAGGTGGAGAACGACGGCCTGTTTAAGAACAAGGCCATCCTGCTCCCCAACGCCCCCTCCAACGGCTGGACCCCCGGCTCCGGCACCGTTCCCCCGCCGGACTACCCGAACTCCGAGGTCGTCTCCAAGTTCGGCAAGGTGAAGATCACCAAGGTCTCCGCCAAGGACACTGCCGCCAAGCTTCAGGGTGCCGAGTTCGAGGTCTACCAGTGCACGCCTCAGTCCACCCCGACCGCGAACTTCGAGTCCGTCGACGCCACCCTCGACAAGAAGCTGAGCCCCGCCGGCACGTCCACCTACACCACCGACGCCAACGGTGAGGTCACCATCGACGGCCTGCGTAACAACGACTGGGAGAACAACGAAGCCGTCACCAACCCCGGCTGGTACTGCCTCGTCGAGACCAAGGCCCCCGACGGCTTCGAGCTCCAGACCCGCCCGATCGCCTTCCAGGTCCTGCAGACCAACTCCACCGCTGACAACGAGTACACCCTCGCGACGACCGTCAAGGACGTCCCCACGAACGGTGGCTTCAACCTGCCACTGACCGGTGCTGCCGGCGTCGGCGTCCTGATCGGTGCTGGTGCCCTCCTCGTGGGCGGCTCCGGTGCGATCGCGCTGGCCAACAAGCGTCGCAAGGAGCAGGCCGACGCCTGATCCTCGCTAGCTAGCGACACACAGGGGGGTGTGGACCCACAGGTCCGCACCCCCCTCGCGTTGCCCGCAACCCACCCACAGCGGTACTACCCTGTAACCAGACAAACTGCCCCGGCCTCGGCAATGAACGGAGAAAGCGTGAGCACCCAAGCGCCCGACAAGAAGAAGTTACCCCTCAAGCGGCGTCTCCTGACCATCGCGCCCCCCATCCTGCTGCTCGCCGGCGTCCTGGTCCTCCTGTACCCGGTCTTCGCGACCCAGTACAACAACTACCGCCAGGAATCCATCGCCTCCCAATTCAGCGCCGTCGCCGAAGACGCCGGCCCCGACGCCGTCGCCGAAAACCTGCGCCGCGCCGACGAATACAACGCCAACGCCGCCGAGTCGCCGATCCTCGACCCCTGGCTGGACGCGCAGCGCCCTGGCACCGAGGCCTACCAGGAATACCTGAGTCAACTCAACATCAACGACGTCATGGCCACCGTCAAGATCCCCGCCATCAACGTCAACCTGCCCATCTATCACGGCACCGAAAGCGCGACCCTCGACAAGGGCATCGGCCACCTCTTCGGCACCGCCCTGCCCGTTGGCGGCGAGTCCACGCACACCGTCCTCACCGGACACACCGGCCTGGGCACCGCTACCATGTTCGACCAGCTCACCAGCCTCAAAGAAGGCGACGTCTTCTACATCGAAGTCCCCGGCCGTCACCTCAAATACCAAATCAACGACATCCGCGTCGTCCTGCCCAACGAGACTGAAACCCTCAACAAGGTCGCAGGCAAGGACCTGGCCACCCTCATTACCTGCACGCCCTACGGCGTCAACACCCACCGCCTCCTGGTCACCGGAGAGCGCGTCCCCATGGACGAAGAAACCGTCGCCGCCGAATCAGCTCAGGTCAAGGGAACCGTCCTGCGCCCGTGGATGATTGCTATCCTCATCGCCGTCGCCATCATCCTCCTGGTCTCCGCCATCGTCTGGGCGCGCTCGCGCAAGCGCCGTACCGAAGAACCCGCGCAGATCGACGAGGCCGTGGCTGGCACGGGTGCAGCGGGCACTGCTGCGGGTGCTGCTTCGGTTGGTGGGGCTGCCTCGGGCGTTGCTTCGCTTAGTGGGGCTGCCTCGGCTGGTCGGACTCACGCGGCCGCGCCCGACCTGCTGACCTCCGCCGACCAGATCTCCGACGACGAGATCAACGCGGGACGCATTGCAGCCCTGCGCAAGATGCTGGAGGAACGCGGCCGAGAATAAGGGATTGCCTTCTCTCTCAGGGCCGGTCAGGTGGCCCTGAGGGGACACCTAGCCCACTCCTCCACGCAGTGAGGAACCCTCCTTTCGCGGCGTCCCACGGGCCGCGCAAGATGCGTAAGCGCGCGAGTGTGAGCGACCAAGCTCACCCGCGCGCTTGCGCGTATCTACATTCAAGCCATTCAGTAACTGTGAAATGACCTGAAGCCTACGCACAGAACCCGCCCCGCGCCAGCCCCGCACTGAGTGCAAGGAGCAGGCCCCGGCCTCGTCCCACCCACACCCCAAGGAACACACGACGGGCGAGGCGAGCGAGACCCGAGGAGGCCTCGTCACCTACCATGGACGCATGAACCTCAGCTTCCCCGAGCGCATCCGCGTCGACGCCATCATCCAAGCCGCCATGGATATGGAGGCCGCGCCCCTCCTGCACGCACTCACGCCCATCGGCGACGACGAAACCCCGCAGGCCCTGCTGGCTGGCACCCACAAGACGCAGCGCTACGCGCTCGGCGAGCTCGACGGGAAAACCGTCCTCGTCGTCACCTCCGGCATCGGCCTGGCCAACGCCGCCTCCGCCACCGCGCGCGCCCTCACCCTCGTCGACGCACCCATCGTCATCGCCGCCGGCACCACCGGCGGCCTCGCCCGCGACATCAACGTCGGCGACATCGCCGCCGGCACCACCGCCATCTACGGGCAAGCCGACGCCACCGCCTTCGGCTACGCCATGGGCCAAGTCCCCCAAATGCCCGTCGACTACACCACCTCCGACGCCGCCGTCGCGCGCCTGGCCGAACTGCCCGCGCTGATCACCCACACCGTGCGCGAAGGCCGCATCGTCTCCTCCGACTCCTTCTGCACCGAGCAAGTCGCCGACCCCATGCGCGAACGCTTCCCCGACGCCATCGGCGCCGACATGGAAACCTGCGCCATGGCCCAAGTCTGCTGGTCCTCCAGCGTCGACTGGATCAGCCTGCGCGCCGTCTCCGACCTGTGCGGACCCGGTGCCAACCAGGCCTTCCACATGGACGGGCAGCGCGCCGCCGGCCACAGCGCCGAAGCCGTGCGCGCCTACCTGACGCTGCTGTAAAGAGGGCTTGCGGGCTTCCCACCGCCGCAAGGAAACGGGGACGGGCGGCCACGCTCAGGCCTCGTCCCATCACCCGACCCAGAAGGAAACCAACCATGACCCAGCCCCGACCCGCCCGCGTCCTCATGGTGTGCACCGGCAACATCTGCCGCTCGACGATGGCGCACGCGATCCTCCAGCAGGAAGCCGCGCGCGCCGGCGTGGACGTCGTCGTCGACAGCGCCGGCGTCTCCGACGAAGAGCAGGGCAACCCCATCGACCGTCGCGCCGCCCGCGTCCTGCGCGACGCCGGGTACGCCGTGCCCGACCACCGCGCGCGCCAGATCCGCGCCGCCGAGCTGGGGGAGTGGGACCTGATCCTCGCCATGACCTCGCGGCACCTGGGCATCCTGCAGCGCCTCGCTGACCGCGCGGGGGTCGAACACGAGGGCGCACCTGCGTCTGCGGAGGACCTGGGCGCGGGGCCGCGCATCTGCCTGTACCGCGACCTGGACCCCGCGGGCAGCGGCGACGTGCCCGACCCGTGGTACGGCGGGCACCAGGACTTCCTGGACACCCTCGAGGTCATCGAGCGAGTCACGCCGACGATCATCGCCCTGGCTCGCTGAGCGGCGGCGGGCGCGGAGTGCGGATGCCCTGCGTCATGAGCTCCATGCACGAGGCCGTGGTTGCGCGTGTCGGCATGCGTTCGTGGATAGGTTGTGGGCACGCGGATAGGTTATGAAGACGCGGATAGGTTGTGGGCACGCGGATAGGTTATGAACACGCGGATAGGCTAATAACCTATCCGCAAGCGCGTAACCTATCCGCAAGCGCGTCACCTATCCGCAAGCGCGTCACCTATCCGCAAGCGCGTCACCTATCCGCGTCGAGTTTTGGCGCGTTCTGTGACCCCTCGGAATGTGTGGTTAAGGTGCGTGGGGCGATCCTGGGTCGGGTAACGAGGCCGGGGTCGGGTGGCGGGGTCTAGATCGGGGGCGATCCGGGGTCGGGTACGAGGCCGTGGTGGGCCGCGAGGCCGACATCTGGCCGACAAACGCGTCTTGACAATGGGTTGAGGTTGTTTGTTGCTCGCGTCACGGACTAGGGTGGGGTTGTTGACATGTCGGTCAGCAGCTGCGCGGTCTGCGGACAGTGAGGATCCCGGCGACCTTGTCGAATGCGTCATTCCGGGTGCTAACTCGTGAGTATCGGTCGCGCACAAAGAGACCAGTGAACGCCACGCGCCACAGGCGGTGCTACGCGCATACACAACACGAAGTAAGGACGCACATGAACCCACTGACAAAGATCGCACGCGGTGAGCGAGTGACAATCATTGCCATTGCATTTATTGCAGCCATCGCCCTCGTCCTGGCCGTGGGTGGCTTCTTCATGGTGCGCACATTCCTGACGAACATGGAGTCAGGAACCGCGGCTTCGAAAGCGAGCGCCGATTCACACGGAGGAATGAGCGGGGAGACATCGTCCGGCGAGGCTTCACAGGCACCCTACACCGAGTCCCAGCCCGAGGCTGCTGCTCCCACCCCGGAGGCCACGGCCTCGACCATGCCCCCGTGCGAGGACGGCACCTCGGCACCCGACGGCACCTGCCTGCACCCCGCGTCGGTTCAGTGGCTCGATGATCTCCTGCCCGACCCGTCCGCCGTTAATCGGAAGGATCCTGACGCGGTGTGCTCCGCCTACGTCATCACCAATCAGACGTGGGATGCGTCGCGCGACGTCACGAACGCGTTCGCATCCATCCGCGCGAGCGTCTACGAAACGCCCGATCTGCAGCGTATGCACACGCCGACCCCGGAGCTTGAGAGGGGACAGGGTGAGTTCCTGCCGCTCGTGCCGAACCGCTCCCACACCACCGTCACGATTGAGAGCATCGGCGTCGAAGGCAGGGAATCTCTCAAGCGCGAAGGCGATCAGTGGGTGCGCCTCGTCAGCTTTACGCGCTCCTACGCGGACGGCTCGCACGAACCGGTCCACGAGTTGGTGTTCCTGACCCTCATTCAGCAGGAGGATGGTATCTGGGCTGTCGCTAACGCCGATTGGCACTGATCGGTACGAGGCCGTGGTTGCGCGTGTCGGCATGCGTTCGTGGATAGGTTGTGGGCACGCGGATAGGTTATGAAGACGCGGATAGGCTAATAACCTATCCGCAAGCGCGTAACCTATCCGCATCGCGTCGCGACGGTAGGGCGCAGCACGCGGGCGGCCACCCCTTGGTAGCCGCCCGCGTGGATGCTGGTGAGCTGTTCGCTGCGCCGCTTACTGCAACGCTCCAATAGGCTGCTCAGTCCGGAAGAGTTGCCCCGGCCTCGGCGAGGAGGGCGCGAATCTGGTCTTCGACGCCTTTGGTGCCGCGGCCGACCTGGCGCAGCTGGCCGTCGGCACCCGCAATGTAGTGCGTGGGCCAGGCGGTCGCGCCGTAGGTTTGGAACGCCGCCAACTCCGGGTCCAGCGCGACCGGGTACGTGATGCCCAGCTTCTCGATCGCGCCGCTCACGACGGCGGGGTCACGGTCGTGGGGCTGCTGCGGCGAGTGGACGCCGACCACGACCAGGCCGTAGTTCTTGTACTTCTCATAGATACGCTCAAGCTCGGGGATTTCACGCTGGCAGTTCGTGCACGAACTTGACCAGAAGTCCACGAGAGTCACCGTGCCGGTGGGCTGGCCGAGGGAGTTCATCCACTCGGAGGCGTTGATCTCGGGCAGAGCACCGCAGTCCTTGCCGGTGCCGCGGGCGCACTGGGCGAAGTCACCGCGGGCCTCGACCTCGGTCTCGGGGTCGCAGGCACCGGTCTCGCACGCTTCGCCCGCATCCGCCTGAAGGGACGCCGTGTAGTCCGGGATCATGCGCTGCAGGGCGGCCGGCGCGTCGGTCGCGATGCCGACCGCCAGGGCGATCATGGCGACGCCGGCAGCGATGCGCAGGGGGCGCTGGCGGGCCTTCAGGCTCGCGGCCACGCCCGACCCCGCCAGGGCCACGGCGAGCAGCGGAATCGACAGGCCGACCGCGAAGGAGACCGCCAGACCGACGATGCGCCACGTCACCTGGCCCGTGTTTGAGGCGACGATGACCGAGGCCAGTACCGGCCCCGCGCAGGGGACGAACGCCGCGCCGAGCACCAGGCCCAGGCCAAAGCCCGCGCTGTCGCCCGTCGTACGGGGTGCCAGGCGCGCGAAGGGCCGCTCGAGGACCTCCATGACCTTCGGGACGATCATGCCGATGCCCACGGCCACGAGCAGCACGATACCCGCCCAGCGGATCGCCGTCTGCGGCAGGTGCAGCAGGCTCAGCAGTGCCGAACCTGCGACCGTGATCAGCATGAACGACGTGACGAGGCCGACGACGATCAGGAGGGGACGGCGAGCGATGCTCGGGGAGTCATCGACCTTCTTCGCGGTGATGGCAGGGGAGGGGCCGCCCTTGCCCAGGCTCACGCCGGGCGCGACGCGGAAGAGGTCGGGATCGACGGCATTGGTCGTGTTCTCAGAGGACGAGGCCGTGGAAGCCTTCGCGGAATCTTTGCCGCCCGCGGCACCGAGGAACAAAACGGGTAGGACAGGCAGGATACACGGGGAAATACCCGTGACGAGACCGCCAAGAAGACCAAGCAAGAGGAACATAGGTTCACCTTACTTGGTATAGGTGAGAAAAGCGCGCGACGTGACGGCTACACGCATGGACACGTCAGATGTGATGACTCGATACCACACGTCGCATGCAATTCCCCGCGCGTCTTTCGAACGCTCAAACAAAATCGTTGACATCATGCGGGTTGTGAGGGGTTGTCTCACGGCCCTCCAGGGGAATTGCGCGTCACATTACAGGGATAGCACCAGGTCCGCGCGGGCCTTCGTGCGCTCCACGAGCGCCATGTTCGCCGCGTCCACCGTGCGTACCCAGTGCGCAGCATCCGCGCGATCACGCCCAAAACTCACGTGCCGATCAATGAGGCGAGAGGCCAACTCCTCAAACGGCGTATCAATGTAGACGAGCATATCAACAAGCCCACGCACGTCCGCCCACCCGGGCAACTCCAACCCCAGGTAGTTCCCCTCCGTAATCACAACGCCGTTGACCTCGATGGCCAGGGATGCGGCGACGGGCTCGTGCAGGTCGCGCCGGTAATCGGGGGCCAGAACGATGCCGTCCGCGCGGCGCACCCGCCCGAGCATTGCCACGTATCCGCCCACGTCAAAGGTATCGGGTGCGCCCTTGTGGTCGGCCAGTCCGCGCTCAGCCAGCAGCGCGTTCGACATGTGGAAGCCATCCATCGGCACCAGGCCTGCGACCGCAATGCCCGCCTCGGGCAGGGCGACCGCCAGCTGCGCCGCAATCGTGCTCTTCCCAGTCCCAGGCGGGCCAGTCAACCCCAGCACGCGCACGGGGTCGCCGCTGCGAGCGCGCTCAGCCACGGCCTCGACGATGCGCGTCGTGATCGACGAAGCCTGCGTGCCCACCTGCGCCTCGCTCACGGCTTAATGACGGGCAGAGTCGACCAGGGGAAGTTAATCCACTTGTCGGTGTGCGCCCACACGTAGTCCGGCTCGATGATGGAGACCGGCTTCTTGTAGATGACGGCGCTGCGGGCCTCCACGCGGATCGAGGCGGAGCCATCCAGAGACAGGCCGTGCTCGTCGATGAGGTCCATGACCATCTTCAGGGTCTTGCCGGAGTCGGCGACGTCGTCGACAACGAGGACGCGCTTGCCGTCCATCGCAGAGACGTCCATGAGCGGGGGGAGAAGGACGGGTTCGGTGAGGGTTTCGCCGATGCCGGAGTAGAACTCGACGTTCATGGTGCCGATGGCCTTGACGTCCATCGCGTAGGCAATCGCGCCCGCAGGGATCAGGCCGCCGCGGGCGATGGCGACGATCAGGTCCGGGATCCAGCCGGATTCGACGATCTGCTGGGTGAGCTCACGGGAAGCGCCACCGAAGCCTTCCCAGGTGAGGACCTCGCGGTCGGGAGCGGTTGTGGCGTCGGGGCTGGCGATTGTACCCATGGCTTCCTTCTCTCGGGAGTTGTTGGGAACAAGGGTATCGCCGTCGGGCGTGTGTGTGCGCGCTTGCGCGCGCGTGTGGGCCTATGACGTGGGCAGATGCACGCCGCTGATCGAGGCGAGTTCTCGCTCGTAGGCGCGCCCGGGCGAGGTCGGGGTCCCGTGATGCTCCCACGCGAGGATCAGCGCGGGGTCGAAAAAGCGCGAACACAACCCGCACGAGGAGACGCGGCGAGGTGCCCGGTAGAGGCGGCGCTTGGCCCCGCAGCGCGGGCACGTGCCCACCCAGGGCGCGTCCGGTGCGGGTAGGGATGAGGGCAGCCGAGCGGAATCCGGCGCGCCGAGGGCTCGGGCTGCCCGCTTCCACGCGGCGTCATGCCCGTGGGCGGGACCGACCAGGGCGTGGGCGATCTCGTGCAGGATCACCCCCCGGATCGTGTCCTCGTCATACAGGTCGGTGAGTGGCCCGGACAGGCTGATCGTGCGTGCGCCGTGCGTGCAGGCTCCGGCCCGCCGCCTCGCGTTGTCAAAACGGAAACGCCAGCCGGTCAGCTCCGCGGCGTCCATCAGGGTGCGCGCGAGGGCGCGTGCGTCTTCCCGTTTCATCGTGCCCCCGCGAGTACGCCGAGGAGGCGCTTCATGGAGACCTTGTTGGGTGTTCCCAGGGTCTGGGCGAACATGGAGACGCGCAGCTCCTCGGCCATCCACCGCGCCTGCGTGAGCGCGGCGGCGGCGCGGGCCTCGTAGGGGCGACGCTCCAGGGCCTGCCGCGCGGCGGCGATGTCGGCCTCGGCCTGGTGGATGCGGTCCATGTCCTCCAGGTCGCGACCCAGCGCCCCCGGCGAAGAAGCGGCACGCTCGATGCGCACGGCCCCGGCGCGCAGGTAGCGGGCCAGGTGCGGGAGTGCGAAGGCGGGCGTGGCCGATACGAAGCCCTCGTAGAGCAGCGTCTTTCCGTGGCGGGCGACGTCTCGCGTCGTCTCTTCCAGCGAGGCCTGGGGGTGGGAGCGCACGGCGGCGTCGGCCTCGGCGCTGGCCTCCAGGGCCCGCACGACGTGGGAGAGGATCTGGTAGACGCGGTCCTCGTGCGCGTCGCGCGCGGCCGCCACGAGGGTCTCGAAGGCCTCGGGGTCGCGAACGTTCGCGGGGGTGCTCAGCTCGTCGACCAGGGCGAGCGCCGAGGCCAGCTGCGCGTCCGCGACCAGGGCCGCCGTGTCCGCGTAGGGGGAGGCCGCCAGCATGAGGGCCTCGCGGCCCGTCCAGCGCGTGGTCACGCGGTTCGTCGCCAAGGCAAGGCGGGTAAGCAGCAGGCGGGCGAGGCC
>NZ_ALCA01000090.1 GCF_000278725.1 Actinomyces sp. ICM47 | reverse complement strand
ACGTCGGTGCGTGGCAGCGTGAGGCGTCCTCAGGCCTCGTCTGATCCCACGTCGGTGCGCGGCAGCGTGAGGCGTCCTCAGGCCTCGTCTGATCCCACGTCGGTGCGTGGCAGCGTGAGGCGTCCTCAGGCCTCGTCTGATCCCACGTCGGTGCGTGGCAGCGTGAGGCGTCCTCAGGCCTCGTCTGATCCCACGTCGGTGCGTGGCAGTGAGAGGCGTCCCCAGGCCTCGTCTGATCCCACGTCGGTGCGCGGCAGTGAGAGGCGCCCCCAGGCCTCGTCCGACCCCAGGTCGACGCCCGCCCGTGAGACCTCGCGGCGACGCTTCACCGACCCCGACCCGACCCAGACTCCCCTGCAGGGGGTTGACCGGGCCTCTACGACAAAGAAGAGTTCCGTTCGCGGCTTGTGGCGGTCAACGCGCACGATGCCGGACCCTACCCCGACGCCCGATGCTGGAGTACCGTCGGTTGCGGACGACGATGACGAGTCCTTCGACACGTCGACCGACTTCGGCTTTGATGCCTTGACGGATCCCGGCGAAGAGACAGCCACGGTCAGCGGATTCGACGCAATCATCGCCGGAACCGGAGACGAAGGCCGCTCCCGTCAACATTCAGAAGACCCCTCCGAGACCACCGGCATGCGCTCGCGTCGCATCGCCGCCGAGAGACATGCGGCGCGCAAGCGCAAGCGCCGTCGTCGCATCCGTTCCTTCTTCGTGCTGCTCCTCGTGATCGGACTGGTCAGTGGGGCAGGCTACGTGGCCTACTCGCAGCTCATGAATACCTCAATGGTCGCCTCCGACGACTTCCCGGGGCCGGGCACCGACCCAATCCTCGTCACCATCGATGACCAGGCCACGGGCCGTGACATCGGTCGTGCCCTACACGAGGCCGGCGTCGTCAAGTCGGTGGGTGCCTTTGTCCGCCAGTACGAAAAGAACAGCGCGGCACGCACAATTAACCCGGGCACCTACCGCTTCAAGCGCCAGATGAGCGCGGCCGACGCGCTTGCCGTGATGCTCGATCCCATGAACCGTGTCGAGTCGACCATCACGGTCCTCGCAGGCGAACGCATGTCCGCCATCAAGAGACGCATCGTGGACGTCATGGATGTTTCCTCCGCGGACGTGGACAAAGCTTTCGCGGACACCGCCGCCATCGGCCTGCCCGCTGAAGCGGGTGGCAGCGCCGAGGGATGGCTGCACCGCGGCGAGTACAAGGTCGAGGAAGGCGACACCCCGACGGCTGTCATCGCCCGCATGGTCAAGGCGACTATCGACGAGTTGGATGCGCTCGGGGTACCCGCTGCGGACCGCGAGACGGTCCTTATTAAGGCGTCGATCGTCGAAGGAGAGATGGGAAACAACCCGAAGTACATGCCCAAGGTCGCCCGCGTCATCGAGAATCGCCTCGTCGACGACAAAGATACACACGGTGTCCTTGGCATGGACTCGACCACACTCTACGGAGCCGGCAAGGAGTCCGGCCTGCCGAGCCAAGCTGACCTCGATAACGACAACCCCTACAACACGCGTCTGCACGCAGGCCTGCCGCCCACGCCCATCAACCAGCCGAGCGCGGACGCCATCAAGGCCGTTCTGAACCCGGAAGCGGGCGACTGGCTCTACTTCGTGACGGTCGACCTCAACTCGGGTGAGACTCTCTTCGCGGCCACTGCCGATGAGCACGAGAAGAACAAAGCGAAGCTGGACGCGTACTGCACCAAGCACCCGATTCAGTGCTCGCCGCAGTCATGACGATGTGGGCCGCAGTTATCGGATCCCCTATTGCTCACTCACTGTCCCCGGTCATCCACCGGGCGGCGTGGCAGCAGCTCGGGATCGACGGATGGGAGTATCGCCGCGCCGAGGTGACCGAAGAGTCTCTGCCGACTTTCATCGGCCAGCTCGACGAGTCCTTCCGCGGACTATCGGTCACGATGCCCTGCAAGCAGGCCGTCATGCCGCTGCTTGATGCCATCGACCCGCTGGCGAGCGCGGTAGGAGCCGTCAACACGGTCGTGCCCTCGGCAGGAATGCTCGCGGGTTTTAACACCGATGTCACCGGTATTGCGTCAGCGATCCGCCGTGTGTGCTCGCGCTCTGGCGTACCCGTTCCGTCGAGTGCCCTCGTGCTCGGAGCGCGCGCAACTGCTTCCTCTGCCCTGGCAGCCTTGGGAGAGCTGGGAGTCACGACGACGACAGTGGCTGCCCGACGTTTCGGTGGTCCCGGCTCTGTCATCTCCGCAGCCTCACGCCTCGGCGTGAGCGTCGAGCAGGTCATGTGGTCCGATGTCTCTGCGGTAGCGAGTGCTGCCGCCCGCGCCGACGTGCTGATCTCGACGCTGCCCGCGGGCGTTGCAGATGCCATAGCGAGCCGTCTGGCACCCCGCGAGGGCCAGATTCTCCTGGACGTCATCTACTCGCCGCGTGACACCGCGCTGCGCACCACCTTCGAGAAAGCCGGGGGAGTCGTCGCTGAAGGCACCGACATGCTGGTCTACCAGGGGGCCGCACAGGTCCAGCTGATGACCGGTCGCAGCCCCGATCCCGCCGTGATGCGTCATGCGCTGGAGACTGAGCTGGAGCGCCGCGCGCGCGAGGCCGGGGGAACGGTGCACCCGTGATCGTCGAGTGGCTTCCACCTCGTATCAGCGCCGATCTGTCCCTCGTGTCGGGCTTCCTCACGTGGATCATTATCCTGGCGTGGCTGTGGCGCTCTGGCTGGAGGATTCAGCGCCGATACTTCATCGAGGCCACGCAGAAGCCGCTGACACGCAATGCCATCGTGTGGTGCGCTGGAATCTTCGGAGCGTTCTTTTTCGTAGGTGCCCAGATGCGCCCAGGCATGCCCGCCGTCATGACGGTGGCCATGATTGGGGCGCTGAGCGCGTACGTGGATGCCTGCACGCACCGGTTGCCGAACACGTATACGGCGGTCATGGGCATCGGTGTTCTCGCGGGTACCCTTGTCGGAATGCTCATTTCACCGATGTGGCAACAGCGGCTCATTGGCTGCGTGATCGGCATGCTCATCTGGACCATCCCGATTGCAATCCTGAATCGCCTGCCCGGTGGAATGGGCGGAGGCGACGTGAAGCTCGCCCCCGTCCTCGGCGCGATGGTGGGATCTGTTGGTCTCGAGGCCGCAGTCGCTGCGTTGGCCTTGTCGTTCCTCTCCGCCGGTCTCGCGGCCCTGTGGAAGATCGTCGTCGGCTGGGCTGGCACGCAGAGCCGCGTTCCCATGGGACCGTGGATGATTGGGTCCGCGCTGGTGGGCACCATCGCGTGGGGCGTCGTCCCCGACTGGCTATAGGCCTTTGTCACTGGCCTCATCGTGGACCCGTCGGGACGGAGTGGGTCCGGGATGGGACAATGACACGGTGAGTATTACGACGCCTTCGCATCAGTCCGAGCCTGTCAGCCTCGAATGGGGTCAAACGTGGCCTCCTCGTGACGTGTTCACGTCGCTCGCCGCGTCTCGGCGCGTGATCCCCGTCGTGCGCCGTGTTCTCGCTGACGAACTGAGCGCAGTCGGCGTCTACCGCCAGCTTGCTCATGGTGACTATGGCAGTTTTATTCTCGAATCCGCCGAGCATGGTGGCTCCTGGGGGCGCTGGTCCTTTGTCGGCGCGTCGAGTGCTGGTGCCATCGTTGCCCGTGATGGTCATGCCCAGTGGGTGGGTGCTCATCCGGAGGGGGCGCAGCCGGAGGGTACGTTCCTAGAGGTCGTGCACTCCGCGCTTGAGCTGCTGGCGGCGTCGCCCATCGAGGGGTTGCCCCCGCTGACGGGCGCTCTCGTCGGCTCGCTCGGTTGGGGCATCATCCCCGAATGGGAGCCGACCTTGGCGGCAACAGCCCCCAAGGAGTCCGACGTCCCCGACGCGACGCTCGTGCTCGCCACCGAGGTGGCCGCCATCGACCACGCGACGGGGTCGGTGTACCTGATGGCCATCGCCTGGAACCTCAACGGCTCGGATGAGGGTGTCGACGGTGCCTATGATCGCGCGATCGAGCGCCTGGACGCTATGACAGCCCAGCTCGCCTCGCCTATCGCTCCGGCTGTGCTGGGGGTGAGTGGCCAGGAGGCACCTGGCGTCCGTCAGCGCACGCAGCGCGCGGACTTTGAATCCTCCGTTCACGCCGCCAAGCGGGCGATTACGGACGGTGATGCTTTCCAGATCGTGCTCTCCCAGCGACTCGACGTCTCCACGAATGCCAGCGGCGTCGACGTCTACCGCGTGCTGCGCACCGTCAACCCGTCACCCTACATGTACTACCTGGACTTGCCCGACGAGCGTGGCGGCCACTTCGAGGTCGTGGGTTCCTCGCCGGAGACTCTGGTCAAGGCCGAGGGGCGGCGGGTGTGGACCTATCCGATCGCCGGGTCGCGTCCGCGCGGTGGCGATTCCGCGGAGGACCATCGCCTTGCCGCCGAGCTCCTTGAGGACCCGAAGGAACTCTCGGAGCACGTCATGCTGGTCGATCTGGCGCGCAATGACCTGTCGAAGGTGTGTGATCCCGCCTCGGTCGAGGTTGCCACGCTCATGGAACTCAAGCGCTTCTCGCACATCCAGCACATTTCCTCGACCGTCACGGGAGTGCTGCGCCCGGATGCGGACGCCCTCGACGCCCTGGTCGCGACGTTCCCGGCGGGCACTCTCTCGGGTGCACCCAAACCTCGTGCGATCCAGCTGATCGACGACTTCGAGCCCGCAGCGCGCGGTGTCTACGGCGGCGTCGTTGGCTACTTCGACCTGTCGGGTGATGCGGACCTTGCGATCGCGATCCGCACGGCGTCCCTCAAGGATGGCGTCGCCTCGGTGCAGGCCGGTGCCGGCGTTGTCGCCGACTCGGTGCCCGCGCTTGAGTACGAGGAGTCCCGCAACAAGGCGGCAGCCGCAGTGGAATCCGTCGTGCGCGCCTCGACGCTGGCCCCTCTGTCGTGACACGCGCGTCCGGACGCTGCAAACGGGCGTCCCTATTATTCGCTAGCCTTGATGGCGTCCAATTGTTTCTCGGTGAAAGGGGAGCGTCGTGAGCGTTCTCGATGACATTATTGCAGGGGTCCTCGACGACCTGAAAGAGCGCGAGGACCGCGTTCCTCTCAGCCGTGTCAAGGAAATGGAGCAGGCCGTCCCTGAGGCGAAGGACGCCCTGGGTGTCCTTCGCAACCGAGATGGTGCCGTCAAGATCATTTCCGAGGTGAAGCGTTCGTCTCCCTCCAAGGGGGCGCTCGCCGATATCCCCGACCCCGCAGCGCTGGCATCGATGTACGAGGCCGGGGGAGCCTCCGTGGTCTCTGTGCTGACCGAGCAGCGCCGCTTCCACGGCTCACTGGCCGACCTCGACGCGGTGCGCGCGGCGGTCGATATCCCGATCCTGCGCAAGGACTTCATCGTGACGCCGTATCAGATTCACGAGGCGCGTGCTCACGGCGCGGATCTCGTCCTGCTGATCGTGGCTGCCCTGGAGCAGAGTGCGTTGGTCTCCCTGCTAGAGCGCACGCGTTCGCTGGGTATGGAGGCGCTCGTCGAGACGCATTCGCGACTGGAGGCGCTGCGTGCCCTTGAGGCCGGTGCATCGATCATCGGTGTCAACGCACGCAACCTGAAGACCCTCGAGGTTGACCGCTCGACCGTCGAGCAGGTCATCGACGTCATCCCGCAGAACGTCGTTGCGGTCGCAGAGTCGGGTGTCGCTAAGGCCCACGACGTCTTTGAATACGCGAAGTGGGGCGCGGACGCCGTTCTAGTCGGCGAGGCTCTCGTGACCTCGGGTGACCCGCGCTCGAGTATTCAGGACATGGTCAGCGCCGGGCAGCACCCCGCGCTGCGCACGGATCGTAAGGCCCGCGTCGCCGCGGCGCTCAAGGAAGGATTGTGATGACGGCTGAGAACTTTGTGCCCGGACCTTACTTTGGCAATTTCGGAGGCCGCTTCGTCGCCGAGTCGCTCATGGGGCCCCTTGAGGAGGTTGAGGCTGCGTGGAAGCGCCTGTGGCGCGACAAGTCCTTCCAGCATCGCCTGCGCGACCTGTTCGCCAACTACGCCGGTCGTCCCTCCCTGCTGACCGAGGCTCCGCGCTTTGCCGCCGATCTGGGCGGCGTGCGCGTCTTCCTCAAGCGCGAGGACCTTAACCACACGGGTTCCCACAAGATCAACAACGTACTGGGTCAGGCTCTGCTCACCAAGGAGCTGGGCAAGACGCGCGTCATCGCCGAGACGGGCGCGGGCCAGCATGGCGTGGCCACCGCGACGGCCGCCGCACTCCTGGGGCTGGATTGCACGATCTACATGGGCCGCGAGGACACCGAGCGTCAGGCCCTCAACGTCGCGCGCATGCAGATGCTGGGTGCCGAGGTGATCGCCGTGACCGCCGGTTCTGCGACCCTCAAGGACGCCATCAACGAGGCGTTCCGCGACTGGGTGACCAATGTCGAGACGACGAACTACATTTTCGGCACCGCCGCGGGTCCGCACCCGTTCCCCGAGCTCGTGCGTGACCTCCAGCGTGTCATCGGCGACGAGGCGCGCGCCCAGCTGCTTGCCGCCGAGGGGCGCCTGCCCGACGTCGTCGTGGCGTGCGTGGGCGGCGGCTCGAACGCGATTGGCTCTTTCACGGCGTTTATCGACGACCCGAGCGTTGAGCTGCTGGGCTGCGAGGCTGCGGGCGACGGTTTTGATACCGGGCGTCACGCCGCCTCCATCACCGCCGACCAGGTCGGCGTCCTTCACGGTGCACGCACCTTTGTCCTGCAGGAGCGCGACGGCCAGACCAAGGCCTCACACTCGATTTCTGCCGGCCTCGATTATCCGGGCGTTGGTCCGGAGCACGCATGGTTGGCGCGTACGGGACGCGCCTCGTATATCCCCGTCTCCGACGCCGAGGCCATGGATGCCTTCCTGCTCCTGTCGCGCACGGAGGGCATCATCCCCGCCATTGAGTCCTCGCACGCGCTCGCCGGAGTACGCGCATGGGCGCGCGCGAAGGTCGAAGCCGAGGGACCCTTCGCACCGGGGGAGGAACCCATCGCCATCGTGACCGTGTCGGGACGCGGCGACAAGGACGTGGACACCGCGTCGCGCTGGTTCGGCTACGGACGCGCGAAGCTGCAGGTGATCGACCCCAGTGCCGGCCCCTCCGGCGTGGCCGTCTTGGACGAGAACGAGGAGAAGTGAGATGACGCGAGCACCCCATTCCGCCGTCGCTATTGACGCTGCCCTGGCGCGCGGTGACGCCGCGCTGATCGCTTATCTGCCCGTCGGCTTCCCGTCGGTCGAGGATTCGATCCGCGCGGGAAAGGTTCTTGCGGACGCTGGCGTGGACGCGATCGAGCTCGGCTTCCCGTACTCGGATCCGGGCATGGACGGCCCCACGATCCAGCGCGCGACCGTCGCGGCCCTCAAGCGCGGCACCCACCTGGAGGACCTCTTCCACGCGGTGGACGAGCTGACCTCGTACGGTGTCTCGACGACCTCGATGACCTACTGGAACCCCGTGGAGTGGTGGGGCGTCGAACGCTTCGCGCGGGACTTTGCGGCGGTCGGCGGCTCCGGTCTGATCACCCCCGACCTGCCACCCGAGGAAGGCGCGCAGTGGGAGGCAGCATCGGACAAGTACGATCTGGAGCGCATCTACCTGACCGCCCCCTCCTCACCGGAACACCGCCTCACGCTGATCGCTGAGCACTCGCGAGGCTGGGTCTACGCCGCCTCCTCGATGGGTGTCACGGGTGCCCGTGCGACTGTCGGCGAGCACGTCGCGGACGTCGTGGCGCGTACTCGCGCCGCGGGGGCACAGCGCGTGTGCGTCGGCCTCGGCGTCTCCACCGGCGCCCAGGCCCGCGAGATCGGTGCCTACGCGGACGGTGTCATCGTCGGATCCGCGCTCGTCAAGACTCTCTTCGATGAGGATTTCGACCGTGGTCTGAAGGCCCTGGGCGAGCTTGCCAGCGAACTGAAGTCCGGCGTGACTGGAGCCCGCGCGTGAGCCTCGTCGCCGCCACTGGCATCCCTTCACCCTCCGAGGGCGTGTGGTACCTCGGTCCGCTGCCGCTACGCGCGTACGGCATCATCATTGCTATTGGAATGGTGGTGGGCGTGTGGTGGACCGCTCGCCGCTACGTGGCACGCGGTGGTAGTTCCGACACGATTTACGACGTCGCACTGTGGGCGATCCCGCTGGGCGTCGTCGGAGCCCGTCTGTACCACGTCGTCACCTCGCCCGAGGCCTATTTCGGGCCCGGCGGCGACCCGATGCTTGCCTTCCAGATTTGGCGCGGCGGCTTGGGGATCTGGGGCGGTGTCGCCCTGGGCGCGCTCGGCGCTTACGTTGGCGTTAAACGCGCCAAGGTGCGCTTTGGCCCCATTGCAGACTCGCTGGCCCCCGCGCTACTCGTTGCCCAGGGCATCGGTCGGTGGGGGAACTGGTTCAACCAGGAGCTGTTCGGTGGACCGACGACCCTGCCGTGGGGTCTTCAGATCGACGCAGCGCATGTGCCTGCGGGCTACCCCGTTGGTACCCTGTTCCACCCGACGTTCCTCTACGAAAGCCTATGGGATCTGGCCGGCGCGGCGCTCATCGTGGCGCTTGAGCGCCGTCGCCGCTTCGCGGCCGGACAACTCTTCGGGATGTACCTGATGGTGTACACCGCAGGACGCGCGTGGATCGAGATGCTGCGCATCGACGACGCACACACGGTTGCCGGTTTGCGCCTGAACGTGTGGACGTCCCTGGCAGTGTTCCTCCTGGGCGTCGTACTGTTTGTTGTCGCGGGTCGCCTGGGGCGGTCTCGCGAGGTCGCCGGTGACGGGGCAGTGACGGATGATGACGAGCGTGAGGAGGAGCACTCTGAGGCTAGCGACTCCGATGCTGAGGACATTATCGAGACACGCGTGGGCGAGGACGAGTCCGCCGAGGAGAGTTCTCTCGAAGACTTTTAAACCGCCGTCGGGCACGCTATTGGAGTCGAAGGTCCCATGATCACCTAATTCATGGGAATGATCACGTTCCGTGCGAGTGGGTCCTTCGGGATTACCGCGTGATTGAGCGGTAAACTTGCAACCATGCGTCGAGCTAAGATTGTCTGCACTATTGGACCTGCCACTGAATCTCCTGAGCAGCTCCAAGCGCTGGTGGACGCCGGCATGGATGTCGCGCGTATCAACCGGTCGCATGGAAAGGCTGAGGAACATGCGGCCGTCATTTCGCGTGTGCGAAAGGCGTCTGCGACGTCCGGCCGCGCGATTGCGGTTCTCGTTGACCTCCAGGGCCCGAAGATCCGTTTGGAAACCTTCCAAGACGGCCCCCAGGAGCTGCACATCGGTGATACCTTCACCATCACGACCCGCGACGTTCCCGGCACGAAGGAACTCGTTGGTACCACCTTCAAGGGTCTGCCCGGCGACTGTGCCCCCGGAGACCGCCTGCTGATTGACGACGGCAACGTCGCGGTCCGTGTCCTCGAGGTTACCGATACCGACGTCGTGACACGCGTCGAGGTGCCCGGCATGGTGTCGGACCATAAGGGCCTGAATTTGCCCGGCGTTGCTGTGTCCGTGCCTGCCCTGTCCGAGAAGGACAAGGAAGATCTGCGTTGGGGCATCGAGCAGGATGCCGACTTCATCGCTCTGTCCTTCGTGCGCTCCGCTGACGACATTAAGGACGTTCACGAGATCATGGACGAGATGGGCAAGCGTATCCCCGTCATCGCCAAGATCGAGAAGCCCCAGGCCGTCGAGGCACTGGAAGAGATTATCGAGGCCTTCGACGGCATCATGGTCGCCCGCGGCGATCTGGGTGTCGAAATGCCTCTTGAGGCCGTGCCGCTGGTGCAGAAGCGCGCGATCGAGCTGGCTCGTATTGCCGCTAAGCCCGTCATCGTTGCGACGCAGGTCATGGATTCCATGATCAAAAACCCGCGCCCGACGCGCGCCGAGGCCTCCGACTGCGCCAACGCAATTCTCGACGGTGCCGATGCAGTCATGCTGTCCGGTGAGACCTCGGTGGGTGCGTTCCCCATCGAAACCGTTCGCACGATGGCCGCGATCATCGAGTCCACCGAGGAAAACGGCGGTGAGCGCATCGCCTCCATCCCCGGCTTCTTTGCTGATCGCGCCGGCGTCATCTGTGAAGCCGCCGCGCGTATCGCGGAGCATATGGATGCCCGCTACCTGGTGACCTTCACCCAGTCGGGTACCTCGGCTCGCATGCTTTCGCGTATGCGTCGCCCGATCCCGATGCTGGCCTTCACGCCGCTCGAGTCGACGCGCCGACGCCTGGCTCTGTCGTGGGGCATCCAGACGTACCGCGTTCCCGAGGTGCAGCACACGGATGACATGGTCTGGCAGCTCGACCTGGTCGCGCAGTCCTCGCGCCTGGCCGAGATCGGCGACCAGCTCGTCATCGTCGCCGGTATGCCCCCGGGCATCCCCGGCTCCTCGAACATGCTGCGTATTCACGAGGTGGGAGACGAAGCCGACTACATGATCGGTGGAGCCCGCGAGGCGTGATCCACGCGAACGGAGGGGTGTCGGCCTGGGGTCGACACCCCTCCCATTTGTTACCGAGAACACATGTTGATTCGCATAGACAAAGTGGCATCGGTGGAATAAAGTTCTCGGATACACGTTGAGGCGTGTAGCGCCGTTCCAACGACGGAGCGGTGAATACAGCAGATTGCTGCGGGTGCGTTTCTTGGAATGCCCGTGCGAACAAAGCACGTTTCCGCGCGCCCACAATGGAAGATGGAGGAAAAATGAATACGAACATCCGGACCGTGTCGGTCCACGACACGCTGTTTGGTCGCGTGGCCAACAACCTAGAGGTCGCACAGCTCTCGCGAGCCGTTGAGCCGTGGTTTGCTGACTTCCACGACACGAGGGTCAAGCAGGCGATTGCGGATCTCGACGAGCCGACCCGCAGGGGAGCGGCAGCGGAGTACCTCGGCCTCGAGCTGATCGTGGTCGCCTAAAAGATACGGTGAGGGGCCGACAAGCGTTGCTTGTCGGCCCCTGTTCGTCTGCGAAAACTGCGCGTATCAATCCCTGTTCCAGCATCGCGCTGGTACCTGTTTGCCGGTAGGATAGATCACGTACTCCAATGGCGGTACCCCGAGTGGGATTCGAACCCACAACAAGCCGGGTTTGAGCCGACCGCCTCTGCCAGTTGGGCTATCGGGGCTTTCGCGTCTGCGGGATCCACAATAGAACAGCTGAGCACACCAATCAAACTGAGGGATATGACAATGAGTGAAGAGCAGGCTGAACCGCGTCGCGTCCTCGTGGCCGAGGACGAGGGGTTGATTCGTCTCGATATCGTTGAGACGCTGACCCAGGCGGGGTTCGAAGTCGTCGGCGAAGCAGCCGACGGTGAAGAGGCTGTCGAGCTGGCACTGGAGCTCGAACCTGACCTTTGTGTGATGGACGTCAAAATGCCGAAGATGGACGGCATCACGGCTGCCGAGAAGATTCTGCAGGAGCTGTCGTGCGCGGTCGTCATGCTGACGGCGTTCTCCCAGACGGAGCTTGTTGAGCGTGCTCGCGACGCCGGCGCGATGGCATACGTCGTCAAGCCCTTCAGCCCCTCCGACCTGATCCCCGCCGTTGAGATCGCGCTGTCGCGTCACGCGGAGATCGAGTCCCTGGAGGACCAGATCGCCGACCTGACGGATCGCTTCGAGACTCGCAAGCGCGTGGATCGCGCGAAGGGCCTGCTCATGAAGAACATGGGGATGAGCGAGCCAGAGGCGTTCCGCTGGATTCAGAAGACGTCGATGGATCGTCGCCTGTCCATGCGCGAGGTTGCAGACGCGGTCATCAACCAGGTCGATGACTGATTACTGGCTGAGATGAGGCGGGG
>NZ_ALCA01000089.1 GCF_000278725.1 Actinomyces sp. ICM47 | reverse complement strand
TATGCGTCTGTGAGAGAGGCGAGGCCGTGGCCGCGTTGCGCTGATGGGAGTGTTCGCTGGTTTCCTGGTGCTTGAACTCGGCGGATGAGGCAGAACCCCAGTCCCCGCTAGGGGGACTGGGGTTCCTATCAAGCGTTGCCTCTCAGAGCAACCCTTTTCCTGATCGGGGTTTAATCAGGAGAAGAGGCCAAGAATGGTACCAACAAAGGTGAGGAACGCGTTGATAACTGCGGTGATCTGCTCAAACATCGCTGCTTCTTTCTTCTGGTCAGCTCCCAGTCCACCTGGAGGGCTTGGTTCGTCGAAATTTCGTCTCCGGAGGCCTTAAATATATCTAAAGGTGATCGCGTGGTCAAGTTTTACACCCGTTATCTTTTCGTGATTTTTAGCTGAGGGATTTGAGTTATTTCTTTCATTTCATACGAGTGTAGTTTTGTTATATTTACTCGTAATACGTACATTCGCGCTTTATTTGCGGGGTAAGTGTGGGTCGCGTTTTGCAGTTGTGGCAAGTGGTTGCAAAACCGAGCTAGAAGAGATGGTCGTCACTATATTCCTGACCAATAGGTCAGTTGAGCGTGATGTGCCCGGAATCTGCGTCGGTGCCCGCGCCTGGCATACGATCCGCTGAGGCTAGGTGAAGGGCCGCCACTCGACCGTGGATGGTCGAGCGACGGCCCTTCGTTATCGTGTTGCCAGTGGCCGGGGGATAGTGCGAGGCTGGCACTTCGCTGCCCGTCTCGCCCTATCGTCCCTTACCGGTGCAGGAGCAGCGCAGTGTCGATGGTGCGGCGAGGCAAGCGTGTCACGTGGTGCATGATGCGGGCGGCTTGCGCCCGATCTCCGTGCGCCTCGCGTAGCGCGGCACCAGCGAGCTGGTGAAGCTCCTCGTACCTGTGTGTCGTCGCGTATGACGGCTTGCGTCGGCTGGTGAAGAAGCGGGCCGTCGCCCACAGGAGAAAACCGACGAGGTAGGCAGCGAGGCCCACGCCGACGACGCCGAGAACTGCGGTGGTGCTCATCGCTCGTGCCCCGATTCGGTTGTTGCCCCGCGCGGGTTGGTCGTGCGCGTCGCGGATGCCTCCCTCGTGGCGGAATCGGATGCCGAGGCCTCGTCCGGCTGGAACTGCGTGGTGCCCGGTCGAGATGACATCGGGTAGGAGGGTCTCGTGCCGACCTGTGGTGCGGCCGAACCAGGATGCGCCATCGGGTAGGGGCTGGAGGTGAGCGGGGCGGCGGGTTCACTGCACACGAGGATCTGGGCGACGTCGATGGGCAGCCCCGCGGCCGAGGAGACGTATCGGATCGTCGGTACGATCCCGATCATGGGGATGAGCCGGTGAATGTGCTCCATGAGCAGGGGTTCGTCCTGCCGGATGCGCTCGAAGTCGAACCCGTAGAGCTGTACCAGGCGCTCGCGCTCCATCTGGAGGTTCTTTTCGCGCACGCCCATGACGACCGCGTAGAACATGGGCGCGAGCATCAGGAAAAAGAAGATGACGAAGAATACGACAAGGGTGAAGGGCAGTGCGTCGTTATGCATGATCGGTGTAGAGGGAGAGGAGGGTATTGATGGTGGCAGCGGGGAGCAGGGTCTTGCGGCGCAGCCTGCGGGCGGCTTTCGTGCGGTCGCCGTCCGTGTCGGCCAGGACTTGGCGCACGAGGGGGTCGAGCTGCGAATAGCGGGTGTTGAGAGATCTCCGCTTGAATTGGGTGCCAAGTGCCTTTCCGAGTGGCGACACAAGCACGATAAATATCATCATCATGATCATGAAGATGAAGAACAGTGTCGAGCTGGCTTCGTATGTCACGGGCGCGCCTCCTTCCAGATCATCCGCTCAGTGCGGTCCAGGTGTCACGCGTGGCGAACCCGTCTCGTACCGTGCGGTAGATGTATGCGCTACCACCATCCTATGGGCTATCGGGGCGCGGGTCTAGTTTCGGAGGAACGCACGAGAAACGGGAAAAACCTGCCCAGAACCTCCCGGTGGAACCTGCGATAACGCTGTCATAGCGGATGACACAGGGGTCGGAGCAGGCCTCGACGATGGTGAGCAGCGGCCCAGGCTGTCAGCCCCTGGCACGCGGGTTGCCCGGATCATTACACATGGTAATGCCCTCGAAACCAGCGGCCCCCAGCACCTGGAAGATGTCGTCGAGGAGGATCATCGGCTCGGCTGTGCCCGCCGCGAACTCTGGGTGGCGGATCTCGATGGCGGCCATGCCGCGAGGGTCCGAAACGGGTTCGGTGTCGAACTTTTCCGACAGTAGCTGGTTCGCTTCCTCCAGGTCGGCAGGGGAGCCGAACGCCCAGGTCACGGCCTTGTTGCCCGCGCCCGTGGGGGTGCGATGAATGTACATGCGGGTCATGAGGATGCGGCGACCGTGGCGCGGGAACACGTCACCCACGCGCATAAACAGGGCGATGTCGGCCAGCTCCCCACCCAGCGACGAATCCACGAGCGCGTACCCGTAGGCGCCGATACCGCGCAGGGTCAAGGCGTCCGCGAGAAGCCCGATGACCTCATCCCCGAAGGGCTCGGGCTGGAAGTACACGCCCTCGCCGACCTTCGGCGCATTCGGGCCGAGCAGTGTGATCTCGAAGCCGGCGTCCGCCAGCGCGTCCCGAACGAGCGCCACGTTATGCTCCGGGAAGGGATGCAGCGCGGCCGCGTTCGCGGCGATGCGCTCGATGAACACGTAGGTGGAAAAACCAAGCTCAGCCATACATACATTGTAAGCGCGTGTCAAGCTCCGCATGCGACGAGGCCGTGGCACCCCGGGCGGTCAGGTGACCACGAGGGGAGACCACGGCCTCGTCAATGAAAACGGGTCAGCGCAGACACAGCCCCTGCTCGTGGAGAACCTCCATGATAGGAGAGACGTGCGCACCGCCCACGCCGATGTTCGTGGCGACCAGGTGCGAGAAAGACTCGAGGCGCGAACCCGAGCGCAGGTCGTAGTACTCGGTGACCTCGCGGTCGTAGTCGGCGAGCGTCTCGGAATAGGATTCGACGCGTGGGTACGTGTTCTGTGCGGTCATGACAGAGCGGGGCATGCGCGGCTTCTGGCCGGGCTCCTGGTCCGGGTGGCCGACGAGCAGGCCGACGATCGGGAAGGTCAGCTCCGGCAGCTCGAGCGCCTTGACGACGGTGCGCGGATCGGCGAGGATCGAGCCGAGGTAGACGGTGCCCAAGCCCATCGACTCGGCGGCCACGACCACGTTCTGCGCGGCCAGGAGCGCATCCTCAAGGGCCGTGAGGAACAGGTTGATCGACCCCAGGGCCTCCGAGGAAATTCCCTGCTCGGCGCGGATGCGGCTGTTGCGGTACAGGTCGGCCACGAAGATGAACAGATCGCCCTTCGTGCCGCCCACGTAGGGCTGGCCGGACGCGGCGCCGATCGCCTCACGCACCTTGGGGTCGGTGATGTGCAGGATCGTGCAGGACTGCAGGAACGAGGAGGTGGCGGTGTGGCGGGCCACGTCCATCAGCGTGGTAACCTCGGCCTCGGTGAGAGGCTGATCCTTGTAGGCGCGGATCGTGCGGTGGGCGAGCTGGCTCGCAATCGTCTCGTTTGTCATGCGTTCATTCTACGATTGGGTGCGTGAAACAAATAGATCCCTTCGGACCTTTTGCGCTGGCAGCAAACGTCACGCCCGTCGCCGTGCCCTCCCCGGCCGGCGAACTGAGCGGCCTGCTGACCGGCCCGAGCGCACCCGCCCTCGTCGACGGTACCCCCGCGATTTCCGCCGCCTCGGCCCCGGACGCAGCGGGGGAGAACCGCGCGCTCCTCGTTCCCGGCTACACGGGATCCAAGGAGGACTACGCGCCCGTCCTGCCCTTCCTGGGGAAGGCGGGCTGGGACGTCCTCGCCTATTCGCAACGAGGCCAGGGCGGGTCCGCCGCGCCCGCCGGCCTGGGTGCGTACGGGATGAGCGACTTTGTCGGTGACCTCATCGCCGTCGCCGAGGCCTGGGCTGGGACCACGGGGCGCGTGCACCTCGTGGGACACTCCTTCGGCGGCATCGTCGCGCGCGCGGCAGTCGTCGCCCGGCCTGACCTCTTCGCCTCCGTCACCCTGTTCTGCTCGGGTCGCGTCGTCTACGACTGGATGAACACCCTGCCGATCCTTGACCCCCTGCCCACGGGTCCCGGCGCGCGTGAGCAGGTGCTGCGCGCCTACTTCCCCGACATGAACTTTGACGAACCCGGCGTCGGATGGGCCGAATTCCAACGTGTTCGCGCACTGGACACGGCCTCGGAAAACCTGGTCGGCATCGCCCGTATCCTCTCCCAGCTGCGCCCCGACACCCCCGCGCTGGCGGCCACGGGCGTGCCCGTGCACGTGCTGTACGGGGATCAGGATGAGGTGTGGCCGCCCGCCTGGTACGCGGAGGAGGCCTCGGATTTGGGTGCGCGAGAGAGTGTCATCCGCGGTGGCGCGCACAGTGCACAGCTGCAGTTCCCGCAGCAGTGGGCGGATCTCGCGCGAGCATTCTGGGCGGACGTGGAGTCGGGGGCGCTGGTCTGGTCCCTGTGACGCGTGTGTACGTTGTCCCAAAAGCTGGCATCGTGACGCATCGTTGTAAGGTCCGCTGCCTATGATGGAGATATGAACAAGCGTTCCATCCTCACCGCAGTGCTCGCACTCGGCCTGGGCGTCACCGCCCTGACCGGCTGCTCCGACAACACCGGCGCCAACTACGTGACGCCCAGCAACGTCGAGACCATCCAGAACACCATCGCCGAAATCGGCGACCAGGGTGTCAAGGTCCCCGAGAAGCGCGACCTCAAGGTCACGCTGCCCGAGTCTGACAAGGCAGCCGACTACAAGGTTGAGGTCTCTGACCCCGAGACCCTCTCCGTTGGCAAGCCCGAGAAGAACGTCATCACCCTGCATCCCCTCAAGGTGACCGGTGAGGACGCGGACCCCGTCACCGTCACCGTTACCGACAAGGACGGTATCACCACCGACTTCAAGGTGACCGTGACCGAGGGCGCCAACTGATCTGGCACTATTGACACTGACCCTGTGAGGGCCCGGGATCGCCGCGATCCCGGGCCCTCACGTATTGACGCCCAATCGGGGTGCCTCACAGAGCATCGATAAACTCCCGCAGGGCACGTAGCGGCAACACCAGGTGGTTCTCCGCTCCGGGGCAGGAAACAAAGTTTGAGGACTGGTTAAGGTAGAACTCGCGTGCTCGGTCGTTAGCGCAATGGACGAGGAGCGCAGTGAATCCGACGTCGTTGCTCAGTCGATAGGTTCGCAGGAGGGCATCTGTGAGCAGGGCTGCGCCGATGCCTCGTCCTTGCGCGCGCTGATCGACGGCGAGGCGCGCAAGGAGGAGAACGGGGCACGGATCCGGACGTCGTTGCGGCTTGAGAGACTCTGGGAGTCTGATGCGCTCCACGGCTCCCGTGGCAAGGGCGTAAAACCCTAGCGTTTCCGGCCCCTGCGTAGCGACGAAGACGCGCGCGTTACCGGTCGCGTGGTTCTGCCATGCGAATCGGTGGAACCAGTCGTCAATCTCGGGGTTCCCCGATTGGAAGCGTGATCGGTCATCTCGCCGCTCAAGGGGGGCGAGGCTCTTGCAGGACTGCTGCGTACATCAGTTCTCGGAAATTTTCGGTGTGCTCAGGTCAATGTGAGTGCCGAAGGGCGAGGGGCGATCAAAGAGTTTGCGCAGCTTGGGATCGTCCGTCGGCGGTGCCTGCAGAATCTCTTCGAAGCGGGCGTGGTCCTCTTCGTTCAGCATGAAGAAGCGCTGGTCTGCGAGGCGGCGCTGGGCTTCCATCGTGACGGTGGACAGGATGAAATCGCTGATGCTGCGGGCGTCCTGTTCGGCCGCCCGACGGATGAGCGCGTCCTGTTCTTCGGTAAGACGCAGATCCAGGCGTCGTGTCTTTGTGCTGCTCATCGACTGTCTCCTCTCATCTGTACGGAATATATCCGTACAGATGAGACTCTAGCATGTTGGGACGAGGCCGTGGCCACCTTCCGGTTCCGCGCGCGGGTACGAGAAAAGGGGGCACCCGGCTGTGAGCCGGTCGCCCCCTTCCGTGTCGCTCAGGAGTTAGCGCAGGATTCGCGCTAGGAAATCCCTGGTGGCCTGCTCGCGCGGGTCGTCGATCACCTGCTCCGGCGGACCCTGCTCAACGATCTGGCCGCCGCGGAGGAACACGACGCGGTCGGCCGCCTGGCGAGCAAAACTGATCTCGTGCGTCGCCATGAGAATGGTCGATCCCTGAGCCTTGATTTCGCGCACGAGGTCCAAGACCTCGCCGACGAGCACCGGGTCCAGCGCAGCTGTGATCTCGTCCAGCAGAAGCAGCTCCGGGTTCGTGGCGAGCGCACGGGCAATCGCGACGCGCTGCTGCTGGCCGCCCGACAGGCGATCCGGATACTCCTTCGCCTTATCCTTCAGCCCGATGCGATCCAGCAGCTCCAGGCCGCGCTCGTGCGCGCGGCCCTTCTCCCAGCCGTGCACCTTGCGGGCCGCCAACGTCACGTTATCCAGCACCGACATGTGCGGGAACAGGTTGTAGTGCTGGAACACCACGCCGATGCGCGCACGGATCTTATCCGCGTTCGCGCGCGGATCCGTGATGTCCTCGCCGCCCAAAAAGATCTGCCCGTCATCCACCCGCTCCAGCAGGTTGGCGCAGCGCAGCAGCGTCGACTTTCCCGAGCCCGACGCGCCCAAAAGGACCACGACCTCGTGCGAAGCGACGTCCAGGTCCAGGCCGCGCAGCACGACGTTGTCGCCGAAGCGCTTGACGACGCCCACGGCACGCAGGACCGGGGTGGCCGACCGAGCGGCGTGCGCCGATGCCTCGTTCATTTCGGTGACCGACATCAGACGGTACCTCCCATCTGCTCGCGCTTACGCAGCCGGGCCGTGTACCAGTCCGACAAGCGAATGAAGGGGAACGACAAAACGATGAACAGCAGGCCGGCAACCACGTACGACGTCATGTTGTAGGTCTTGGCCTGAACCATCTGTGCCGAGCGGATCGCGTCCACCGCGCCCAAGACCGAGATCAGGCCCACGTCCTTCTGCATCGAAATGAAGTCGTTCATCAGCGCGGGCGTCACCTTGCGGATCGCCTGCGGCACGATGATCATGCGCAGCGTCTGCCCGTGAGTCAGGCCCAGCGAACGGGCCGCGTAACGCTGGGACGGGTGCACCGAGTCGAGGCCGGCACGCAGCACCTCGGCCACATACGAGGAATACGTCAGCACCAGCGCAACAGTGCCCAAAACAGCGGTCGGGATACGCGTCGTCGGATTGAGAGCGGGGATACCGAAGCCGATCAGGTAGAGGACCACCAGGAAGGGGACGCCTCGGAAAATATCCGTGTACGCCGCCGCCAGGAAACGGATCGGGAAGAACACGGGCCCGCCCAGCGTACGCGCGGCCGCCAGCAGCGTCGCGAACACGGCGACGCCGAGGACCGCGACCAGCAGGATCCGAATGTTGAGCCACAGGCCGGACAAGACCTGCGGGAAAGCCTGGACGAAGTACTTGCCGTTGAAGAAGGTATTGCGGGTGGCCTCCCACCCGTCGGAGTTGACGACCACGGCGATGAGGATGCCCGCCACCACGATCGTGGAGGCCAGGGAAATGAGGACCGACCGGGTCGTCTGCTTGCGTCGATAAGCGCGCCGACCACGCTCCACCGCCGAAACGGGGGGCGTGGCCAGCGCGTCACTCGAGTAGTCACTCATGAGCCTGGGGCCTCACTTGAGGATCGGCACGTTCTGTGCCTCGTTCAGCCACTTCTCCTGCAGCTCGTCGAGCTTGCCGGATTCGGCCAGGCGATCAACAGCTGCGGAGACCGTGGGGGTCAGCTTCGAACCCTTGGGCAGGACGATGCCGTAGTTCTCGCCGTCCTGGGCGTCCGCGAACTGGCCGACGACCACACCGTTGTCAACCTGCGTGGCGATCATGTTGAACGCGGTGGGCAGGTCAACGACGATCGCGTCCACGCGGCCCGTCTGCAGGGCCAGGACCGTGTCGTCGGAAGAGTTGAACATCTGCAGCTTCTGGGACAGCCCGGGTTCCAGGGTGTCGGAGGCGAACTGCTGCGACGTCGTGCCCGCCTGGACGCCGATCAGGACGTCCTTCAGGTCCGCGATGGACTTCGCATCGGCGGCTGGGGTACCGGCCTTGGCGATGATGGCCTCGGAGGTCGTGTAATACGGGGACGTGAAGTCGACGGCGTTACGACGTTCGTCGGTGATGGAGAACTGCTGAATGTTCAGATCCCAGTCCTTCGCGCCGGGCGTGATCGACGATTCGAAGGTGGCGCGCACCCACTGGACGTTGTCCGCGCTGTAGCCGAGTTCCTCGGCCAGGGCGTAGATGACGGCCGACTCGTAGCCTTCGCCCGAGGCCGGGTCGTTGTTCAGGATCCACGGCGAGTAGGCGGGATCGGAGGTGGCGACGGTGAGCTTGCCTTCCGTCACGGTCGGTAGGGCACCGGGGCCGTAGGTCTGCTCGGCGTCGGCGGAAGATGAGGAGTTCGTGCCGCCCGAGCAGGCGGCCAGGCCGAGGGCCGCGACGGCGGCGACGGCAGCGAGGGAACGGACAGAGCGGCGCATGGGGCCTCCCAGTGACGTGGGGGATCCCGCCGTGATCGGCGGGTCTGACCTGTTGAGAGTATCGACGCTCCAACGGGCGCGCTGGCGTCGTTTCAAAGCACGAAACAATGGAACAAGGTAGGGGAGAGAAAACGTTGCAAGTGCGGGGAAAACAAACGATAGGGGAATGGGACACAGTGACGCGCAAATGTGGAAAGGGACCGGGCCGCGTGGGCCCGGTCCCTTTCCGTCAGGTCACTTCTGGAACTTGTCCTTCAGACCGGAGGCAACCTCGGTCGCCTTGTCCTTGGCGACCTCAACGATCTTCTCGACGTTCTCTTCGCCGATCGTTTCCTTGGCCTTCTCGAAGCCCTCTTCAGCCTGCTTCTTCAGATCTTCCAGACCCATGTGTCCTCCTTAGAAAAACCGCTCGAATGTTCCGGGCGGATGCGATCATCCTAGGGGTGTGTGCACGTGAGTGCGCTGTGAATGGGTGGGGCGCGAAACCTATGGCGTCAATCAGCGGGGACACGTCGGTCATGCAACACTCCAAACGAAGAGAAAGACCGGCTGAACGGTAAGGAAACGACAGGGTCAGCGCGAGGCCGAGTAGCGCACGCGCCCGGACACGACGGTCTCGACGACGCGCCCGGCGCCGTGGCGGGCGACGGTGTCGATGGTCTCCACGATCGAGGTGACGGGCACGTCGACGACGCACATGTCGGCGACCGCGCCCGACTGGAGCTGACCCAGGCGGTCGGGACCCGTCGCCAGGCCCATCGCGGTGGCACCGCCCAGGGTCGCTGCCTGCAGGAGGCGGCGCGCCAGATCCTGATCCTCATACCCCTGAACTCGCGCCAGATCGAAGAGGAGAGCGACGTCCTCAAGCAGGTCGAGGGAGGGGGAGGAGGACAGGGAGTCCGTGCCCACCGCGATCATGTTTCCCTCGGTGAGGTAGGCGGCGACTGGCGGTGCATCCAGGCCGATCACCTGATTTGAGCGCGGGCACAGTGCCACGGCCGTCTGCCGGGCGCGCAGCCGTCTGCGGTCGTCGGCGCGCATGTACACGCCGTGTGCGACGTGGCAGTCGGGTCCGAGGACGCCCAACTGATCGACAAACTGCGTCGAGGAGAAGCCGCCGCCGCGTGAACGCATCGCCGTGAACGACGAGGAGTGTTCACTCTTCCACAGGTCGGCCAGGGCGGTTGTGCGCGTCTCAGACCATTCGGCCTCGGAGTGGGACTCGCCCAGGTGAATGTGGATGCGCATGCCGCGACGCCTCGCCATGTCGGGCAGGTCCAGCAGAGGCTCGGCGTCGAGGGAGTAGGGGGCGTGCGGGGAAATACCCACGCCCGGAGGGGTCGGCATCGCGTCCAGAGAAGCGGAGACCTCGCGCTCGCCGCGAGCCTTCCACTCCTCGTTCGACCAGCCCATGACCTCCCAGTAGGCGACGCCGTGCAGCCCAGCGTCGTGCAGCGCCGAGGCCGCGGCGGCGTCCGTCACCACGTCGGCGGCAGCGGTCGTGCCGCTTCCTAGGAGCAGCCGCGCGCCTTCGGCTGCGTCGCCTCCCCAGTCCAGGCCGCCCGCGTCGTAGACCTCGTCGAAAGCGCGCGCCCAACTGTCGAAACCGCGGTACTGCCCGGCTCCCACGGACGCCATACCCGTGTACTGCAGGTGCGTGTGCGCATTAACGAGGCCGGGGAGCAGCACGCCGTCGAAGTGGCGTTCGGTGAAGGAAAGGCCACGCTGCGTGAGCGTGTCGATAACCCAGCCGCGCGCTCCCACGTGCTCGATGCGCCCGTCGCGCACGGCAACAGCGCCGTCGAGGATCGAGGGGGCGGTGATTGGGATGACCATGCCGGCGGACCAGACGACCACGTCGCTCATGGGGGACCTTTCGGTGGGGGACGCTGACTAACAGTGTAGGAGTGGGGCGGGCGCGCCCGCCCGCAGGTGGGCGTGAGCTGCGACTATGACAGGGACAGCGCACGCAGCGCAGCCGCCGCGACCGCGTCGTCGGCCTCGCGCGGCAGGTCGTGCACGCCGGGGGCCAGCTCGCTGCCACGGGTGAGGAGCTCGCGCAGGGACGCCAGCTGCACGCCGAAGCTCATGTCCATGATCTCGATGGGGTTTCCCTCACCCGCCGTGTAGTTGATACCCTCCCCGCGCTCGAGGACGCGCAGCGTCTTACCGGAGGGGCTGGTGAGGGCCTGCACGTGGGGATCACCCGACTCGGCCATGATCCAGGAGGCGGCCACGGCCTCGTCGATGGACACCTCCCCGTCGACGCCGCCGGCGACCGTGACGATTGCGCCGTCCGGAGCGGCCTCCAGCGCGCTCAGCGGGATTGTCGCCCGCTCGCCCGTCGCGGAAATCAGCATGCCCGCGCTCGGGACAGCATCCTCCAGCGAGGCAACCGTGAAACCGTCCATCGACGCCTGCAAGGCGCGCACGGGATCCAGCTCCACGACGGTCACGCGGGCACCGAGCGCCGCGCCGAAACGCGCGCAGCCGCGGCCCACGTCGCCGTAGCCGATGACGACGACGCTCATCCCCGCCACGGGCGCGCCTCCGCCGCGCGGGTCAATCAGGTCCAGGATCGTCGTCCAGCACGACTGACCCGTCCCGTAGGCGTTGTCAAACAGGGTCTTTGACCGCGCATCGTTCGAGGCCAGAACCGGAATGCGCAGGTCGAAAGAACGCAGGGGGCGCAGCCCCGAAGTGGTCTCCTCCGCCGCGCCGACCAGCGCGTCCAGAACGCCCGGGCAGCGTTCCGTATCGTGCGCCAGGCGGATCAGGTGAGAGCCGTCGTCCAGCAGGAATTCGCTGCGCTGAGCCAGGAAATCGCGCGCGAGCTGCCACTCTCGCTCGCGGGATGCGCTCGAGTCCGCGAACACGGGGATGCCAGCGTCGCGCAGCCTGGCCGCGACGTCCTCGCGGGTTTCCGACGCCCAGCCGAAGACGCTCACGCGCGCCCCGGCCTCGGCGAGCATGAGGGCCAGGGACGCCGTCTTCGGCTCCAGGACGAGAGAAAGCCCCACGCTCCTGCCCGCAACCAGGGGAGCCAGGGTGCGTGCCGCCGCCTCGGTGACGGGCATGTGGGTGCGCGCCCACTCGATGCGCCCCTCGTCGCCGGGACCCGTGATGGTGCGCCCGTCGGGGGCGACGACCGCCCGGAAGGTGCCTCCGGGAGCCAGGACTGTGATCGCCCCGAGCCTGGGGGTCGCGTCCTCCTCGAGCGCGAACACGACCGGGGGCGAGGCCGGGGTTCCCTCGGCGTCCGACAGCGGGCCCACGTGCGCACCGAACGCGCGCAGCAGGGCGGCCAGCGTCGGGTCGTCCGTCGCGAAGGAACGCCCCGCGATGAGCATATTCGTGGCCCGCGCGTAGGCGCGTAGCAGCAGCTGAGCGGCGAGGGGATCCAGGACGGCAGTCATGCGTCAAACGTAGCAACTGCGGTACCTGCGCGTCCCCGCGAGTATGCGCGAGGACTCCTCGCGGGTATACAAAAGGGACCGGGCCCTGCGGCCCAGCCCCTTTCGTCAGATCACTTGCCGAGCTTGTCCTTGGCCTTGTCGGCAACCTCTTCAGCCTTGCCCTTGGCGGCGTGGGTGGCTTCCTTGGCCTTGTCCTTGGCCTCGCCAGCCAGTTCGGTGAGCTTGTCCTTGGCTTCCTCGGCCTTCTCCTTGGTCGCGTCGACGACCTTCTCAATGTTCTCTTCAGTCTGCTTCTTCAGATCTTCCAGACCCATGGTGCTCTCCTTGGAGTAATGCCGTTCTGACAGTCAGAATGGACAAAACCGATCCTATCGGTCATATGCCCATGTGTCGTGAGGTGTGGGAACAAAATTCCACATGCCGATAAATGATTGACATAGTGCCGTGGGGAGGGGAGATTTCCGCCGTCTCTGTCGACGTGTCGGGGGACTCTCAGGGGGCAACCAGGGCAGCCCCTCATGGAAGTGAGATGTGCCTCGGGAATAACGTGGAGGCATGACTGAGAACAACGCGGGCCTGGTGACCCGAGCACTAACGAAGACATACATGCGTGGGAACACGCCCGTCCACGCGCTGGCGGGTGTCGATCTGACGCTCCCGCAGGGCACACAGGTCGCGATCATGGGTCCTTCCGGCTCCGGTAAGACGACCCTCCTGCATTGCCTGGCGGGCGTGCTGCGCCCCAGCTCCGGGTCGATCACCCTGGATGGCGAAGAGATGACGACCATGTCGGAACGCGCCTTGTCCACCCTGCGTCTGCGCCGCTTCGGCTTTGTGTTCCAGGACGGCCAGCTCCTGCCTGAGCTGCCCACGCAAGAGAACATCGCGATGCCCCTCATGCTGGCGGGCACACCCAAATCGGAGGCTATTGCCCGGGCTCGCGAGATCCTCGCGAACCTCGGCCTCGACGGTGCCGGCCCCTATCGGCCCGGCCAGCTCTCGGGCGGCCAGGCCCAGCGCGTCGCCATCGGTCGTGCGCTCGCCACCAACCCCTCGGTGATTTTCGCCGACGAACCCACGGGAGCCCTCGACCAGGCGACCGGCGGCGAGGTCATGTCCCTCCTGACCAGCGCCTGCACCTCCACGGGCGCATCCCTCGTCCTCGTCACCCATGACCCGGCGGTCGCCGCGCGCCTGCCGCACACGATCCACGTGCGTGATGGCCGCGTTTCCCTCGAGGGACGAGGCAGTGGCGCGCCCAGCCCGGCCCCGGCCTCGTCGGGAACGACCCCGGGTGCCTCCACGGTGGCCGG
>NZ_ALCA01000088.1 GCF_000278725.1 Actinomyces sp. ICM47 | reverse complement strand
GGTGCCGCTCCCCCGCTGTGCTCCGGCTGCGCACGGTTGCGACGGTGCGTCCGCGCTGTGCTGGCCTTGCGGTCTGCTGGTTGGTGTGTTGCTGCTGCGTTGGATACTGTGTTGTGCCGGTCGTTCCCGTCATTGGGGTTCGTCGGCGCGCCCACCATCCTAAGCCATTTTTCGTGGCGGCGTTCACTTTTTGGCTCTGCTTCGGACGAGGCCTGGGCGGGGTTTCAGGGCGTGTTTAGGCTGGTTGCGGGCCGATTTGTCGGACCAGTTTGGCGCGTGGTGCACACGAACCCCTATCTTCCACCCCGAACCCTTACCAACCCGCATACGCGTACCCCGAACCAAGAACATCCGTTCCGCAACACATCGCATACGTGCACGTCTGTGCGACATGGAGCACTCTAGACTAGCGCTCCCACACCGCAAGCTTTTGCCATCCATCAGGAGCACCAGTTCGCGACAAGGGAACAACATCGTTATGCGGGAACATATCAAGCAACTGAGGCAGGCGATTGGCGGGAGATAGACCAAGTTGGCGATGCAAGTATTGGATGAGTGACAACTGCCCAAAAGAACGATTGCTCACGCCAGCCACCGCCTGCAACCGCTCATCATTACTAAGCTTCGGCTTAATATCGAAAACACGATTAAATATACGCGCATGATGGGCGACATAATTTCGCACAATATTCAGACATTTCAACCATGATGCGAGCTGCGGAGCCGTAAGTCGGCACTCATGCGCAATATCGTCACGTACATACGTCGGAGAAAAATCATATAAGTAAGATAACATCCCCCAATCCATGATTTCGACAGCTGCCCAGATAGGCATATCGCCTTGATAATGTTTCCGATGATGCTCGACAAAGTCTTCCCTTGAAGACTTCGCAGCTCTTTCAAATTTCTCCATCCAAACAGCATGTTTACTACGGGAACTCCCCTTATTCTGTTGACGAGCAGACGCACTCAAACGTTTCACATCTCGATAAATGAAAGGATCAATGCTTCCCAAGCGATACCCAAGCATGGTGCGGATGGCCATTTCAATACGATCAAGTTCGCCGAATACGACATGCCGCATCTGTTCGTCAAACTCATAGAGGTCGATGACCAAATCAAACGAAGCTCCGTCAACAAACTCGTCGCACGCCTTACGGGTACCTGAAGAAAAACGGCGCATAGGATACCAATACCCCGATAGTCGATAGTAGTTCAGTTGAGCAAGCTCCTTCTCCGCGCGCTCAACATTATCAATACGCATCCCACGACTTCGAAGCAGCTCGACCTGCTCAGCGTAGGTTTTGAACACTTTCACACGAGTCACGGCACAAATCGCTTCTCCCGAATAGCAAGGACCGGCCCTGGACTCCCACTGCATAGCGGGTAGCGGAACCGGTCATGTTATATTCAACGATACCCTTAAGCAATGCGCCCGTCACAACAAGTGCTAGTGACACTCGCCACTATAAGTGCCCAACTATACTGCACTCACGATGCGCTCAGCGGTCGGCATTACATCACAACTATACGATTGACGAACGGACAGTTTACTCCCTGCTGATGTTGATCGTAATCTCCTTCGTCCGCCGCAGGTGCGGGATCGCATAACGAGGGTCGAATTGCGATAGCGGCGTGTACGCGTCATAGACGTCCAGCCCGCGACCGAGGTCGATGACCCAGCCGGTGTCGGTCGTAATGCAGCGGTCATGGAAGTAATCAACGATGCTCCAGTCGATCACGATGCCGAAGGGCTCCCACGATTGCTGTAGTTGCTTGAACGTCTCTTCCTGCCGCAAGCGATAGATGTCCTCGTCGCTGGCGCACGTCTCGATGACAATGTGCGGCAGCTTCGCGACATCGGCATTCTGGATCAGCTGCAGCAGTATTTCGTGCACGTTTCGAACCTGGTGCGTCTGGCGCAAGTACGGGTCACGGATCCGTATCTCAGCCGCATCGAACAGGTACGGGAGCAGGATGTCCGGCATGGAATTACCCATGCTCGGCTCGATCTTGTAGCGCTTGGGGATGGCGCGTGCTTTCAACAGGGCTCGACGGTCAAAGACGGGCGAGGCCGGCTTATTGTCTCCGCGTGCATCGACTACAACGTCCGACTTCGGAAGACCGTCGGAAAGCTCTCCGGCATCCCATTGACCACTCCCCCGCTCATCAGCATCACCGTGCGACGTGAAGTACTGCGGGTAGTCCAGTTCCTCCTGCGTGGGAACGGATCGGGCGCTCGAGGCATTGTAGTGGTCCTGGTCCACGCGTCCCAGCATGTACGTGAAGTGGGACCCGGACGCAGCCATCGTGTCGTCGAGTCGGATGATCTGATCCTTGACGCGCTTACGCCCCTCGATCGCGAAGCGGAGCAGCTCCTCGAGTTCCTCAGGCTCGCCATCGCGTGCCGGGAAGATGAGTTTCGCCAGGCCCGAGAACGTCTTTCGCACAGCGTCCTGATCGCGCTTGGACATCGCCGGATCGAGCGTCGCGAGGGTATCCAGGTCACCGGAGTAATCCAGGGTACGCAGGTGCCGCAGCGCCTCCGCCAGGTAATCGACAATGAGCCCGTACCCGCGCGAGAAGAGCTCGGGCCGCACAATGTCCACTTCCCATCCGGGCAGGTAGTAGTGGACGCGGTCCATGTACGCCGTGTCGTGATACGCCTCGGGCAGGGCCTCGAAAAGGTCGGCGCTGGCCAGCATCGCGGGTACGGTCCGCGTCGTGTTACCGACGAAGACCATCGAGGCCTCGGCCGTGATCGTGCTGTCGCCACGTGAGAACGACTTGTTCGCGAGGTAGTTCTTGAGCGTGTCGACCAGGCTGCGTTCCACGCGCTTGTGCCCGGCGAATTCATCGAAGGCGACGACGTCCCAGTAGCCAACCAGGCCGATGCGCCGGGTCGCGTTATTAACGAAGAGTTTTGCCAGCGTCACCTCGCCGCCCGACACGAGGATGCCGTGGGGCGAGAATTCGGAGTAGATATGCGATTTTCCGGTGCCCTTGGGGCCCAGCTCGACGAGGTTATAGTTGCGTTCGACGTAGGGAATGAGGCGGGTCAGCTGGAAGAGTTTCGAGCGTCGGCTGAGCTTATCGGGATCGAGACCGACCGAGGCGACGAGCAGGTCGATCCACTGGTCGGTGCTGAAAGAGGCGCGCCCCGTGCAGTAGCGGCCGAAATCGAAGCGCGGCAGCTGGATGGCTTGAAGGCGGGAGACGATCCACGGGCTGGATGCTTTTGCTCCGGAATCTCCCATCGGCACGTAGGACATCTCAGCCAGGCACCAGACACCACCGGTCAGGAGGCGGTCGTTCTCACGAACGGTCTCGTCGGATACCAGCGCGTTGGTGACCCCGAGATTTTCGAAGGAGGCGTTGTATCGGTCGTGCGTTTCGTCAAGGTTGACGGAGACCTTGTCGATAATCCGATACTGTCCCTCCTCGCGGATGCGTGACTTGATGAGCTCGGAATCTCCGCGGTTGACGTAGTGCTTGGCGAGGATGCGACGGACACTCTCGACACCCTCGACAATGGCCGCCTCGCTCGTGGTCGCGCAGTACTGAGCGAGCAAGAATTCGAGCACGTAGGAGGGGACGATCGCGTTGCCCTTGACCTGGCCGACCAGGTCCTTGCGGACGACGAAGCCGTCGTATGCGCGCGCGGCGATTTCCTCGTACTCCGCGAGCTTTCCTCCCTCGCTACCCCCGATCAGAGACGAGGCCGGGGAATCCTCGCGCTCTAGGGCTTCTTCGGGCGAGATGCTCATAGGTCGAATCCTCCGAATCCTCCGAACCCTCCGAACCCGTTGTCGTTGAGGGTCAGCTCGTGGGTGGCGACGGCCTCGCCGACGACCTGTCCGTGAACAGTCTTGTAGGCGACGATCCTGACGGCTTCGCCGGAGTGTCTCTGCAGCACCCCGTCGAAAAGGATGAGTTCGCTGCTCTGCTTGAGCGACACCTCGGAGCGCTCAGCCGCATCCAGAGTAAGGACTCGAGTGCTCGACAGTTGCTCACCCAACATGCTCTCGAGACCAATCGTGACGGTCAGAGGGCGTCGCGTCGGGCTGATGGGTTCCCGCTGGATGACACGTGGACTGAAACGGTTAACCTTCAGGGACATGTCGTCGTAATGCAGGGCGATACCGACGTCGCGGACGTCCTCGGCACCCCTACTACCCACCGACACCTCAATGACGGGGGTTGTGATTTCCTGGAGGGAGGCTCCTCCGTGGACGAAGCGGTTTCCTCGGCCCTGGGTGCGAATGCGGCGGGTGCCGTAGGGTAGGGCGATGCTCGGCCCGTCTGTCAGGCCGACGCTCGTCGCGTCGAAAGCGACGAAGTCATCCGTCGACCCCAGGTCCTTGCCGAGGACATAGCGACGCTTCTTCACGGAGACGGAACGCCCGCGCGGAACGCCGTCCTGTTTCGCGGTGTCGTCGTTGGCGGGTTCGCTGTCCTGGAAGAGGAAGCCGTGGTCAGCGGTCACGAGGATGCGGGTGATGTCCGCGGAAATGAGCTTGCCGACGAGGCCGGAGAGCTCGGCAATCGCACGGTTGACGGCATCGGGGGTATCACTTTCCGAGGCCGCGTGGTCGCCGATCGCGTCGATGACATCGTGGTAGATGTACACGGCGGAGGCACCCTTGAACTTCGAGCGCATCGACTTGACGGAGTCGCTCGCGAGCTCCTGATAGGTAAACGCACGCCCATCGGCACCTTCGAGGATTGTCCGGCGTGCATCGATCCCGGACGTCGGTCGGCCGTCAGCCTCGACGACCACTTGGTCTTTGCCGCGTACGTTAAGGGTCAGCTCTCGATGCGGGAGCAGCGCGGCCATTCCGAGGGCGGTGATCGACGGCAGCATCGTGTACCAGGGATTCAGGGCGATCGCGCCGCGTCCAAGGGAGCGCAGGTGGTCGGCGAGCTCGACGCCGGCCTCGTATCGGAGAGCGTCGGAGATGATGACGACGGTTCGCCTGTGGGAGCCTGCGACGAGGAGACGGTGGAACGAGTCAATGCGCCCGCTAGACGAGGGCACGGCGATATCCCATGTGCGCATGCCGCGCAGCGCGTCGTCCCACGTGCGCGAAAGGGGGCGCAGGTAGTCGTCACAGTACGCATTTTCGACGTGCCGGTCGAGGTCGGTGAGGACATCATCGACGTGAACGGCTCGGGAGGCGCGCACGTAGTGGCGGTACTCCTGGTCAATGGCCCACAAGCCGCTGTCCGGGTTCGTGTAGCGGGCGAAGCCCTCGGCCGCGTCCGAGAAGGCGATGCCCGGGAGCGCACGCAGGTGGGTGAGCAGACGCGCCCCCGCGCGCGCAGCGTCCCACAGCGCCTCCGTGTCGTCGAACCAGAGGCCTTCGCGGCGCCTTCCGCGCTGTTCTTCGACTTGAGCGACGCCAACGGATCCGTCGATGATTCCGCGGACGAGGCGGGAGATGAGTTCTCGGTCAACGCCGGGCGTGGTCGTGTCGATGAGGAGGGCGTCGGTAGCCGCATCGCGCAGGGCGGCGCTGGCACCGGTTGCCTCATCGACGCGCCTGGCCCATCGGCGGGCGTCGTCTCGCGTGGCCACGTCGCGGGTCCACATGCTGAAGTCGCGCTGGGCGGAGTTGTGCCGGTGGTCCCAGCCGTTCGCGTTCATGACGAAAAGCCATGTCATGAGAGCGTCAAAGCTGTGTTCGCCGTCGTACCCCCAGATGGCGTGGGCACCTTCCCAGAAGTACGCGTCGAGGCCCCACTTGAGGGCGTCGAGCGGGTTGTCCTGCGTCATGGAGGCGAGCTTGGCGAAGAGGACGGAGAAGGAACGCTGCTGCGTCTTGAGCAGAACGGCGCTCATCGCGGCGAGGAAGGTCCTGCGGTCGGAGCGCTTGTCGGCGTCGCTGATGGCTCCGAGGTGCTTCTTAAGGTCGGCGACGCGGGCGGTGGAGTTGAAGAAGGGGGCGTATTCGTCGATGACTGCGGCCAGGCCGGGGTCGACGCCGAGTTCGCGCACGAGGAGGGTCGAAGCGTCGGCCTTGAATGTGGGGTATCCGCAGCGCACGTCGGCGAGGAGGTCTTCTTCGAGGGGCGGGAGCTCGCCTCCGCAGTAGAGAACGTAGCGGGACTTGGTGTCTTCGGCGAAGATGCGGAGTTTGGTTTCGAAGAGGTTGGCGTTGATCGTGATAAGTGTAGCCCCGTCGAGCAGCTCTCGGACGGCGTCAAGGTCCTCGGCGTATTCGCCGTTGCGATCCAACCACGTGACAATGCGCCCATGCTCGAGCAGGGCGTTCAGTTCCTCTGCCAGCCGAGAGGCATCGATTCCGCTCACCAGTATCGCCTTTCCTCACTCTTCCTCGCAGCGCCATCAGCTGCGCGGAAAGCCTCCCCTTCCGCGAAAGCGTATCACGCGCCTGCTCGAGGGTACGAAGACAAATCCCCGACTTCATCAGAAGAGATGACATCGGAGATACCATTCAACTTATCAATATCAATAATTGAGAGAGCCTCAAGATCAGCACGAACTGGATCCCTCATCCACTGCCATGGCCATGGATTGACAACATCACAATCACCAATGACAAAAGCTTCGATTGCACAACACATCGACTCGTCATAGCTCATTCTAATATCCAAGACTCGAGCAACTCGTTGAAGCCAAATTTCAAACAGCCCACTGTTTGGAGTCATTCGACACCGATTGATAATTTTGACGAGAAAGTCGCGTTGCGCATCACTTTCCTCTTTTCGCAGCAGCAGACTGAGGATACGGGCGCCGATTGGATAACATCGCGGATTGCGCACGACAATATCAACAACCTGAGCCACCAAGACATCTCGCTTACCTGGGAAACGCTTCGTAGTCTCTAGGTAATTACTAATTTTCTGCAATTCGCGGACGAGTGTTCCCGACTGTGGATAGTCGCGAGCAAAACGACTCAGCATGAGAAGTCGTTTATGTATAGATGAATGCGCGCGACCAGTCAAAAGCCACTCGATTTTGTCAGCTTTGACAGAATCAAGGACAACATCATCGGAGATAGCTGTCTTCGCCGCCCCAAGCTTAAAATTCAGCCCTGAAAGAACTTTCATGAGCGCCAGTAGAATTGAATGCACGCCCTCACGAGAGCTTGCGAATATGCGATAGTCATCTCGATATCGCAGAATTTTGTACTCACAATCTACGAGCGCAGGGTCATTTTCTAGCTCTCGAGATAACGACAAATCCGCATATCCAAGCACCATTTCAGCAATTAAATCTGAAAGCACACTCCCTTGAGGAATACCAACAGTCTGCCGTGAGTGCATATTCTGAATTTCACTATCAATATAATCACCAAGGAGGCTACTACCCCTACCACCATTCTTTGCCTGCACCTTCCCATGAAGAGCCCAGGAAATACTGTGCGTATATATCGCCCCATAACAGTCAGATATATCTGTTTTACCCATATACGGAAATTCGAGCGACAATGCGATCGACCTCTGCTCAAATGACTCCCACCAATTCATTACAGAACTTTTTTGCGCGTACGTAAACAAACCTCGTGGAATGCTACAGCACTCAATCTGCTCATTTTGCTGAAATTCTGCAAAACGAGATCGCACTAGTTCCCAGCTCGCCCTCTCAGTCAACTTATAAACTATTGCTGCATAGATTATCGGATTAATCAACTCCAACGGACGCCAACTAAGAAGACCGTCTTTATTTGCAAGAATCCGGTAGTTCACACCTTCATATATATGCTTTATCTCGCAAGAGTCTGGACGGTAACCGGCGGAACAAACACTTCCGCTCATTGACTTTCGTAGCCCATTATTGGTGACGCATGAACTTCGATATTTTCGAGCAAGTTTTCCGGCTTCAGATAAAACTCCAGTAAAGTCATAGTATTCAGGAAGCGGCACATTGCAGTACGACTCGGGCTGCATCAAAAGGCGCCGAGCCTTATCGTGATCCAGATCGAGAATGGTGGGATTCGGCTTCGTGCTCATTACTCACTCCACCATGCGTTGTTCTTTGCGACCTCCTTGTGGGCCCACTTGAGATCCTTCTCGATCTCCTTCTTGACTGCCGCCGTGGCAACGCCGATCGCGGGCTGGGGCAGGTCAGCCAGATCCGAGCGCCAGCCGTAAGCGAGTTTGAGGCGGTTGATGCGCACGCCGTCGTCCAAGTCCAAGTGGATGCGGCGCTGAGCGAGAGGCTGCAGGACCGAGTCGATGAATCCCTGAACCTCCGCGATCGTCGCGTCGATCTCCGCACGCCTCTTGTCGATGCGGGCGCGCTCGCGATCGGCCTTCCTGTCGTCGCCCATCACGGCGTCACGCTCACGCCCGACGGCCTCCGATTCGGCCTTGAGTCGATCGACGAAGGGAGCCGCGTACTTGGTGAGCACCTGGCCAACCGTGTCAGGCGTGTAGCGGTGCAGGTAGATGAGCGCCCGGAACGTGCCCTTCGGAGACTCAAGAGACCAGTACACGGGGCGGCCGCTGTAGTCCTTCTGGTGGTCGGCGGCGAAGGACTTCGCCATGTAGTCCTCAAGGGCCCGCTCGGGGTCGGCCGGGATCGCCGGCGGCACGAACTCCGCGCTCGAGCTGCCAGGCTTCACGGCCAGGCAGCGAGTGAGGAACTCGATGTTGTCACCCAGATCAGCGGCACCGAAGACAACGCGCAGCACGGCCCTGACGCGGCGCGAGGCATCGTCGTCGAAGGCGCCGCCGGTGACGGGAATGATGCCGTCATCGTCGGGTTCGAGGCGCGCCTCGGCGACGCGGGCGCGGAAGTCGTCAAGCGACGAGGCCTGGTCGGCCAGTACGAGGCCGGGCACGTCGACGCTGTAGCGGCCCATCGTGACGCCGATGGCCCAGGAGATGAGTTCGCGCGCGCTGCATTGGTAGTGCAGCCAGCGGTATTCCTCCTCGCTGCGCTCGGGCGCACCCTTCGTGGGGGCGAAGGCGAACCGCGGGTTATAGGTGAGGGAGACTCGCGAGAGTGGAACGTTGATCTCCACCTCGTCCGCGAGGCCGTAGACCTCGGCCCAGTAGCGGTTATTTTCCGTCTCCAGGCGTCGCGCTTCATCGGCAGTCTCACAGCTGCGGCGGTACCAGTCGTCAAAGGCATCCTGGAGCAGCGAGTACCCGCCGCGCAGGTAGGGAGGCCGGGCGAAGTCCCACGAGGTCTCACGGGCGTCCCAGTCGGCGCGGAAAATCTCGATCAACCGCTCGACTCCCGCCGAATCAAAGGACTCGGGCTTGATCCAGGGGAGATTCTTCACCTGGCCAACCTCGAACATGACGGTTGGAGCGATTGTAGATTCAAGCTTTAACGTTGTACTCGAATTCAAATAGCCAAGCATCTCATATGTTTGCTGATGCGAGCTCAAAAATACAGCGGCACCTTTGTCGTTAAATGTAGAAGATGAATCAAACAATCGGAATGACGGATCACCTGAGGACACACGCGCCCACGAAACACAGGGACGGAAGTAACAATCGGGATTTCGGATGACCGAGCGTGGTCTGAAATCCCAAAGTTCACGGCCATCGTCCTGCCAGTTGATAACGTAGTCCTGGTTGCCCCACCACTTGCGGAACTCGCCGCCCTTGTTGTGTGGGAACCAGCGTGCACCACTGGCCTGGGCATCCGCACGATCGCGGGCCTGCATGTAAGAGCGGTCGGCGCTTACCTCGAACCACTGACGTAGGAATCGCTCGTTATCAGCGGTCGCGAGCCCTTGCTTCGCGGGCGCCACCTCTCCCAACGGGACGCCCGCTTCAAAAGCGTTAAGCATTTGGCGACTAGCCCAGTACACTATGGGCCTTCCGGGAATCACTGCAAAAGTTGCGGGTGAGACTTCAAAGCGAATGTCATGCTTCTGTTCACACGCTACCGTTCGGAGAACAAGGTCTTTTTCAGCTTCGTTTCGACCGTCTACTAGCCGCAAATAGACGCCGACACGGTCGACATCGCTAGTTGCATTCGTAATCGTAAAAGCGGTCGTCTGGACGACCTCTCCCCCAATCGAGTCGAAGGCACGCGTACCAAGGTGAGCCATCGAGTCGATACTCATGGTCGACAACATCCACGGGCGCAGTTCTCGATACGAGTCCAGGAACATCCACGCGTGCATCGTGATCATACCGATCGCACCACGACGTTGAGCGAGGGAAGCAGCACGCTCGATAAACATCGTGCACAGGTCTGTGGAACTACGCTTGTAGTGTTTGTTCGCGAACCGCTTGAGTGGATCTTTCGCCTTCTTCATGCTGAGATAAGGCGGGTTCGCAATCAGGGTCGTGTAGCGTCCGTCCTCAAGGATCTCGCACATGTCGGCGGCGCGCAGCCACTCCTCACTGTCCGCGCCGCCCAGCACCTGCTGCTTCTCCCCCGCTTCAATGCGGCGCGCGATCTCGCGGAACAGAGTAGACGCACCCTCGGGCACACGGATCAGCGATCCGTAGGCGTCGGCATAGCGCAGCTGTTCGATCAGCTGAGACATGCCGAGGGACACTCCATCGTCGGAGGCATCCGCGATCTCTGCGGGGCTCAGCTCATCGAGTTCCATAGACTCAACGTGAACGATTCTGGGCCCCTGCCACGAGGTCTCGCCATCTCGCTGACTCTGGCGCTCGATACGCCCCAAGAAACCAGGATTATGCTCGACGGCCTTCATCGTCAAGGCGAAGGAAGCGAGCTGCGCCGCGCGCCCATCCACGTCCGCACCATGCAGGTTCTTCTCCAGGATCAGGCGAGCGATCTGCCTGGTCGGGTATCCGGCCTCAGCGTACATCTCCCACAGGACGTCGAAGGCATAGGTGAGCATGTGCCCAGAGCCGCAGGCCGGGTCGATGACGCGGAAGTCCTCGGGGTTGGAGATTGCCAGGCCCTCATCCTCCTGTCCTTCGGCAGGGGTCACCAGGTACTCGAATTTCTCCCGGAGCGCGGAGTCCGGGTGGGCACGCAGCCACTGCTTCCCCAGCGTATTCTCCACCAGGTAGCGCACCACCCAGTGCGGGGTAAAGAGCTGCGTGACGGGAGCCAACGTGTCCTTGTCGATCTTGGCCTTCGACTCGTTGATTTCCTGCTTACGAGCTGAAATGTAGAACTGATAGAGCCAGCCGATTACCTCAACGTCCATGCGTCCAGAATCGTTGGGGTTGATCGCCGCAACGATATCGGCACGCACAGACTCACCAGCCGACAGGAGGTCCGTTGGCGGAACCAGGTTCGTCCAGTCTTCCGCCTCGGGGAATACGCCCGGCATGACCAGGTGCCACGAGGTGAAGTACTCGCGGAGCAGCAGAACGTATGCATCAAGGTCCTGATTATCGAACAGCAGCTGCACTATCCGCGCTCGCGCATCCTCTCCGATGTGTCGGTCGAAGTCACCCCCGCGGGCGCGCTGCACGCACTCGGGTACACCCGTCCCCGCACCCTCGGCCGGGGTGACGACTCCGTAGTCACCTGAGAGACCCATCGCGTCCATGTAGCGCAGGGCTGTCAGGCGGTTAAACCAGGAGTAGGCAACCACCTTCGCAGCACCCAGCACCCGGTTACCACCGGCCTCGGCATGCTTGTCGACAGCCTGGGTCAGGCGCACGCGGTCGGCGTCGCTCAGAAGCGGATCGGCCATCTTGCGCTCGATCGCAGCCACGGACATCTCGATGAGGCGCTCGCGCGAGGCGGCCGCCAGGGACTCCAACACTGAGGTGTTCATGTCTACTCCTTCAGGGGCGCAGCTGCTTGCCGTCGTTCACAGCCGCGAGCATCTGCTCACGAACGCGCTCGATGTACTCGTTGACCTGATCCGGCGTCGACAGGAGGCCGTTCGTCTTCGGCAGCAGATCCGCCAGGCGCACAATCGTCGGCCTCTTGGTCGGCTCCGTCGCCTCGTCTGGGTCCGGGTACTCCGCGGGCGTCGCCGACGCGATCAATGCGGCGTAGAGGTCGTCCACACGCTGATCGAGCTGACGGCCGATTTCCTCCGCATGACCCGGCTTCGATACCGAATTCACCGCAGCACAGAGCCGCTCCATCACCGCATCAACCCTCAGCCGAGCTTCCTCCGACGCAGCCTTGAACTCAGCGGATCCGCGAATACCCGCCACGGCCTCGTCGATGCGTCGCAGTACCTTGTCACGCTGCGCCTGCACCAACGCACGACGCGCCGCGTCGATACGCCGAACCAGCGGCGCGATCTCCTGCGTGCGCACGTACAGCCTCGAGTCACCTGCGAGCTTTCGAAGCTCATCAATTGCCTGCTCACCGTCCTCCGTGAGTTCGAAGAACGACAGGCTGTCCGCCTCGGCCAACGCGTCGCGAAGCTCCTGTTCATGCTCCTCCACGAACTCCCGGTAGGGCATGAGGAAGTCGTCGACAATCTCGATCAGATCGTCGAATCCGCCGCGGATCTGCGGGGCAAGCATCTCCTCTTCGGTGTGCTGCGTGGTTGTGAGCGGCGTCAGCAGGTCGAGGGCCTCCGCGACTTCGTCATCAAAGCTGTACCAGTCGGACCTGTATCCCTTGAGCAGCTTCACCCACTCGGCCGCCTTGACCTCAACCGCGCGAACGCGCGAAGGGCCATCCTGCGGGGACTCCCTCGGGACAAAATGACCAACAAAACGCTGGAAATCCGCGAGTGCGGCGCGATCCAGGTGCTTCTTTTTCTGCAGCAGCACCCGCCCCTGGCGGGTCACGTCGCGCAGGGCACCCTCCAGCTCCGTGCGAGTGAGGGGTCTGTCGTTCTCGAGGGCCTCGAGCAGCTCCAGGCGAAGGGCCGTCGCCACGATGGCCAGCACCGCGTTCTTGTCCCAGCCGAAGGGGGCCCGACCGTAATACTCGATCGCGTTCTTCACGAACACGTTTTGTCCGTTCAGCACGCGCGCCTGCTCCACCCACTGGGCGCACTCGCCCGCGAGACTCTGCGCGATATCCACGCCCGGGTCAACGTCCAGCGTCGCGTCCTCCTGATCGCGCAGGAAGGACACGATCTGTCCATCCTTGAGGCCCGCCAGCGGCTTCGCATCCTCGATACGGGGGTAGACTTTCTGAGCAAGACGAGTCAGTCCCAGCTCAATCACGTCTGCCGGCGTCTTCGCCGTACCCGTCTTCACTTCCTCCCCCGCAACAAACAACGACGCCCGCATAAGCGCATCCTTCACGGCCTCGCCGATCACTCGACGACGCTGCTCATTGTCTTCCTTATGCGCCAGGATGATGCGCTTGCGAAGGCCTGAGGCAGCGCCTGCCTGACGCTTCACATACTCCTCAGTCTGGCAGAAGACTCGCACATCCTCGAGGATCTCGGAGCTGATATCCAGCCCCAACGAAAGGCTGTCATGGCGATAGGCACTCTCGTTACGAATACCCGCCTCGTCCAGGGAGGACTGCGGCGTGGACACCGAGATTACCAGCGGCTCGGCCTGTTCGCGGCGTCCATCGACGAACAGGGACACGCCCATGCGTCGGTTCGTTCCGGGATACACGAAGCTCGTCGCGGAGGTACCGACGTGCTTACGGATGTCCGTGCGCAGCAGATCCGCTATTTCCCTGGACTCCACGGTGATCTGACGAATCTCTCGACGGACTTCCTTTTCTTCATTTGTCATGTACGCGTAGGTTCCATCCGCCTGACGCTGCACGTACACCTGATCCGACAGGATGCGAAGCGCACGCTCAACACGTGTTTCCAGATCAGTCGCATCCTGATCCAGGGAACGGCGCAGCAGAACCGCAATATTGCGCGGATATGCATGGAAGGAATCCACGTAGCGAACGAGAAGGAGCACCTTCAGCACGCTCATCGTGAAGGAGTCACACGTGCGCGAATCCTGTGCGGCTCGCCCAATATTGTCCTTCACGTCGGACTTGAGCATCGCCGCGATGCCGTCGTAGAAGCGATCGAAAGACGCAACCGTACCCAGCTCGTCATCCGTCAGCTCCTGCGCGATCTGCTGACACACGCCCAGCAGCGAACGCGCACCCACCGACGAGTGACGGCCCGTGAAGAGGTCGTTATCGGACAGGCCTCGCATCGCCTGCGTGAACATCTCAAATTGGTAGTCCACGAACGGGTATTTAGCAACGAAGCTATCCCTCGTCAGGTAGTTATCGTACTTCTTCGTCTTCACTGGGAAACGGAACATCGACGGGAACCCCGCGCCGAGACGCTGCCACAGCGTGTCCAGGTCTTCCGCCCCCTGCTCACTCTTTGTCAGCAGTCGGCGAGCGATCACGTCCGTGACCTCCTCCGTCGACAGGCTCACCTTGATCGCGAAGCGCCCCTGAATCTTGGAGAAGTCCGTGCTACGGCGCTCGTTCATCTGCGCCGTAATACCACTCAGTTCCTCCTGCGAGGTCACAAAGACCCAGGCGCGACCGGGGCAATGCGTCGCCAGCTGCTCGGTGATGGTCTGCAGGTTCAGCATCAGCTGAGAGTCGTCGCCGATGAACTGGCCGACCTCGTCGACGAAGAAGGCGATGCGCTGGTGAGGCCCCTGACGGTCAAGCCACGAGGCCACGTCCTGCGCGAAGGCCTCGGCCGACAGGTTCATCTGCTCCCGATAGCTGCGGAAGGGCTGATCCACCTGGTGCCCAAGGCGGGCCAGCGCCCTCGAGACAAGCGCCTCCGAAAAGACGGTGTTGACGCGACCGACCTCCCAGGTATGCCCAGCTTCCTCCTGGTAGGCCTCGCGAAAACGCGCCAGTTCTCCCCGATCTTCCAGGTCACACTCGAGTGCACCAACTCCCAGATCCTTCGAGTACAGGCCGCGCGCCTCAAAGTAGACCTTGTAGAAGACCTCGATCATTGCCGATCCGCGCTCACGCGTCGACTTATCATCCTTGGCGTCGATATTGAAGAGCACCGCGCGCATGGGCGTATGCAGGCTCCTCTTGAGGTCCGCAATAAGTGTCTCATCGCCTGCGACCTTCTGTTCGAAGGCTCGTTCGACATCTTCGCGGGTCATCGGCTGGCTTCCCGCCTGCTCACCCAGCAGGTAGGACAGCATCTTCAGCAGGTGCGACTTACCCGACCCAAAGAAACCCGCGATCCACACGCCGTTCGACGGAGCATCGACCTGGTTCCACGCATCGACAATCCGCGACAGACCGCTGCGGATCTCGCTGGTCATAACGTATTCGTCGACCTCGGAGGCGACCTTCGAGACGTCATCAGCCTTGATGACACCGTCGATCGACCGGAAAATATCCTTCGCGTACAGACCCTTCATGTCCATGCGTCACACCTTTGTCTTTCAGTTCGCCGACGGTTCTAGAGTAAGTGAAAAGTCCACCAAATCAAAAGCCCGGTAGTAGTTGTCCTGGGAGATTTGATCGAAGAGGACGAGCGCCGAGTGAGTGGACGGCGACTGGTGGTACGACCCCGGGAAAGTCACGACCAGCGGCACGCGCCCCAACAGGGGCTGCAGGCAGTTCAGCAGCAAATGCGTGCGCACGAGCGGAAACAGATGGTGCACCCCCGAGAGCAGGACGGCGTCAACGCTATCCTCTCCCCCGGCCTCGTCCACAGCCTTCTTAATAGCGGGCGCGAGCAAACCCTCGACGTCGATTACCTTGCTCAGCGCATCCCGGAAAGTCTCCGGAGGCAACGTCTTTTCCATCGCCAACATCTGATCGAAAAAAGGAGATCTCTTCCAGATGTTCACCGCGAGCCCGAACACGTCGACATCGGCCAGGTGGTAGCGCTCCTCGCGCAGGCGGCGACGCAGCCTCGAGAACTCCTCGTCGACAGTCGGCTCCCACTCCGGCTTGTAGCGCAGGACAAAGAAAGGAACCTCGTTGCCCAGGCCCTCCATCTTCTTGAAGCGCTCCGACGTGAGCACCCGGAAGGCACAATCAAAGGTCTCCCTGAGCGAATCCAGATACGCTCCACGCTTCGACACCGACCGTACCTTCCTCTCGCGCAGCACCCCTTACCGGGCTTCTCATACCGTACCGCAAGCCACCCACAATTCGAGCTTAATCATGGCTCCTGCGTCACAATTTCCCGAATAACTGTCAGCCGAGGACATCAAACTGGAACTGCGCGACCGGGAACGACTCCCGCATCGGCCAACCCCACGGCTGCGGAGCCGCGTTCACCAAGCGGGCAACCCCCACCGGGACCAAGACCGGCAAAGCAACACCGATCTCGTTGATGAAACCCACATCTCGCATGCAGCGCAGAAATACGGATCGCACCTTCTGGCCACTCTTTACTGTCAGTGTCGACATCGCGGGATCCACCCCGCGTTGGCGTTCCACGAAGTTGTCGATATCCGACGCTGTCAGCGGAGCCTCATCGACGACCAGACGGATCCAGGCAACCTCGCGCGCACACGCCGCAAACACGTAGGACTCCGTCACGAGAGCCAGCCACATGACAAGCTCCCATCCGTACTCGCGACTGGCGACGAATCGGAGGGCGTCGTCCTCCAGGAACGACAGGTGCTTCGTCGTCGCGCTCGCCAAGCGTCGCCGCGTCGACTCCGAGCCCGCGACCACCAGGTTCTGCTCGAATAACACGTCGCTCGCCTCACGCGCACTCATGCCAGCGGCCATCAGCTCAGCCGCCTCAAACGTTCCCGCGTTCGTCGCGCCGCCCACCGTGATTGTCGAGGCCAGTCTGCGATCCGACACGACGTCACCTCTCACGGTCTACCTCAATCAACGCGGCGGTTTCCCCGCCAGGAACCTTACTATCATCGCACACGGTTGTCCCCGCGCGGACAGCCGCGCGGGGACAACCGTACAAGTAACACTTCCACGTGACAGGGACACGCACTGAACCACTATTGAATAAGATCTGGGATCCAGTGGAAGAGGAAGATCAACCCGACGGAAATACCGAGAAGGATGACAGCGCAAAGCAATGAACGCTTCCACGACACGGTGAGATGATCCGAGACCCACTGAGCTACTCCACCACCAGAGTACCCAACCATGTAGCGCTCACAGCATTCACGCAGCAGCAGTTGGAACGCCAGGACACCCAGCAATGCGCTAATCAGCATCTCAATGAATACAGTCCCCACATATGCCAGGGCACCTTCATCGAAAAGAACGCGGACGACTGTACCAACCGAAGTCGCATTGCCGCTCTCTGAAGACTCAGCTAGCAAGCGTGATAGATCTGGCATCGACAAACCTGTCGTTGCAGTCTTGAGCGAAAAGCACGTGTAGTAACTAACGTACACCACAGTGCCCATCAAGATACTCGTGAATATTGCAGCACCAAGGGAAGGCGAAACATATCGCGCCCGTAGCGCCAAACCAACCATCAGGATACATAGCGTCAACAGTGCAGCTGATACGCCAATGAGTACATGCAATATGCTCTCGTAATTACGCAGCAGAACCCACGCAACCACGACAGTCACAACGATACACAGGATGACAAATCCACCAACGTCATCATTATTTGACTCCCGTTGGCCTACACGCTCATTAACCGTCACATGAACTGAATTGACATCGCCAATGTGCGCTTGATTCCCACTCCCTACAATCGAAATCGCATCACCCTCACTTGTCATCACCTGTTGATTCACCTGTGCACCAGAGGCAATAACGGGCGAAGAAATACCTGAATTTGCAGGAAAGAGCACCTGCAGAATGACGCCGGAAAGGATACCCGCAGCTGCACCAATCCCTAGCTCAAGCAACCATGACATGACTCTTCCTCTCATCATTGAGTTCGACAGTAACTAAACATTACTGTCAAGTTGATCATAGCAGCTATTACGCCAGTTACATCCATGTGTCAAGTATTCTACTTGTACCCGCAGGTCATCACCCCTGAGCTACGCACACCCCGCACGGACCCGCCCGCCTGACGATCGCCCACCACACACATCGGCCAACATGTGAGCACATTTTCCCCAACAGCGCCATCTCCAACAATTTGAGGGTGGCGCCTCAATCGCATCTATGTGCATCTTGAATGCGCCTCGCTTTAACACAACGTGTGCATCCGCGCCGCCCATGCAGGTGGCAGCAACCGAAGCACCACGCTGCAAACATGCAGATAGCCCACCATTTCCAGCGTATTTTCAGTGAAGCTACCACGCCGCACGCGCGTCTCCAATGGGGCCTCGTAGCCCCTCGCGCGCATGTGACAGGTTGATTGTCCCTCACATACACCGGGAGTAGTCTCTGCATTCAGCGCAACACAGAAAGAATGGCCTTTCCGTGTGCACGAGATCTGCAATTGTCATTCACAGGTGAGGCAAAAGCATCATGACCGAGAACAAGTATCTGGCAGACGATCCTCTCGTCGTCGCAATCGACTCCTCGACGACATCCACGAAGGCGATCGTCGTCGACGCAGAAGGAAACATCTGGCACACGGCGAAGCAGAACATTCAGCTGCACACCCCCGCGATGGACCAGTACGAGCACAACCCCATCCGCTGGTGGGAAACCAGCCGCGCGACCATCGGGGAGGTGCTCTCCAAGCTCTCGCCGACAGACCGCAGCCGGATCGCAGCCATCGGCATCACACCCCAGCGCGATTCCTTCGCCCCCTTCGACAAGGACGGCCGACCGCTCCGAAACGGCATCCTGTGGCTCGACGGCCGCGCCACAGAGCAAATCCGCCGCTACGGCAGCGAACACATCAACGAGCTCTCCGGAAAGCCAGCCGGCGTCACCCCCGCCATCTACAAGATGGCCTGGGTCAAGGAACACGAACCCGAGATCTTCGCTGACGCCTACAGGGTGATGGATGTTCACGGCTACATCGCCTGGATGCTCACCGGACGCCCCGTGAGCTCGCAGGCCGCCGCGGACTCCCTCGGCCTCTTCGATATCCAGAAGCGCGACTGGTCCGACGAACTCCTCGACATTGCGGGCGTTTCCCGCGAACAGATGGCAGACCTCGTCGAACCCTCCTACGAGATGGGCACGCTGCGCAAAGAACTCGCCGAGGAGCGGGGCATCGCCGAAGTGCCCGTCATCGCCGGCCTCGGCGACGGCCAGGCAGCCGGCATCGGAGCCGCCGCCGATCCCGAGATCGGATTCCTCAACCTCAGCACGGCCGTCAACGCGGGCGTCGACTCGCCGGTCTACAAGTACGACAAGGTCTTCCGCACCCACGTGTCCGGCATCCCCGGCAACTACGTGTTCGAGGTCCTCCAGTCCTCCGGCTCCTACCTGGCCGGTTGGTTCCGTGAAACCCTCGGCGATCCAAAGCTCCTCGGCGCACCCGACCCCGCCCTCGACGAGGCTGCGAGCCTCATTCCCCCGGGCTGCGAAGGCCTCGTGACACTCCCCTACTGGAACGCCGTCCAATCCCCCACTGGGACTCCGTCGCCCGAGGCGCCGTCGTCGGCTGGCGCGGCACCCACTCTCGCGCCCACATGTACCGCTCCATCCTCGAATCCATCGGATTCGAAATGCGCTACAACCTCGACTCGATCGAGGCGGGCACCGGTGTGAGGCTCACCGGACTGCGCGCGATGTGTGGCGGCACGCGCTCCCTCCTGTGGCGCCAGATCATGGCGGACACCACCGCCCTGCCCATCACCGTGTGCACCCAGGACGAGATCTCCGCGCTCGGTGCGGCGGTCCTCGCCATGGCCTCGACGGGCATCTACGGCGAGCATGACGTCGCCGCCACCGCAAAGAAGATGGCGCAATACGGCAAAACAATCGAACCCGACATGGAGAAGCACGAGCAGTACTGCGACGTCGCCAAAATCCAGCGCAAGCTCTACCGGCTCTTCCGAGTTGAGTGTGGGTGAGTGGGTGTTGGTCGGGGGTTGCGGGTAGAGGTCGAGGTCCTTGATGATGAGCGGACTTCTACCCCCGCTGTCGTCAAGGGACCTCGGGCGGTGTCTCACCCTACCTGCTGCTGCTCTGCGTCGCTTGATCGTTGTGATCGGTGTGATCTGCTCGTCGGTTTGGAGGGCTTCCATCTGATGAGCGTGGCTCGCACCCCAGATGCTCTGGTGCTCGACATAGAGTCCTGCGATCACCTTGCTGGCTGCCCTGGGTGTGGGCTGAATCGCTCAAGGCCACGGACGCGTGGTGGTGGAGGTGATCGACGCGCCCTGGGCCGGGGTCCCGGCGCGGATCCGGTGGCACAAGCGCCGATGGATATGCCGCGAACACACCTGCCAGATCGCGACCTTCATCGAGCAGAACCACTCGGTGTGCGCCCCCAGGGCGCGTTTGGGTGTGCGGGCGATCCGCTGGGCGATCCGACAGTTGCGCTTCGAGGGAGCCACTATCTCGGGGCTGGCCCGCCAGCTAGGAACCACGTGGAATACCGTGTGGTCCCACATCAAGCCGTGCCTGCAAGCCGCATCTGATGACCCCGCCCGCTTCGCAGGCGTGCGGGTACTGGGGGTCGATGAGAGGCGTGTGGCATCACCAGGACCGACGCCGACGAGGCCCACGTGAGCTCACCGGCATCGTGGACCTGACACGCGGGGAGGATCATCCCCCAGCCCGCTTGTTAGACCTGGTCCCAGGCAGGTCTGGCACCGTGTACAAGAACTGGTTGGCCGAGCGCGGAGAAGACTTCCGTGCAGGGGTGCAAATCGCGACTCTGGATCCCTTCCAGGGATATAAGAACGCCATCGCTTGGCCAGCTCCAAGACGCAACCAGCGTGCTCGATGCCTTTCACATCGTCAAGCTCGCCGGTGACGCCCTCGATGAAGTACACCGCCGCGTCCAGCAAGACACCCTGGGCCACCGCGGACGCAAGGGGGATCCCCTCTACCAAATCCGGCTTCTTTTGCACGCCTTGCGCGCGCACGCTCACCCCACGTCAACAAGAACGACTCCGAGAGGCCTTCACGGCAGATGAGGCACACATCAGTGTGGAAGTCGTCTACCTTCACCGGGCAAGTGCGCGAGGTCTTCCACCAAGACACACCCACCCAAGGCCGACGCCTGGCCACACCTCATCGAGCCCCTACCAGCCTGCCCCATCCCCGAAATCGCCCGACTGGGCCGGACCCTACGCAAATGGAAGGACGCACTCGACGCCTACTTCGACACCGCCGGAGCCAGCAACGCACCACACCGAAGCCATCAACAGACATCATCGAGCTAGGCAGACGCACCGCCAGAGGCTACCGCAACCCCACCAACTACCAACTCCGAATGCTCCTCATCGCAGGAGGCCTAGACGCCTCCACCCACACCCAACTCTGAAGAGCCGCTCTACCCGAAGCTGAAGGACGTGTTCGAGGACCTCTACGAGCTCTCGCGCAAGTCCCCCTCGACGAAGCCCGAATCACCGAAGGCAGAACTCTAGGAATCGCAAGGAGAAACAATGTCTACCATTACCGTCCTTGGCGCCGGAGCGATGGGCTCGGCGATTTGCACGCCGCTCGCGGACGCCGGCTGGGACGTGCAGCTGTGGGGAACGTGGCTCGACGATCACCTCCTCGACGCGATCGAGCGAGGCGAGAACCACCCGCGCACGAACCAGCCCTTCGCGCAGGGCGTCACCCTCTACCGCTCCTCCGAACTCGACGAGGCCCTGGATGGCGCGGATACCGTCATCGTTTCCGTGGCGTCCGTCGGCGTCGAGCAGGTCGTGAAAATGGCGCTGCCCGACTCGATCCGGCGCATCGCGGCGGACGAGAGCTACGACAACCTGCCTCCGATCATCGCTGTCGCGGGTCCCGTGAAGGCGAACGAGTGCGCCGCGCGGGAACCCACCGCGACCATCTTCGGGTGCAAGGACCTCGACGTCGCCATCAAGTACGCGCGCGCAATTCGCACCGACAACTACGCCATCGAGGCCACCGACGACGAGACCGGCGTGGAAATCTGCGCTCCCATGAAGAACGTCTTCGCGATCGCACTCGGCATCGCCGACGGCCTCCAGGAGAAGACCGGCGTCCCGCACCACAACCTCAAGGCGGCCACATTTAACGAGGCCGTGAGGGAGATGTCGATCCTCGGCACCTCACAGGGCGCCAACGAGACGACCGCATTCGGCCTCCCGGGTGTCGGCGACCTCGAGGTGACGGGCCTATCCGGGCGCAACAAGTTCTACGGCGTACGCATCGGGCGCGGCGAAGGGCCGAAGGAAGCGCTCGAGGAGATGGCTCGCCTGGAGCAGACCGTTGAAGGCGTTCCTGCGGCCGGTTTGGCGCAGAAGTTCGTCGACCAGCACGCCCCGGAGCTTCGCGAGCAGCTGCCGCTCATGAATGCCGTCATCGACGTTCTCTCCGGGGAGGTCGGGGACGTCAAGACCAGGATCGGACAGGCGGTGTTGCCCGCGCGCCCATGATCGCGCCTCCTCCTCGATTGCACCCAACGGTGGCCTCCTTGTCGAGGCCTCCGTTGGGTGCCCACCCGCTGTCTCCGTCTCCACAGCGGGTGGCACGTGCCGCATCGAGGTTATGAGCGACTCTTGGTGGGGTCGGCGGTGACCGAGATTCTCGGCGTCGTCGACCCCACAGACGTTCAGTGACGGGTCACTTGGCGTCCCCAGCGTCCTTCTCGAATCCAACCTGCCAAAACCCCATGTCGAGCAGCTTCATCTGCGGATAGATGAGGTCTTCAGTCCGCATTCCTCGCCGCGCTTCCTCGAGGCGGTCGTTGTGCTCCTCGTAGAAGTCCACGAGCCTGAGGACGAACTCCGGGCTGTATTCCTGCGTCGTCACCTTGTATGTCGCAACGCCATCCTGAAAGAATCTGTCATACGCGGGCACGCAGCCAAGCGTTCCCATGAGGATTTTCGTGATGAGGACCGGGGATACAGAAGACGCAACCTCACGCCCTGCAACCTCGTTACGTATCGGCCGGAAATGCTCGGCGATGTCGTCGTACACGTTCGTGTACCTCTCCTGAACCTCAGACTCCCGCAGGCTCACGCACGCAACCCCAAACAGGCAGTCATATTCGGGCTTCAGGATCTTCTCGACGATGGGCGTCAGCACCTTGTAGTCCTTCTGCAGCAGGAAGGACGAGCCCCGATACATCCCCCAGCTCGCCAGGTAGAAAGCGAGGTGCAGGCTCAAATAGTCACAGTCCGGGGACGGGTCGATCCGCGCATCTCGAAACACGCGATAGCAGTGCTCCCACGACGTCGAGCGCCCATTCTCGCTCGTGCGCGCATCCTCATAGAAGGTCTTCGCACCGTTAATCAACTCATCGATCGCGTCCATGTGCTCCCTCGCTCTTCTGACCTTCAACATTGAAATCAGGCCCCGAGCGATGAACTCCGAACCACGCTTCTCTGTCGAATCATAGTCACAGCTAATATTCCTGCCGAGAATACCCACGACGTGTCGCACCGCATCCTCATAACGGGCGACTCCCCCTGAGACGCCGTCACAACTGGCGGAATGCATCTCGGCGGTCCTAGTACCCTCTCCCCCACTCTCGGAGGGCCTCTTCGACGACCTCGGACGCACTGTCGTAGCCGTCGTAGGTTGCGCGCAGCATCGCCGCCTCGTACACGTCCTCGTCGACGCGCACCGTGACCTCGACGACCGGCGCTCGAGGAGCGACTCGCTCCACCGCGTCACGCTGCTCACCGAATATCGCCCCGACCGTCAGCCCGTTCGCCTCCGCCCACCGCCGGATTTCAGCGTTCTGTTCCGCCAAGCTCTCATCATCGCGCTTCGTCATAGTCACATGTGTACACGAGAGCGGGGCTCCTGTCCTCGCGGCACACCCATCTGCCCACGCGTTGACCGTGACCCGGGGAGGTGCCACGGCCTCGTCAACCCTGACGACCCACACACCAACCATGACCCGGGGACGTGCCATGGCCTCGTCAATCCTGGCGTGCCTCAGGCAGGCACTCGACGTCACTAATCCACTCACGCACCGCAGCGCGGAGAGCTCCCGACCGTGACGTGATACCCTCACTGGCCGCGCGAGCCATCATGGCGTCGAACATATCGACGTCGAGGCTCGTGGTTACGGCCACTCGCGAGGGGGGCATAGGATGACGCGCCCGCTCGTCGCGGAGGAAGGCCACGAGCTCTTCAGCTTCCCCAGATTCAATGAGCCAGCGTTGGAGGTCGGCCTTCATCTTCGCGTCCGCTCGGTTACTACGCTTCCTCATGAGGACAGGTATACACGGCACACGCCTCACAGGCTGCGCAACGCGACCACTGCACTCAGATTGACGTGGATCAACGCATCTCTTGTCAGAATGTTTCACGTGAAACAATTGATGGCACGGGGGTGCTCCCCCTATCGAAGAACTCACTGCACGCCCACGCTCCGTTCATTCGATCGGAAGCCCTACGTGTCGCCAAATGACGCGTCTTTGAGCCTTACTGGCGACTTGGTCCACATAGCGGCCCACAGTTTCACCTGTATCAGATGCGCGCGTCGCGCACATCGATCAATGTTTGACAAGGTCAGACGAGTAATTTGTCCGTTAGTCGCACATTTGCGCCGCCCACCATCAAATTTCGGGAGGATGTGCATCATAGTTACTTTATATTTCTAGTGTTTTGTGTTGGTTCTGGGCGTAGCCTGTGTTCTTAACAGGGCGTGTTTCCGATGGTGGGGGTGCGCTGGAGGATAGCTACCTCATCGTGGAGGTTGAGAGAACATGATGGTTCCACCGTTGTCCGAGCGGCCCGTCACTGAGGAGGACGAGGAGCAGTTCCGGCGAGAGTCCATGCCGCGCACGTACACGCTGCGTCAGCGGTGGGCCGACTATCGAGCCGAGGCGAAAGCCAACCGGCCCAAGGGCGTAAAGGCCCGGGTGCGGGCCTGGTTGCACGTTGAGCCGTTCTATTGGGGGATGCGCGCCGCCTACGTTGTGCTTGTCGTTGGGGCAGTCTTCGCCGTCTACATCAACGGCGTCGCAGAGGGGTGGTGGCACGCGTGGGGTGAGAAACCCACCGTCGCGGCCACGACGCCCGCCGCCAGGCCTGCCCCATCCGCATCGAGTTCCACCGAGGCGGCGATGTCGGGCGGCTACCAGATCGGACCCGACGGCGTGCTCGTGCGCCCCGCCGAACACGCCGCATCCACCTACGCCAAACCCGAACTACCCGAAGAAGCCAAAGAAAACACAGAGAGGGGTGCAGAACTCGCAGCCGAGTACTACCACGCGCTGATGGGATACTCCTGGAACACGGGCGACACTTCAGCACTTTTGGGCATGTCAGATCCCGACTCAACTTTTGCAACCTCTTACGCCGATGACGTTGCCGAGCTGTACTCGAACGGATGGGCTTACGGGAGTGAATCAGAAATTTCTCACATCGTTCGTGTTGAACCCATTCCTGAGAACGGAAACGATGTACGGCGAAACACGATCGCAGTCACCTTTCAGCTCTCCTCAAAGACTGGGGTCCTGTGTCAAGGTCAGAAGATAGTGAAGAGAGATCGAGAGTATCAGTCACTACTAACGCTATATATGACATGGCAAGACGATCATTGGATCGAAACTCAAGGAAGCCTGATTACTGATGCTAGCAAATAAGTCAATAAACGCTGGGTTCGCCGGCCTCCTATCTCTATGCATTCTAGTCAATACACCTTCTACTGCTAACGCATTCTTTGATGATGATCTGCCAGATCCATACGCTCAGCGTTCCGACGCATCCGGACGATCAGTAACGACTTATGCGCAATTGATCGAACAGCAGATTGAAAACGCACTCCCACAAGCTGCAGACTCATCCCTTGGCGACGAGAGGGCCTGGAGTACGGCTCAATCTGTGCATGCCTCAGACCCAGATTCTGATATTGACTGGGAACATTGCGGTTTCGACATTATCGACCCTTCACAGCCATTGAAGTTGCAGGTGGCAGTATGCGCCTATCCACCACCAGAATCTCCTGAATCACCTCTGCCCGAAAAGCTGCCTACAACGAGGGACATTCTCTATTCAGCCGCAGCCGTGATCCACGCCGACGGGGCTGGGTTGTATAAGCGGCCACTCGGGGTCTCCTACACGAATAAGTTCATTCCCACGATTGTCGCGGTCACCAGCCCCACCCAAACACACGTCATCAACCTGCTGGGACGCGACATCACGATCACGCTCACCGCCACGAACTACGAATGGAACTGGGGAGATGGCACCCCCAACCTGGTCACCACCTCCACAGGATCAGTGTGGTCCGAGGGCATGGATTTAAACACCGACCCGAACCTGATCCGCCACTACTACACACCACCCCAAGGCTGGCGCTCCATGTTGGACGGCCCCTACCCTCACGAAGACCGCGACATCACCCTCACCACCACGTGGAGCGGCACAGCCACCAACCCCTTCACCGGAGAAACGCAAACCATCAACGGCCTCGTCACCACCACGGAAACAACCGGCAAGTTCCCCCTGTCCCACCTGGTCATCAACAACACCGACACCTGGGAAGAAAAACAAGGCCACTAACAGGGCGATCAAGGGAGGAAAGAATCGTGAGCGACTCACAGTTTCACCAACGCAATGCGCATCCCTGAATCATCACGGTCATCACCGTCGCCACAGTCATCGCAGCATCCCTGCTTGGGTTCCGGGCATTCAGCACCAAGGCGAATGCCGAGGCCGAGGATCGTCAGCAATCAGCTCAATCTAACACCCCACAGTCCACCGATAGCCAGTCTGGGGACCTACAGCCAAGAGATACACCGCCCCAGCACCTATACCGACTGAGATCGCCAAGCCCACTCCCCCAAGTGCGAACAGCCCGCCAACACCAGAATGTTTCACGTGAAACAATCCCCGCATCAACATCGTCACCGACGACGACATGGTCATCAACCCGAGGAACGCTCCTCCATATCATCACTACAGCTGTGTCCCCGTGACCCCAGGCCACCGGACCAGCGTCACACCATGATCACGGTTTCACAGCGAGCTCGTAACGCACCCAGCGGCGCTGACCCGTGGACGTCACCAGGCCTCGTGACACGAGGTCGCGCAGCTCCGAGCGCGCTTCCTCAGCGGTCACACCAAAATGCTCCCTGTACTCCCCGTTGCTCCAGGTACGCCCATGACGCATGTCGACCAGCGCCTCCTTCTGACGCCTATTCAAACCGGTCGCTGCCTCCAGCCCGAGACCGCCAGGCCACATCAAGTCCCCATCCGGAATCAGCGCAGCATTCGGGAAACACACCGTGAAGGACACTCGATGCGATACACAATCCGGGTCAACCACAGATCCATCCCCACCACTCACTTCAATTTATAGAAGCACCTTTCTATCTCATAGAACCCCATTTCTATGTCATAGAAGGGGGTTTCTATGACATAGAGGCCCCTTCATAACTCATAGACGCCCATTTTTGCGTCATAGAACCTCATAGAGGAGCATCTATGATTCATAGAATCGAGCAACATCCCAACCTCGAGGCTACAACGGGAACAGACGCCAGCACCATCAACATGTGTTTCACGTGAAACAATCGCTCCACGCCTAACAGTCTCACCACTCGCTCGACAGGCAGCACAAACAACGCCGTGCGCCGCCCGCACAGTTATTTAAAATCCAACTCAAACTCACCCAGCGCCCGCCCCCGCCTCTCCCCAAATCAACTGTCATCCTCGAATTGTTTCACGTGAAACATTGGCGCCTGCACCTGCAGGCACACACGCCAGCAAACGCGCAACCACACGCCCACCACGCACTCAACAACAGATAACAACAAGCGGGGTGCCGCCCCTCGGCAGCACCCCGCTCAATGAGTCACGCGCACCTGCGCCGCGCAACCAACAGCAACACCTCACCCCCGCCTCTCCCGCAGCCTCCGCGCGAGGACCCCATGCCTCGGCGCGAAGACCCAGGCGAGCACAAAGCACGCGGTGAGCACCAGGACGATCGTGGCACCCGTGGGCACGTCCAGCGACCACGACAGGTACAGGCCCACCAGGCCACCAGATGCCCCCAGGGCCGGCGACAGAATCATCATCGTCCATAGGCGGTCGCACAGGAGCCGCGCGGTCGCCGCGGGGGTCACGAGCAGTGCCAGCACCAGCACGTTGCCGATCGTCTGCACAGAAATCACGACGGCCAGCGCGACGGCGATGTACAAAAACAGATCCGCGAGCAGCACACGCACGCCCGCCGCCCGCGCGCTCTCGCGGTCCAGGGTCACGGCCACGATGGGTCGGTGCGCCAGGAACAGCATGAGCAGCACAAACAACGCGCCGCACAGCACCACGGGCACATCCGACGCCGGGATACCAGTGATCGACCCGAACAGGAAGTCCTGCAGGCTCCCCGCGTACCCGGGTGCCCGCGCGATGATCGCAACGCCGAGCGCAAACGCGCCGACGAAGAGTACGCCGATGACGGAGTCCTCCTTGAGCCGCCGATTCTGCGCCAACAGCGCCACCAGCACGGCGGTCACGACGCCCGCGAGGGCACCTCCGAACACCAGGGATCCGCCGCACACGAACGCGATGGCCAGGCCGGGGAACACGGAGTGCGCGACGGCATCCCCGATGAACGCCATGCCACGCAGGACGACGTGCACGCCGACGCTGCCGCACACGAGCGCGGCGACGACCGCGATGAGCAGCGCGCGCGGCAGGAACGCCAGCGCGGGGTTCGTCAGGTCGCGGAAGAAGTCGTAGGGGCTCAGGAAGTCAGCCGCAGCGACGAGGCCGTGGCCGCCCGCGTGGATCACGGTGCTCATGCGCGCACTCCTAGGGCGTCGAGGATCGGGTTGTCGGGTCGCACATCGAAGGCGCGGATCCACGGGTCGGCGTCGGCGAGTTCGTCGGGTCGCCCGGACGCGATGATCGTGCGCCGCAGCAGGTAGAGGCGGTCGCAGCCGGCGCGCGCGCCGATAAGGTCGTGCGTCGTCATGAGGAGCGCGCGCCCCCCGTCGGCGAGCGCGCGGAACAGGTCCATGAGCATCTCCTGGGTGGGCATGTCGAGGCCGGTGAAGGGTTCGTCGAGGAGCAGCACGGCGGGCCGGATCGCGAGGGCCCGGGCGACGAGGACGCGCTGGCGCTGCCCGCCGGACAGTTCACCGATGGGTCGCTTCGCGAGGTCGCGCATGCCGACGAGGGACAGGGCCTCCTCGACGGCGCGGAAGTGCGGTGTCCGCGCGCGCCCGAGCAGCCCGCGCCGCACGGTGACGGCCTGCAGAACAGCGTCGCGGACGCTGATCGGGAAGTCCCACGCGAATTCGTGGCGCTGCGGCACGTAGCCGATCGCGCCGTCGGTCTCGACGCTGCCGCTGGAGGGGATGAGCCCCAGGATCGAGCGGATCAGCGTGGTCTTCCCGGCGCCGTTGGGTCCGATGAGGCCGACGAGCTCCCCGGCCTCGACCTCCAGGTCGACGCCCTCAAGGACGCTGCGCCCACCCAGGGACGCCCCCAAAGAGGTGACGCGCAGCTGGCTCACTGCTCCCCTCCCCCATTACCGAGGCCGTGGCCCTCAGCGCTCTCGCCCGCGCCGGGTGCTCCGGCACTCTGGGACGAGGCCGTGGCCGCTTCTCCGTTTCCCTCGCCGCGGGCGGTGGGCAGGGGCGCGAGGAGGGAGTCGGCCTCGGCGATGGCGGCTGCCTGTTCGGCGCGGCTGCGCCGCGAGCGTGCAACGACGAGCGCGCCGATCACGAGGAAGGAGAGGGCGACGCTAACGATGATCGCGATGAAGGCCCAGTCGGGCAAGCCGCCCTCGGGCGAGGACGACGTCGATTCGGAGGAGCCGGGGCCCTGGGAGGTGCCCGCGGCCAGAGCCCCGGAACCAGAACCAGAACCAGAACCGGAAGCGGCGGGCGCAGCCATGGCCAGGGCTTCGGACGCGGAAGCGGCGTCGCCTACGGCGAAGCGCAGGGTCGTGGAAGCGTTGACGGCCTCGCCGGCGGTGGTCGTGCCCAGGAAGGTCACGGTCGCCGTGTAGGTACCGGGGGCGGAAAACGCCCAGTTGGCGTGCACGTGCGTGCCCGAGTCGATCCACACGTCGCCGGGGGCGGCACCCGAGTCGGCGAGCAGGAGGGGCTTGCCGAAGGTGCCGGACTGGAGGAACAGCCACGCGCGGCCGGGGCCGCTCACGGGGCCGACGCGCATGGTGAGGCCGCGGTCGATGGTGGCCGTGACGGCGGGGTCCTGCGTGTTCCAGCCGAGCCACACGACGCTCGGGTTCTGTGTCTGGGGGATGACGTGGACGGGCTTGCCCGCGACGTCGGCCAGGAACGGGTAGTCGGCGGAGTCGGGCGCGGTCATGATGGCCGCATCGCTGACCCGGAGGACGGTCTGGTTGGGGTCGCGCCACACGGCGCCGCTCTCGGCGTCGTGGCGCAGGCCGGCCCGCCACTGCCCGTCGATCAGTCGGGGTCCGAGGTCGACGTGTCCGGCGCTGATCTCGCTGGCCTCGCCTCTCCACTCCTCGTGCGCGGCGACGCTCTGCGCGAGGTCGGGGTCGGGACTCGGGTCAGCAACAGAAGAGGGGGCACCCACGATGAAGAGGAGAGCTGACACGAGGAGGGCACTCAGCGTCATGCCCAGACGGGGCCGGCGGCTAGCCCCGGGGACGGCGGCAGGGCCTGGCCGGGCTTCGAGATGAGACGCCCGCCCGCTCTGTTCCGTAGGCGGCATGATGGTTCGCCACATGAGGTCGGCGCGGGGCCTGC
>NZ_ALCA01000087.1 GCF_000278725.1 Actinomyces sp. ICM47 | reverse complement strand
CAGGTTGTTCTGCGGCTCGGACAGATGCTGCTTTCGTTCGGTGCAAGCGCGTACCGCGTGAAGAAATCTATGGCGGACGTGGCGCGTGCCGTTGGCATTTCTGAGCATCGCGCTCAGGTCACCTACACGGAGATCATCACGACTGCCTACGCCAATGGTACGTTCCGTACGGAGCTTGCCGAGCAGCGCCTGATGGGTGTCAACGCCGACAAGATTGATCGCATTAACAACTACATTGCGTCGATCAACGGTAAGTCGGTTCGCGTTGAGGACGTTTCCGACGAGCTGGACAAGATCGCAAAGGTCCCGGGTCTTTACGACTGGTTCTCGAACGCGCTCGCCTCGGGACTCGCCTGCGCGGCGTTCGCATTCCTAAACGGCGGGGGATGGGTCGAGTGTTCGGCCGTCGCTGTCGCCTCGTTCTTTGGACAGGCGCTACGTCGACAGATGCTGATCCGCCATATGAACCACTTCGGCGTCTGGATGGCATGTGGCGCTCTCGCCGCAATGATTTACATTCTTCTCGTTGCACCGGCGCAGCAGTTTATGGGTATTGAGTCGACGCACCAGGCTGGCTTCATTTCGGCGTTGCTGTTCCTTGTCCCTGGCTTCCCGCTGGTGACGGGACTTATCGACTTGGTGAGGCAGGACTTCCAGGGTGGCCTCGGGCGCCTCGTCTACGTCGCGATGCTTGTCGCATCGGCCGGCGTTGCGGTATGGGCCATCTCTGCGATTTTTGGCTGGTCTGTAACCCCCGAGTATGGCGTTGCTCTTGTCCCGTGGCTGCACTACTTGCTCCGTTTCCTGACGAGTTTTGTCGCCGCGTACGGCTTCGCCATGCTCTTTAATTCGCCTCAACGAGTCTGTGCGGCCGCTGCACTGATTGGAGCCGTGATCAACACGGCGCGTATCGCGTTGAACCTTGAGCTCAAGGTGCCGGCTCCGGCTGCTGTTGGCCTCGCTGCTCTCGCTGCTGGTCTCCTTGCGGTTTTCGTGGCACGTCGGACGCGATTCTCGCGCGTTACTCTGTCGGTTCCCGCCGTTGTCATCATGATCCCCGGTGTACCCCTGTACCGGTCGCTCACTTACTTGAACAATCAGCAGATCGACGATGCGCTCGGCGCACTGTTCACTGTCATGTTCACGATCGTCGCTATCGGCATGGGTCTGGCGCTTTCCCGTATGCTCACCGATAAGAACTGGCTCGTCGAAAAGCAAGAACGAGTTCCCAACCTTTGGGAGTACGAGGAGGAGAACGCATGAAATTCGACATCGAGGCGAGTGTGAAGCCGCCGTCGTTCGAGTTCGAGTATGAGATCGACCGTGACGAGATTCGTGCCGTGGGCCGCAATATTGCGATCGTGTGCGTCGCGGCAGTGACTGCTCGAGTGCTCGTCGCACTGATTTCACGCTGACGCTCGTTCATCGACGAGGCCGTGGCTGGGTAACCGGTCACGGCCTCGTCATGTTCTCGGTGCGACGGCCTGTCGAGATGCCTCGACGGTAAGGTTGCAGGCACCGAAATGGGCGATGAGTAGGTGATATGGGTGTGAGCTGAGTTTCTTTTTGGGGTGTTTGGCGGGCCTGATTGCGTTGTTGTGGCGTGGTTGGGTCCGCTTTTTTGTTGTGGTGTGTGGGGGTGGTGGGGTGGTTTTTTGTTGTGTTGTGGGGGTTTGTGGGGTGTGTGTTGGGGGTCATAGTGGTTTGGTTTGACTTTGGTGTGGGGGGTGTGTAGATTATTCACCTGTCGCCGCGAGCTTGTTTGTGGGTTTGTGGTGGTGGTTCACTGCTTTGGTGGCTGGCCTATTGTGGTTGGTTGTTGGGGTGTGTGGGTGTTGTTTGTGAACTCGATAGTGTGTTTGTTTGTTTTTTATGCCTGTTTTTTGTTTTTGGGTGTTTTTGGTTGGGATTGCTGGCTGGCCTGGTTTGTTT
>NZ_ALCA01000086.1 GCF_000278725.1 Actinomyces sp. ICM47 | reverse complement strand
TGAGCGTTCAAGTGGATCCACCTGTGGGAATCGAACCCACGACCTATTCATTACGAGTGAATCGCTCTGCCGACTGAGCTAAGGCGGCGCGCCCACCGTTCCCCGCGAGGGGTGTTCAGACAACGGCGCGAGTCGAATGGCCTCAACGATCCGGGGCAAACTGGTAAGAACGCGCCCTGTCATGGAAAGCCTCACCCCCGAAGCACCCTGGCCACTCCAGAAAGTCCGACCCTTCACACGCACCGAGCAGTCGGCCATACCCGGTTGGCAAGAGCCGATTCCATCGGAGGTAAACTCGGCTCACGGACAGCCTCCCGGTCCGAGAGCGTCCTCTGCCCAAGAGTACCCTCGCTCCGAAGAACGCCCACCCGACCCCACCTTCACTTCCCGCAGGCGAGGCCCGTCTCGGGCACACTTCCCGAGACGAGCCAGCCCTCGACCGCGCCGCCAAGGACGAGGAGGGGCGTTCCCGCAGCATCGGCCGATGCGAATCACCTCGATGAAGTCCTCACACGTCGACGCCTCAATGTAATCGGCGACTGGAGATGGGGGGGAATCGAACCCCCGTCCAATAGCCGACCCCGAATTCTTCTCCGAGCGCAGTCTGCGGTTTTATTTCTCAGCCCCCAGCATTGCACAGACTCACCGCTGGATAGGCTCAGTTGGTTAAGTGTCGGAGCCGCCCCACTAACATGGGCGACACCCAGTGGCTCCCTAGACGACGCCAGACACCGGGCCGGAAGCAACTCCCGGGCTGACGGACTAAAGGTTCAGGCTGCGATATCAGGCAGCGAGAACGTAGTCGGTGCGATTCTGTTCGGCACCTATTGGTTTGCACGCATCGTTTACGAGTTGAGCGTACATTCTCGGCTCGCTTCACTTCGATCGACGACCACTGTCGAAACCGATCATCCCCTATTGAGTTCTTCAACTCTCCGACACCCTGCCTCAATAGCAGACCGTCGAACACATCAGCATACGCCTGCCACACCCACCCGTCAAGAGAGAAGCATCCACACGACGAACGAGACCCACACGACCCCGCGCAGGCCTCGTCCCCACGAACGCCGCTACCCTACAGGAGCTTCGTGGACTCCAGCTTGGCCACCATCCGCCGATTGCCGCGCACCAGTAGTGGGCGCAAAGCCAGCCCAAGGAACGCCGCGAACAGAATGAAGGAGGCCAGGAACCACATAGCATCCCTATACTCGTGGCCCGAGTATCCGGCGATCGACGCACGCAGCGCCGTGATCGCGTGGGTGGCCGGCAGGAACGGGGACACAGACGAGAAGAAGAGCGGCAAAATCGCCAGTGGGAACGCTCCCCCGGCTCCCGAGATCTGTAGGACGAGCAGGAACACCCCCAGGGCCTTGCCCGCGTTCCCGAACGTCGCGATGAGCGTGTACATCAGGAAGGAGAACACGACAGCCGTCAGCCACAAGGTGGCCATAAACTGCAGCGGGTGAGCGTGCTGGACCTTCAGGAAGTACAGGTCCCCCAGCCCCACCACGGTCGCCTGGGCGAGCGCGATCGTCCCGAAAATCAGGTAACGTCCCAGGTACCCGGAAGCCAGGCGGATCCGCGAAGCGGTCAACGTCGCGCGCAGCGGATCGTCGTCGGGCAGACCTTCAGCGGCGTTCTCGTCGGTCACGTCAGAGCGGATGGATACAACCATGAGGACGGAGCCGACCCACAGGGCCAGGATCGAGTACATGGGTGCCATCTGAGAGCCGAAGTTCGCCACCGGATAAACGGGAATCGTATCGACGCCGACGGGTGCGGCAATGGCGGCGGCCAGCGCCTCGGGATTATTCCCGATGATGTCCTTCAGGGTCGTCAGATCGCCGCTGTCCTGGGCCTCCTTGATGGAGGTGTGCAGCGAATCCATTTTCCCGGCGGAATCGCGCATATCCGAGGCCGCCGACGTCAGATTGTCATGCAAGCTCGTGAGCTTTTCACGCACACTGTCGCCGCCATCCGAGGCCGTGGAGACCGAGGAGGACAAGCTAGAACGCGCGGAGGACAGGGATGTTTGCGCCGACGACAGGGTCGAGGCCAGGGAGTCGAGCTTCGGCTTCAGGTCGTTGTCGTAGTCGGCTGACAGGTCGTCGACAGCCTGGTTTGCGTCGGCGATCAGGGCGGTGATGTTGTCGTGATTGGTTTGCGCGTCCGTGGTCTTCGTGTCGAGGTCGGTCGCAGCGTCACGCAGGTTGGTCGCCAGGGTGCGCAGCCGGTCGGCCGCGCTTTGCAGCCTATCCAGGGAGGATTGGGACACGGGCGAGCCTGGCAAGTCCTTGAGTGTCTTCTTGATGTTCTCGTAGGTGGTCGCGTGCGAATCCAGGACGTCGGCCTGCGAACGCAGCGACGCTGAGGCGTCGGTTGCGTTGGTCGACGCCGTCGAATACACGTTCTCCACGGAGGTGGACAGCGTGTTCAGCTCCGTCTTGGATGAGTCGATGGCGCTGGACACGGAGGCAATCGCACCGGTGGCTGCGGCGGTCAGCCCCGTCGCTCCGGAGTCGGCGCTGCCGACGGCTGACTGCGCGGAGGACTTCGCGGTCCCCACACCGGATACGAGCGTCGTCGTCGAATCGATGAGTGTCAGCGAAGAACTGGCCAGCGCCGCGTACGCGTCCGCGCTGTCGGCGGCGGTACGCAGGCGCGTGGCCACTGACTGCACGCGGTTGTCGAGCGTGGTGACGGCCCCCGTCGCGGTCGTCGAGGACAGTGCGTCCCCCATCGACGAGGCCGTATCCAGCGCAACCTCGGCGAGAGTCTGTGCGAAGGTCTGGTTCACCTGCGCGCTGACGAACTCGGCCCCCTGGCCTGCGAGCTTCGGGCTAATTCCGTTCTTCTTCTCGTTGACGTAGTACGTCATGGGCGCGCTCGAAGCCTCCCCGTCGAAGAAGGTCAGCATGTCCTTCGAAAAATCTTCGGGGATGACAATGGCCGCGTAGTAGTCGCCCGAGCGTGTCCCTTCGACCGCCGCCTCCTCCGAGGCGATTACCCAGTCGAATTTATCGTTCTTGCGCAGAGCAGAGACGACCTGGTCGCCGATGTTGATGTGCAGTGGCACCAGATCGGACTTGTATCCCGCATCCGTGTTCGCAATAGCGATACGCAGGGAGCGCGTGTTGCCGAAGGGATCCCAGGACGCCGCGACGTTGAACCACGTGAACAGAGAGGGAATGACGACGAGTCCGAAGATCACGACGAGTGCGATGAGTGAGCGGCGCGCCCGGCGCAGGTCCGCGCGGTAGATAGCCCAGATGGTTCTCACTTCGCATCCTCCTCGTCCTCGGCAGCGTCAGGTTCATCGACGAGGCCGGGGTCCGCCTCGTCGGTCTCGTTGCCTTCCGCTGTCCGTTCCTCACCCACGAGGCCGGGGTCCACCTCGTCGGTCGTCTTCCCCTGCGCTGAGGATGCGGTGTCGACGGAACCCGTGGAGGCCTCGTCCTCGGTCTCCTCGGAAGCGTGCTCGGCGTCGTACTGTGCGAGCGACGCCGCCAGGGCAGAGGAGATCGACGCGCTCACGGCGGCTGCACTGAGCGCGATTCGCGAGCGAGCACCCTTGACGCGGCGAGTCAGCAGTGAACGCACGTCGCTCTCTTCCATGGCACCGAGCAGTTGCTGGCGCTCGAGAGCCTCACGCAGGTACTGCAAGCCGATCAGGAACGTGATGACGGCCAGGACCCACACAATCCACGCACCCAGCACGACCGGCACTTCGGCGGCGTTCGTGACCGACAGGACCGCGAGCGCAGCGGGCACGAGCACACCCAGCACGATGGCACCGCGCCTCATGCGCGGGTAACGGCGCTCGAAGCGAGCAGCACGCGCCGACACCGAACGCTGGAAGCCCTCATGGTCAGCCAGGGCCGCCACAATCTGAGTCAGGCGGTAGCGGTTGGAGGGCACGCGCGTCGCCTCGGCCACGAACAGGCCCGAGGACGCTAGGTCGCGCGTGATCATCGCGTTGAGGTTGACCAGGAAGGGGCGCAACGCCAGCCCAATGACGAATGCGACCAGCGCGTGAACTCCGAGCGCCCCCAGGGCCAAGAAGTACTCGTGCCGGTAGAAGCCGCCCACCGTCTCGCGCATCGCTTTAATCCCATATGTGAAAGGGAGCACCGGATGCAAGAAACGGAAAAACGACGGCAGCATCTCAATCGGGTACAGGCCGGCAGAGCCGGGAATCTGCATGACCATGATGACGACGCACAGGCCCTTACCGATGTGCTGGAAGCACGTCGAAAGCATGTAGACGATAGACACGTAGACCATCGAAATAATGATCGACGTCCCCACGAAAGTCGGGCGAGAGACGGTCTGCACGCCAATGATCAGGTCACCGATCGACACGACAAGCGCCTGGATGACGCCGAAGAAGGCGAGCAGCATCCACCGGCCCACGTACTTGGTGGCCGAGGAGGCGGGGCCTATCCCCTCCTCGTCGACATCGAGCTTGAGGAGAAGAACGAGGGAGAACGCGCCGATCCACAGCGCCAGGTTCGTAAACAGGGGTGCCATCGCCGACCCGTAGGCGGCAACCGGGAACACTGCCTGCGTCTGGATCGAGGTCGGCGACGCCATGAAGGAAGCAACCGATTCCGCGTTGGTCCCCAGCGAGGTCGCCAGGTCACGCAGCGTGTTCGACGACGCGATCGACGAGACGTCCGTGGACACGCTATCCAGGTCCGTCTTGATGGTGCCCACGTTAGTCGCGCTGTTCGATGTGGCAGTCTTCGCGTCGTCGAGCAGCGAATCCAACTGATCGAGCAGCGTCGACACCTGGTCACGCTGGCCGCGCAGAGTATCGAGCGACGAACGCATCGACGAGGAGGCGCTCGAAAAATCGTCGATAGCCGTCGAGAGTGTAGGAACCTGGCCACTCACGCCCGCTCGCGCGTTCGACACGGCCGTCTGCACGGAGTTGGCGGCGGTCGACGCGGACGTGAGAGCCGTGGAAATCGACGTCGAGGACGCGGACAGGTCCGTGTTCAGAGTCGTCAGGTCGGTAATCGCAGTCGACAGCGACGTGTTGTTGTTCGTCAGATCCGTCAGGGCCGTACCCGCGCCAGGAAGATTCCCGACACCCGCCGTGTCCAGATCACTGAGAATCGTGCCAACCGTCGTGTTGATCGAGTTGCCTTCGACGAGCAGACCATCAAGCCTGCCCGTCGCCCCCTGCACGGCACCGTCGAGGCTGCCCGCGTCTGTCGACAGGTCGGCCAGCGCGTCCGACGTATTGGTCGATAGCCCATCCAGGACCGACCCCATGTCGCCAGAGAAATCAGCCAGCGACGTACGCGCGTCGGTGACGAGTGCGTCGGCCGTGTCCAGTGACGCCGACAGGTCACCCGCCGCAGTATCGAGGTCGCCCAGCGTCGTACGAGCCGAGGCGACAGAGCCCTTCGCGGAGTCAATCGTCTCCCCCATGCCCGACAGGGTGTCCGACACGTTCTGCGCCTTCGTCGAAGCCTCCCCAAGCGAGGACACCAGGTCCGCACGCGCAGTGTCAGCCTGATCTGCGATGCCGACCCCGGCCTCGGACGCCTTGTCGGACAGCACTTTGGCGACGGTGGACACGAACGTCGCGTTGATCTTCCGATCCAGCGCCGTCGCACCCGCCCCCGTAATCTTCGGGGCCACCGCGCTATTCTTCTCGTTGACGTAATACTGGATGTTCGGCTTGACGTACGTGCCGTCAACGATGCCCGTCAGATCAGAGGAGAACGAGGCCGGGATGACGAAAGCGGCGTAGGATTCGCCGTGCTCGACCTCAGAGCGAGCCTCGTCCGCGCTCACGAAGTGCCAGCCCAGCTGATCATTCTGCCGCAGCTGATTCGACAGCAGAGCGCCAACGTTGACGGTGCCCAGTCCGTCCTTCGTCGCCCCCTCGTCCTCGTTGGCCACGGCCACGCGGATCTGCGACGTATGAGCGTAAGGGTCCCAGAACCCCACGATGTTGAACCACGCATAAAGCGCGGGGACGAACGCCATACCGATGATGACGATCCAAGCGGCTGGGACGGTGACCAGCCTGAGAAAATCACGACGAAAAATCCTGACGGAACCTCGCACAGGGTCGCCTTCTTTCCGTTACCGGCGGGCCTGCTTCACGTAGCGGCGCATCGCACGCTCGGCCTCGCGCTGATCCTGCTTCTCGCGCAGCGCCTGGCGCTTATCCCACTCCTGCTTGCCCTTAGCCAGAGCAACCTCGACCTTGACGCGCCCGCCGATGAAGTACAGCTCCAGGGGCACAATCGTGTAGCCCTTCGCGGCCACGCGGTCCTGCATACGGTCGATCTCAGCTCGGTGCAGCAGCAGCTTGCGCTTGCGCGTAGGCGCGTGGTTCGTCCATGAGCCCTGCGAATACAGGGGGATGTTGGCACCGTACAGCCATGCCTCTCCCCCATTGATTTCCACCCACGCGTCCACGAGCGAGGCGCGGCCCATCCGCAGCGCCTTCACCTCGGTCCCCATGAGAGCCAGACCGGCCTCCCAGGTGTCCTCAATCGTGTAGTCGTGGCGCGCCTTCTTGTTACGGGCAATCGTCTTCTTCGCGTCGGAGGCAGCCTTGGCACGCTGCCCCTCCGTAGGCTTGGGCTTCTTCCATTCCTTGGGCATGACCTGCCTCCCTCCAGACTCGTTTCCCTGCTCACACAGGAAAGACCCCCGCAGCGAAAACGCTACGAGGGTCTATCCTAACCCGGATTACAGGTAATCCATCGGTTCAACATAGTTTCCGTTCTCAAGAACACCGAAATGCAGGTGGCAGCCGGTCGCGTAGCCGGTCGAGCCAACCTCGCCCAGCGCGTCGCCCGCGTTCACGTACTGTCCGGGGGACACGTACTGGGCCTGCATGTGCAGGTATTCCGTGATGACTGAGTTGCCGCCGACAATGCCGTGGTTGATATCCACGTAGTTACCCGCCGACACGTCAGAGGACACCGCGTTGACGTAGCCCGAGGCAACCGCGTGGATGATCGTGCCACAGTCGGCCGCCATGTCGGTGCCCGAGTGCCCCTTCATGATGCCCAGCACCGGGTGGTAGCGCATACCGAAGGGACTGGTGACGACGATCGGGATGTCGAGCGGGTTACGGAAGCCCGAGGACGACGTGTAGGACACGCCCGTGGCCTGGTTCGCCGCATCGATGGCCGCCAGTTCATCGCTGCGCGCCTGGTAGTCGGCCTCGGCCTGGTCGAGGGAGGCCTGGACCTGTCCCTTCTGAGCGTCCCATTCGGTTTGCTTGGCGGATGCCTGATCCTTCAGGTCGTTGAGCTCGGTAAGCTTCGCGTCAGCGTCGTCCTTCGCGGTCTGCGCGTCCGCTTCCGCCTGAGCGGCCTTCTCCTCGAGGTCAGCGATACGATCCGTGATCGCACCCTGGCGCGTGGACTGGGTGCGCTGGGACGAGGACACGTCCAGGGCCGAGGTCATGGTTTGGTTCTCCGTGCGCAGTGCCATGTCGGCCGCTGCGGCGCGCTCCGTAATGGACTCGGTGCCGCCCGAGGTCAGGGCCACCGCGACCGGATCGACGTTGCCATCACGGTACTTGCGGCGCACCAGGTCGGCGATCGCGCGCTGCGAATCGTCGGCCTGCGTGGTCGCGTCGTTCAGCGAATCGTCGATGCGGGTCTGCTCGCCCTTCGCGGCACTCAGCTCACCCAGGATCGTCGTGTGTTCGCGAGACTTCTTGTCGTAGTCGGCCACTGCGTTGTCGTAGGCGGTCTGAGCTTCCGGGATCTGAGCATTGAGGTTCTGCAGGTCGATGTAGACCTGCGCCAGCGATGCGTCGATACCCTCGAGTTGAGACTGCAGGGCATTGACCGTCGCCTGCGCCTCCGCGGCGGCGTTCGCAGCTGCGTCACGGTCGTCGTCCGCGCGCGCGGGCAGCGTCTGGCTCATCGCGATGAACGACGCGAACGCGAGGGCCAGGGCACCTGCGCGGACCACGCCGCGACGGGGACGACGAAGAGAACGGAACATGAGACTCACGCCTTCGTGTACTTGGCCAACGAGAAAGCCGACGCAATAATCGCCAGCGCCACCGCGGCCAGGACGAGGATCGGCGTCATGATTGCCACCTCGCCCATACCAATAAAGTTCGTCCACTTGAAGGCGGGAGCCATCCACCCCTGGACGACGAAGTGCACACCCGCGAACAGGGTGCCGATTGCGAAGGCTGCGCCCACCAGTGCGGCCAGCGCACCCTCGATCATGAAGGGTGCCTGAATGAACAGGTTCGAGGCACCCACGTAGCGCATAATCTGGGTTTCCTGCTCGCGGCTCATCGCGCTCAGGCGGATCGTCGTCGAGATCAGCAGGATCGCGGCGACGACCATGATTGCACCGAGTCCCAGGGCGGCCGTGCGGGCGGCACCCAACACGCGGAACAGGGGTTCGACGACCTCACGCTGGTCGCGGACCTCGGAAACGCCGGCGGTCCCGGAAAACTCTTCCTTGACCACCGAGTATTGCTCGGGGTTGACCAGCTTGATACGGAACGCAAACTGGAGCATGTCCGGCGTGGTCCACTGCGTCAGTGCATCGTTGCCGTTGAGGCGCTTGAAGTTCTCGTATGCCTCTTCCTTGGTCTCCTCGTAGACGGTTGCCACGTAGGGCGTCATCTCGGAGGAGGCCAGCTTCTGGCGCACGGCATCGATCTGCGCTTCGGTCGCCTCGGTCGCGTTGCAGTTCGGGGCGGCGTCGTTGATCGCGCACATGTAGACCGTGACCTCGATCTTGTCATACCACTCCGACTTCATCTTGGACACCTGCATCTGGGTCAGGCCCGCGATGCCGACGAACAGCAGGGACACGAAGGTCACGAGGATGACGGCCACGCTCATCGCGCGGTTACGCGACAGGCCCTTGCCGACCTCGGAGAAAATAAAACGAAGCTTCACTCTCTTTACCTCCCGGCCCCGTAGACGCCGCGGTTCTGGTCGCGGATAACGTCGCCGGCCTCGAGTTCGATGACGCGCTTGCGCATCTGGTTAACAATGGTGGCGTCGTGGGTCGCCATGACGACGGTCGTGCCCGTGCGGTTGATTCGGTCGAGCAGTCGCATGATGCCCAGCGACGTCTCGGGGTCGAGGTTGCCGGTGGGCTCGTCCGCGAGCAGCAGCTCGGGACGGTTCACCATGGCGCGGGCGATGGCCACGCGCTGTTCCTCACCGCCGGAGAGTTCGTGCGGCAGACGCGATTCCTTGCCCGACAGGCCCACGAGGTCCAGGGCGTCGGGGACGGAGGTCTCGATGGCGTGACGAGGCTTGCCGATCACCTGCATGGCCAGCGCGACGTTCTCGTACACGGTCTTGGAGGGCAGCAGGCGGAAGTCCTGGAAGACCGTGCCGATCTGACGGCGCAGTTTCGGCACTGCCCACGTGGACAGCTTGGATACGTCCTTGCCGAGCACCCACACCTTGCCGCTCGTTGCTTTCATCTCGCGCATGACGAGCTGGAGAAAGGTGGACTTGCCAGAACCCGACTTGCCGACGAGGAACACGAATTCTTCGCGTTCCACCTCCAGCGAGACGTGGTCCAGCGCGGGCTGGGCACCTGGCGTGTACACCATGGTGACATCATCAAAACGAATCATGGGACCGTCCGATCGGGGTCAATAGTCTCTGTCAGATTAGGTAACGATGGAGTCACGACCCGGCTGCGACACGCGGAAAACCGGCGGTGTGGTTTGTTCAGCGCCACCCGCGCCAGCTCGGGGATGCGAGCGGCCCCGACCTCGTTCATGGATTGACGAGGCCGGGGCCGGGTTGCGCGTATAGGCGATGCTCAGTCCTGAGCAGCTTTCTGCTCGTTCTTGCGCCAGCGAATGCCAGCGTTGATGAAGCCGTCAATGTCTCCGTCAAACACGGACTGGGGGTTGCCGGATTCGAACTCGGTACGCAGGTCCTTCACCATCTGGTAGGGCTGGAGCACGTAGGAGCGCATCTGGTCACCCCACGAGGCCTTGACGTCGCCGGCGAGTTCCTTTTTCTTTGCCTGTTCCTCCTCGTGGCGCAGCACGAGGAGGCGGGACTGCAGGACTCGTAGGGCGGCTGCGCGGTTCTGGATCTGGGACTTCTCATCCTGCATGGACACGACGATGCCCGTCGGGATGTGGGTCATGCGCACGGCCGAATCGGTCGTGTTGACGGACTGGCCGCCGGGTCCCGAAGAGCGGAAGACGTCGATCTTCAGCTCGGACTCGGGGATCTCGATGTGGTCCGTAGTCTCAATGAGGGGGATGACCTCGACGGCCGCGAAGGAGGTCTGGCGACGTCCCTGGTTGTCGAAGGGGCTGATGCGCACGAGGCGGTGGGTACCGGCCTCGACGCTCAGCGTGCCGTACGCGTAGGGGGCCTGGACCTCGAAGGTCGCCGACTTCAGACCGGCCTCTTCGGCGTAGGAGGTGTCCATCACCTTGGTCGGGTAGCCGTGGCGCTCCGCCCAGCGCAGGTACATGCGCAGGAGGATCTCGGCGAAGTCGGCGGCGTCCACGCCGCCCGCGCCGCTTCGGATCGTGACGACGGCGTTGCGTTCGTCGTACTCGCCGTCCAGCAGCGTGCGGATCTCCAGGTCGGACAGGTCCTTATGCAGCTTCTCCAGGTCAGCCTCGGCCTCCGCCAGGATGTCAGCGCCCTCGTCGGGGTCCTCGGCGGCCATCTCCACCATGGCCTCGAGGTCATCAATGCGCTCGCTCATCTGCGTGACGCGGTCAAGCTCGCTCTGGCGGTGGCTCAGCGCGCTGGTGACAGCCTGCGCGGCGCTCGGGTCGTCCCACAGGTCGGGGGCGGCTGCCTTCTCGTTCAGCTCGGCGATCTGTGCGCGCAGCTTGTCCGGCTGCACGACAGCGAGGATGTTCTCCATCGTGGTGCGCAGGGACGGGATCTCTTCAGAAAATTCAATGGCCACACACCCAGGGTAGCCGATTCGTACCCTCACCAGGGGCGCGAGGAGTGGTCGGTGTCGGGTGTTTCGCAGACCGGGCCACAGATCCAGGCCAGAATACGGCGGTGCCCCGACGCCACGAGGACGCCGGGGCACCGACAGGAATCGGATCAGATGAGACCCATCGCGACCATCGCGTCGGCCACCTTGCGGAAGCCAGCCAGGTTCGCGCCGGCCACGTAGTCGCCAGCCACACCGTATTCCTCGGCGGTGGCGACGGTGTTGGCATGGATGTCAACCATGATCTGGTGGAGCTTCGCGTCGGTCTCCTCGAAGGGCCACTGGGTGCGGCCGGAGTTCTGCTGCATCTCGAGGCCGGAGGTGGCCACGCCACCCGCGTTGGAGGCCTTGCCGGGGGCGTAGGCCACGCCCGCGGCCTGCAGGGCTTCGATTGCGTCAGGGGTGGTGGGCATATTCGCGCCCTCGGCGACCAACTGGACGCCGTTCTTGATGAGGCTCTGAACGCCGGACAGCGGCAGCTCGTTCTGGGTGGCGCACGGCAGGGCGACGTCACAGGGAACGTCCCAGATGGAGCCGTCAGCCACGAAGGTGGCGCTGGGACGCTCGGCCGCGTAGTCGGAGACGCGTCCACGACGCACCTCCTTGACGTCCTTCAGCAGCGCAACGTCGATGCCAGCCTCGTCCACGACGTAGCCGGAGGAGTCGGACACGGCCACGACGGTCGCACCCAGCTGCTGGGCCTTCTCGGTCGCGTAGATCGCAACGTTGCCGGAGCCGGAGACGACGACGCGCTTACCGTCGAAGCTGGTGCCCTTGGCGGCCAGCATTTCGGCGGCGAAGTAGACCAGGCCGTAGCCGGTGGCCTCGGTACGTGCGAAGGAACCGCCCCACGTCAGGCCCTTGCCGGTCAGGACGCCCGCATCGAAGCGGTTCTTGAGGCGCTTGTACTGGCCGAACATGTAGCCGATCTCGCGGCCGCCCACGCCGATGTCACCGGCGGGCACGTCCGTGTCGGGGCCGATGTGGCGGGAGAGTTCAGTCATGAAGGACTGGCAGAAACGCATGACCTCAGCGTCAGACTTGCCCTTGGGGTCGAAGTCCGCGCCGCCCTTGCCGCCGCCCATGGGCAGGCCGGTCAGGGCGTTCTTGAAGATCTGCTCAAAGCCAAGGAACTTGATGATCGACAGATTCACGGAGGGGTGGAAGCGCAGACCGCCCTTGTAGGGGCCGAGAGCGGAGTTGAACTGGACGCGGAAGCCGCGGTTCACGTGGATGTTGCCCTTGTCGTCGGCCCACGGGACGCGGAACTGGAGCTGGCGCTCGGGTTCAACGATGCGGTCGATGATGGCCAGGTCGGCGTACTCGGGGTGACGCTCAGCCAGCGGGGCAATCGTCAGGAGGACCTCGTAGACGGCCTGGTGGAACTCGGCCTGGGCGGGGTCACGGCGCTGGACAGATTCGAAAACGGAAGCCAGTGCAGGGTTAAGTCGCGATGTATCAAAGCTGCTCATGGCCTAAAGTTTACGCTTCGTTTACTCAGGCGCTATCAGCGTCCCACGATGTGACCGTCGCGCAGAACACCTTTTTCGCACAGATCAGAGGCCTCTCATTCGTGCGCTCGATGTCCGCTCAAGCTCAGGAATAACCACACCGCGCAAGGCCGGAGGCACCAGGGACACTCGCGGACGAGCCTTGACACTCACCTCGACTTCCCCTCCCTGAACGCTCACTCTCGTCACCACCACGCCCTCCCCCACGCGGCACGTCGTCGTCGCCATGGCACCAAGCGCCACGTCAACGCGAGAGGCCGCCCCGGCCTCGTCCGTGCCCGAGGTCTGCCCCACCAGGACCGACGACGCAGACGCTCCGCCTACCCCGGCGCCGGCCAGCGCATCCGCGCACGAGACCAAGCGCCGGTCCTGCATCGCGACCTGCGTCAGCGCCATCGTCACGAACAAGAGCAAGCACACGAAGGCGCAGCCCGCGCACATGAGGATCCCGACGCGCCCCTCCTCACCCACCGGAGACCACCTCCCGCACGGGCGCGCTGGCGCTCGAGGAGACATCCACGCCGACACCGCCGAGCCACGCGGGCAGGAAAGGCAGCGGAACGCGCACCGAGACACTGACCTCGACCATGCCGTCAGCGCTGCCGCACGCCCCGCACGTGGATGACATCGAGGGAGCGGCATCCACGCCGAAATCCTCAACGATAAGGGCAACCGCATGCTCGGCGTCCGCCTGGCGCTCGACATCCTCAGCGAGGATGCGCGCTGCCTCACGCGCACCCGCGTCCGCCGCCATCGCCCCCGCGCTAACCTGGCCGACCGCCAAGACGATGTAGAGAACCGGGATCACGAGGACGACCAGGATGCCCAGGAATTCAACGCTGGCGTCCCCGCGCTCGCTCACGGCCCCTCCACGAGGCTGCGACCGTGCACCGTCAGCCAGCGCGGCCCAAGCCCGCCCACGAGCGGCAGGCGCGTGCGCACGGTGACGACGAGAATGTCCGTGCCCGCATCGGACTCGCGGGTCACCGAAATCTCGCGGTCGCGCGAGGCCCCCACGAGGGAATCCAACAGCTCGCCCGTGCGCTTGGCCGCCTCATCCTCGTCTCCACCGAGCAGACCGCCGCGGCGCGCACCCTCAGATGCAGCGCTCACGCTCATCGTGCGCACGTGCGACGCGAAGGTCACTTGGACGAGCAGGAGGATGACGAGAACCACGAGGCCTTGGATGAGGACCGTGGAGACGACCTCGGAGCCGCGTTCGTCGCCGTCAAATGCCCGCAACGGAGTCCATCGCACGGTTGAAGATCTCGACGAGACGGTCTGAGGCGACGCCCCAGATGACGACGACCAGGGCGGCTGTCATGAGCGTAATGAGCACCCAGCCGGGTACATCCCCGCGCTCCCCGATCGGCTGAGGCTTGCGTAACCACTTCTTCATGGCGTGTGTTCCTTTCGTGTCTGCTTCATTTACGGGGTGAAATCCAGGGCGATGAGGCCCGGATAGAGGGCAAAGATGACGGTGACCGGCAAAATGAGGAAGACGACGGGCAGAAGCATCGCAATCTCGCGTCGCCCGCCTTCCTCCATGAGGGCCGCGAGAGAGCGTTCGCGCTGGTCGCGCGCCTGGTCGTGCAGGACCGAGGCCAGGGGTGAGCCGCGCTCGATGGCCGTGGTCAGCGTACGGGCAAGGCGCGTGAGTGCCGGCGAGTCGGTGCGGTCAACCATCTCGGCGAGCGCCCGCACCGAGGGCATGCCGTTTCGGATGTGTCCCGCCGTGAGCCCGAGTTCCATCCCCAGGGGTCCTCCCGCGCACCCTGCGACGCGTTCAATGGCAGCAGGGATCGACTCTCCCGCGGCGACCGCGAGCGCCAGCAGCTCCGAGCAGTCGGGGACGGCAGCATCGATGGCGCGTTGGCGGCGGTTGGCGGTCAGCGTGAGGTATCGGTCCATGCCTGCGACGCCGAGCAGGGTGCCGACGAGGGCACAGACGACGAGCGGGATGACCGACGCGCGCAGCGAAGCGGCCGGGCGGGCTGTGAGGACGAGGCAAGCGCCGATGAGTCCGGCGATTGCGGCGGCGGCTTGGCGCAGGCGGAACACGGACACCTCGGGGGCTGCCCCGGCCAAAATGAGGCGGCGGGCGACGGATTCGCTGGTGGATCCCAGGGAGTCCAGGGCCGAGGCTCCCATGCGCCTGAGCCATCGGGTGATCTCGGGTGTGGTGTCCTCTTGGACGCGCCCCTGGGCGACGCGGGCGGCGAAGGAGAGGTGGCGCGTGGCCAGGGATCGCACGATGAGGGTGATGCCGCCGACGGCGAGGCATGCGGTGATGACGTCGAAGGCGAGCAAGATCCAGGGACTCATGACGCGCCTCCCAGGTTTCGAGGATCAGCGCTCAGGCGTCCGATGGCTTTCATGAGGAGGTAGGCGATGACGCATGCGCCGGCACCGCCGAAGAGGACTGCAATTCCTCCGGGCGAGTTCCATACGTGGGCGCTGGCACCCCCGCCGGAGAGCAGCAGCAGGACGATCCAGGGGGCGGCCAGGCCCAGTCGGGCTGCGCCTACGGTCCAGGACTGGCGAGCCTCGAGTTCTCCTCTCACGCGCGCGTCCTCGCGCAGGAGGGTGGCCAGGTCTTGGAGGAGGCGGGTCAGGTCGGCACCGCCGACGGATCGGGCGACGCGCAGGGCCTCGACGATGCGGTCAGCGACCGGGTCGGCGACTGTCTCTTTCATCTTGTCCAGGGCGAGTTCGAAGCGCCCGTTAGCGCTGTAGTCGCGCGAGAAGGCTTCGAAGGCGAAACGAACGGGGTCGGGTCCCTCGTCGGCGAGGTCGCACAGGACCTGGGGCAGGGAGGTTCCGGCACGCACGCCGGAGACCATGGCGTCGATGACCTCGGGCCAGGCAGCGCGCACGGTCTTGGCGCGACCGGCCACGCGGGAGACGACCCACGCGTAGGGCAGGAAGGCCACGCCGATGGAGACGATGAGGGCGACCGGCCAGGCTCCCGTCGCGAGCAGGACGGCGAGGGCAACGACCACGCCGAGGCCGAGGCTGACTGCGATCAGTCGCACGGCATTGAGTCCGGGGACGCGGGCGCGCGCCACATCGTCGGAGAGGCGCTTCCACGGCCCCCAGGGCGAGCGTTTCGGTGGCGGGGTGAACCACGGGGACAGGGCCATGACAAGGCCGATCCCGAAGATAAGGCCACACACGATGGCGATCACAGCGCCCCCCAATCCAGCAGAGAGGCCAGGTCGAAACCCGCAGCAGCGAAGCGATCATGCAGGTCGAGGGAACCCGCGCCTCGTTCGCAGCGGCCACCGTCGTAGGTGAAGAGCGAGGCCGTCTCGATCCGGTTGCCTTCGACCCGCCCGGGCACGGCGAGCACCTCGGAGACGTAGCGCTGTCCGTCCCGGCTGCGCTCGACGTGGCACACGAGGTCGATGGACGAGGCCAGGGTCGGGGTCACGAATCCCGTCGTGACGTTCTCACCGGCCAGGAGAGGCAGAATCGAGAGCTTGTCGAGGGCCTCGCGCGCCGAGTTCGCGTGCACAGTCGCCATACCGGGCACGCCCGCGTTGAGGGCCACGAGGAGGTCAAGGGCTTCGGGGCCTCGTACCTCGCCGACGATCAGGTACTCGGGGCGCATACGCAGGGATTCGCGCACGAGGTCTCGCAGCGTGATCTCGCCCGTGCCCTCGGCGGCCGCAGGGCGTGTCTGCATGGCCACGTGGTCCCAGTTGGCCAGGCCCAGCTCGAAAACCTCCTCGCAGGAGATGACGCGCCGCGAACGCGGCAGCTCACCGGCGAGCGCGCGCAGGAGCGTCGTTTTGCCAGCCTGTGTGCCGCCCGAGACTAGGACCGACAGTCCAACGCAGACGGCTGCCGCCAGGAAGTCGCGCATCGGCGGGGGCACCATGTCGACGGCCACCAGGTCATCCAGGGTGCGGGCGCGCTGAATGTGCTTACGGATGTTGACACTCCAGGACTGCCCGGTGACCGGAGGGATGACGACGTGCAGGCGCTCTCCCCCGGCGAGCATCGCGTCCACGAAGGGGCTGGACAGGTCGAGACGCCTCCCCGAATGGTGCAGCATCCTCTCCACGAGGGTGCGCACGTCCTCGTCCGTGAGAATGAGGCTGGTCAGCTCCGCGACCCCGCCGCGGGCCACAAACACACGGGAGGCCGAATTGATCCAGATTTCCTCCACGCTCGGATCGTCCATGAGGACTTGAAGGGGGCCGAGGCCGCAGATGTCGTCCATCAGGTCCGCCTCGACCTGCTCGCGCTGAGTGGGGAGCATGTCGGGGGCATGGGTGTCAATGGCGCGGTCGATGAGGGCACGCACGGCCCGGGGATCCCGCGCGGCATCGATGCCGCCCGCTGCCAAACCCTCTCGTACCCGCGCGGCGAGTGCACGCGTGACGGCTTCCATCGCTGAGCCTCCTCGCTCCAAACAGAACCATTGTGTCGAAAGTAACAGGGTTATTCAGGAAGGAGCAAACCGCTGTCCCACAATCGGACGCTTACCCGCGCGGGGGGCCACAACCGGGCGGTCGGAGCGATACATTCAGAGAATGACAAGTCCCAAGAGCGCCCTCGAACTGGCCGCACTGGCCACCTCCGCAATGCCCGGGTTGCGCGTGAGCGCCCTGCGCCCGCCGAGTTACAGCGACGAACTGGCTTCCGTGACCGGCATCGAAGACGTCGCCGGCAACCGCTGGATCGTCACATGCCCCCACGAGGAGGTCTCCGGTCCCGCTCTCGAGGCCACGTCGGGGATTCTGGACCGCCTAGGCCAGGCCTTCGAGCATGACTACATCCCCTTCGACGTGCCGCGCCTGGCCGGGCAGGCCAAGATCCGCGGCGGCGGCAGCGTGTACGTGCACCGCGATCCAGGCGGGCGCGCGCCCACGGACGAGGACTTCGACACGAACCTGCTGCTGCCGGCCTCGCTGGGGCGCGCTCTGGCAGCCCTGCACAACCTGCCGCAGACGGTCTTTTCCTCGATTGGACTGCCCACGTACACGGCGATGGAGTGCCGCGACCGCAACCTCGCTCTGCTCGACGAGGCCGCCCACGAGGTCACGATCTCTCCGTCCCTGTGGAACCGTTGGGAGGCCGCCCTCGAGGACGTGTCACTGTGGCGTTTCCCGTCGGCCCCCGTCCACGGCGACATCCAGGAACGCAGCCTGTCGGTTAATCGCGGATCGGTCGTCGCTATCGGCGGGTGGACCAGCGCGCACGTGGGTGACCCGGCCCTGGATATTGCGTGGATTCAGGCCACCGCCTCCGATGCGTTCCTCGAGCGTTTCTGTGAGACCTATGGACATGAGCGCCGCGCCATCGACCTGCACGTCTTCACGCGAGCCCAGCTCCTCTCCGAGATCGCGCTCGTGCGCTGGCTGGTCCACGGCCTGCACGCCGAGGACCAGACCATCGTCGACGACGCCCGCGCGATGCTCGCCGACCTGGCCGTCGACCTGAATGGGGAACCCCTGCTGCCCTCGCACGCTGCCGCCATGGGATCCGCCTCCATCAACGAGGTCTTCCATGCCCCCTCCAAATCGGTGTCGTCCCGCTCGTCCTCCCACGGTTCTGCCTCCAATTCTCGGCCCATCAAGTGGCGGGATCGCGCGGCCCACGCCGCGCAGGACGGCCCCGAAACGGGAGCGTCGACGCAGCCCGTTGCGCGTATGGAATCTGCCGTGGCCCGCAAGCTCGCCGAACGCGAAGTGGACCCGGCTGCACCGACCGAGCGCCTGCGCCTCGGCCCCGACGGGACGCTTATCTCCTAGGGCGATCTGGGTGCCGCGACCGCCGCGCGCCCCTCGCGAGTGCGTCGGCACACATGCCCCGCTCCCACCCACGGGCGCGCCCACCGACACGAAGCGGGGTCCGTCAGGCATCTCAACCTGACGGACCCCGGCCTCGTGCATCAAGGCAGCTGCTGGCCGCTCAGCGCTTCTTCTTGTGCTTCTTCCCCTGAGGGGCGGCCTTATCGTGAGAGGACGACGCCGTCTGAGAGGCACCAGGCGCACCCTGCGAGGACGCACGCCCCTCGAGGGCTTCGACGCGACGTTCCAGGCGCTCAACCTGGAGGCGCAGGATCGCGGCCTCCTCAGTGAGGCGGCGACGATCCTCATCCGCTCGCGACAGGTCCACCGAGAAACGCAGGGACAGGAGCAGCAGGACCACGCCCGCCACGAAGAAGCCCAGGTTCAGCGGAACGACGACACCCAGGTGGAACGCCGTCCACTTCAGGATTGGCGGGAACAGGGACAGGAGCGCCGTGAAGAACGCGATCCAGTACCACCACAGGCCGTAGCTTTCCTTCAGACCCGAGTTGCGCATCTTGACGAACACGGTGACCAAGATGATGCCCGCGAAAACCAGTCCGAGCACATAGGTGGGACTCATGCGTTCTCCTCCTCAGCCTGGGCAATCTTTTCGCCGGGTCGAGTTAGTGCGACGGTGAGGGCGAGGGTCGCGCGCACCAGGAACAGCGCCGACTTGATCGGGTTGTGTGACGGCTCACCGCCCGCACGCGGATGCATCTGCACGCCAACCTCACGCACCACCAGGTGGGAGCGGGCCGCGATGACGAGAGCACCAATCGTGTCACCCAGGTACTCCGCCGGATAGTTGTGCGCGAACAGCGACAGGGCGCGCGGCCCGTAGAGCTTGAAGCCGCTGGTCGTGTCACTCAGGTGGGTGTGGCACACGCGCGAGAGGATGAACGAGAACAGGTTCATCGCCCACTTGCGCGGGCCTCGGGCCTGGTAGTCGCCCTTACCCGCGAAACGCGAGCCGATGACGACGTCGGCGTGCTCACTCGAGGCCGTCTCGATGAGCGTCTCGATCTCCGTCGGGTCGTGCTGGCCGTCCGCATCAAGCTGGCAGGCATAGTCGTAACCCATGCGCTGCGCGTACTGGAAGCCGGCGCGCATCGCGCCACCGACACCCAGGTTGAGGGGCAGGTCGAGCACGGCCACGCCGGCCGCGCGCGCAATCGCCGCGGTGGCGTCCGTGGACCCGTCAGACACGACCAGGATGTCCGCGAAGGACGGTTTTTCGACCTTCACGGACTCCAGGACGTCTCCCAGCACCGCCTCTTCGTTCCATGCGGGGATGACGATCAGGAGGCGAGAGTTAGCACTCGGGCGCGACACTCAGTTGTCCTCACGGTTGAGGAGCTCGAGCAGGTAGGCCCCGTAACCCGACTTGACCAGAGGCTCGGCGCGCTGGCGCAGGCCCTCGTCGTCGATGAAGCCCATACGCCACGCGACCTCTTCGGGGGCGCCAATCTTCATGCCCTGGCGGGCCTCGACCGTGCGCACGAACGCAGTGGCGTCAGCGAGAGAGTCGAACGTGCCCGTGTCGAGCCACGCGGTGCCGCGCGGGAGGACCTCAACCTTGAGCTTGCCGGCCTCGAGGTAGGCGCGGTTGACGTCGGTGATCTCGTACTCACCGCGCGCGCTCGGCTTGAGGTTACGGGCGATGTCGACCACGTCGTTGTCGTAGAAGTACAGGCCGGGGACCGCGTAGTTCGACTTGGGCTTCTCGGGCTTCTCCTCGATCGAGAGGGCGTTGAATTCCTCGTCGAACTCGACGACGCCGTACGCGCGCGGGTTGGACACGTGGTAGGCGAACACGGCACCACCGTCGGGATCGACGTGGCGGCGCAGTTGCGCGCCCATGCCGGGGCCGTAGAAGATGTTGTCGCCCAGGACCAGCGCCGCGGCATCGTTGCCAACGTGGTCCGCGCCGAGCACGAAGGCCTGCGCCAGGCCGTTGGGCTCGTGCTGGACGGCGTAGGAGATGTTCACGCCCAGCTGGCTGCCATCACCGAGCAGGCGGTGGAACGACGGCGCGTCGTGCGGCGTGGTGATCACCAGAACGTCGGAGATGCCTGCCAGCATGAGGGTCGACAGCGGGTAGTAGATCATCGGCTTGTCGTAGACGGGGACCAGCTGCTTTGATGTCCCCAGCGTGATCGGGTTCAGTCGGGTGCCGGACCCGCCTGCCAGGATGATGCCTTTCATGTTGCCTCCGCTTCCCGGCGCGTCCTCGTGTGGGTCGCGCATCACTAATAATTATCCCTATGTGACGATATTTTTGCACATCTGTGGTCCCACACACGCCAATGGGACGCAGTACCCCCACTGGTGGTGCGCGGATCGGATAGTATCTTTATGGATTGTTACGTCCGTACGATACCCACGCACATAGAGGAAGAACAATGGCGCCCACTGCTAAGCCCCTGGGGATCACGACTACGCCGATCCCCGGCTTTTTGCGCATCGACCTGACTGTTCACGGCGATAACCGAGGCTGGTTCAAGGAGAACTGGCAGCGCGAGAAGATGGTCGCGCTGGGTCTGCCGGACTTCCAGCCGGTGCAGAACAACATTTCTTTCAACGACGAGGTCGGGGTGACCCGGGGCATTCACGCGGAGCCGTGGGACAAGTTCGTCTCGGTCGCGACCGGTCGCGTGTTCGGCGCGTGGGTGGATCTGCGCGAGGGGCCCTCGTTCGGCACGGTGTACACGACGATCATTGATCCGAGTGTCGCGGTGTTCGTGCCCAAGGGCGTGGGCAACTCGTATCAGACGCTGGAGCCGAACACGGCGTACACGTACCTGGTGAACGATCACTGGTCCCCGGACGCGAAGTACACGTTCCTGAACCTGGCTGATGAGACGGCGGCCGTGGATTGGCCGATTCCGCTGGAGCGGGCGATTCTGTCGGATAAGGACAAGGCTCACCCGCGCATGGCGGACGTGACGCCCTTCCCTGCGCCGACCCCCGCGGGTCGCCGTGCGCTCGTGACGGGCGCGAACGGCCAGCTGGGCCGCGAACTCATGCGCGTCCTGCCCGAGGCGGGTTTCACGGTCACGGGCGTGGACCTGCCGGAGGTGTCTATCTCGAACGCCGAGCAGGTGGCTGCCTTGCCGTGGGACGAGATCGACGTGGTCATTAACGCGGCCGCGTGGACGAACGTGGACGGTGCGGAGACCCCGGAGGGTCGCCGCTCGACGTGGGAGGCCAACGCAACAGGTCCGGCGGTTCTGGCTCGCGAGGCGACGGCGCACGGCGCGACGCTCGTGCACATTTCGACGGAGTACGTCTTTGATGGCACCCAGGAGGTGCACGTCGAGGACGAGGCCCCCTCCCCCTTGAGCGCGTACGGCCAGTCGAAGGCGGGCGGCGACGCGGCGGTGGCCTCGACCCCGAAGCATTACATCGTGCGCACGTCTTGGGTCGTGGGCGACGGTAAGAACTTCATCAAGACCATGGCGTCCCTGGCGGATCGCGGCATCTCCCCGTCGGTCGTGTCGGACCAGGTGGGGCGCTTGACTTTCACCGCCGACCTGGCGCAGGGAATTATTCACCTGCTGACGAATGAGGCACCCTACGGCGTCTACAACCTGTCGGGCGAGGGTCCGGTCATGAGCTGGGCGCAGGTCGCTAAGCGCGTCTTCGAACTGTGCGGTCGCGACCCCGAGGATGTCACGGAGGTGACCACGGAGGAGTACTTCGCGGGCCGCGAGGCTGCGCCTCGTCCTCTGTCCTCGACGCTGGACCTGTCAAAGATCGAGGCTACGGGCTTCACGCCTGCGGATTCCTCGCAGCGCATCGACACCTACGTGGCGTCGCTGCGCAGCTGATTGCGCGGCTCGGCCCCGGGCGCTTCGTTTTCGCGAGCGCCCGGGGCCTTGCTGTGCCTGCGTTCGTTGCGTGCTCTTTCTGTGTGCCTCGGGGTGGCTCGCGGTGATCTCGAGGATTCGCGGCGACGAGGCCGTGGCTGGTTCACCGGGGCGCGCGCACGCGGATAGGTAACGAACACGCGGATAGGTAACGAACACGCGGATAGGTAACGAACACACGGATAGCTTATTAAGCTATCCGCAAGCGCATAACCTATCCGTCTGCGAACAACCTATCCGCGAAGGAACGGGATAGCAGCACTCCGCCCGGCTGATGCTGCGCTCCGTGCTTTCTGACCTGCGCAAGACAAGCTCGCCTCGTCGGCCAACAAGGCCGCGTCTTAATGCACCTTATAGCGCTCCGCGCTTTCTGACGTCGAAGCAGCGTGAAGTTTCACAGTCTGTCGTTGAGCAGTCTTAATGCACCTTATGGCGCTCCGTGCTTTCTGACGCGGCGAAACCGTGACTCTGATCTGCCCGGCGGACGCCGATCTTAATGCACCTTATGGTGCCCCGCGCTTTCTGACCGGCATGGAACACGACGGTCTGGGAGGGCGTCAGTCGGTCTTAATGCACCTTATGATGCTCGGGGCTTTCTGACCGTGGGCGGTCGGTAAGGTGATGATCGGCCAGTATGTTCGGTCTTAATGCACCTTATGGTGCTCCGTGCTTTCTGACGAGGCGACCGACACCAAGGTCAGGGCGATTATTGGCGAGTCTTAATGCACCTTATGGCGCTCCGTGCTTTCTGACAAGAGTCTCGTGAGGCCGCAGAGCGCATCTCTGCACTGTCTTAATGCACCTTATGGTGCTCCCTACTTTCTGATCAGCCAACCATTCGTCGCTTAACTTCCAGGTTGTGAGGTCTTAATGCACCTTATGGTGCTCCGTGCTTTCTGACGCTCGATGAGTGCGTTCCGGTGTTCCTGGAGATCCCCGGGTCTTAATGCACCTTACGGCGCTCCATGCTTTCTGACACCGTATGGTCGGCATCGTCTGGCTACATGTTTATCGGGTCTTAATGCACCTTATGGCGCTCCGTGCTTTCTGCCCCTCAAAGGTATGGCCATTTACGCGGATGACCTTCCCGCGTCTTAATGCACCTTATGGTGCTCCGTGCTTTCTGACTACAACTACTCCATCACCCTGAAAGAGTTCGATCTCGTGTCTTAATGCGCCTTATGGCGCTCCGTACTTTCTGACCGTTCCCGGCGTCGTCGCGTGCAACTTCACGCGCAAGTCTTAATGCACCTTATGGTGCTCCGTGCTTTCTAACTGGTGACAGATTCAGTCGGCGGGCACGGGGGTTTACCCGTCTTAATGCGCCTTATGGCGCTCCGTACTTTCTGACTAGAAAGAAACATCATGGCAACACCGTTCCCCGGGTCTTAATGCACCTTATGGCGCTCCGTGCTTTCTGACGTGATGTCTGTCGCATCACAGCGCCTTCGCGTGGCCGTGTCTTAATGCACCTTATGGCGTTCCGTGCTTTCTGACCTGGAACGGCCTGAAGACTGTTACCGAGACTCCCGAGTCTAAATGCACCTTATGGCGTTCCGTGCTTTCTGACTACGCCAAGGATAACCCTAACGAACAGCCGATCTTATTCTTGCCTTAATGCACCTTATGGCGCTCCATGCTTTCTGACCGGGCATCCACAACATGTTCGGCGACAACAACCAGAACGCGTCTTAATGCACCTTATGGCGCTCCGCGCTTGCTGACTGCCTGTCGAAAGTCGTCAGCAAGAATGAGAATGGCTTGGTCTTAATGCACCTTATGGCGCTCCGTGCTTTCTGACTCGTCATGTTCCTCATGACCCTCGTCGTCACGAGCGGCGTTGTCTTAATGCACCTTATGGTGCTCCATGCTTTCTGACCCGCCAACAGCTTGTCCAACGCACAGCAACAAAAAGGTCGGTCTTAATACACCTTATGGTGCTCCATGCTTTCTGACCTGCCGGTGTCGTCTGGCTGGGCGGTGGCTGGAGGGTCTTAATGCACCTTATGGCGCTCCGAACTTTCTGACACAAGGAAAAAGAGGATATGCAGTTCATCCGCAGTCGGCGTCTTAATGTACCTTATGGCGCTCCGCGCTTTCTGACGCAGTTCCTCTCGAAGCAGGATATTTCATTTGCCAAGTCTTAATGCACCTTATGGTGCTCTGTGCTTTCTGACTGGGCGTTCTCGCATCCCCGGTGGCGGCGGTGTTCGCGTCTTAATGCACCTTATGGCGCTCCGTGCTTTCTGACCCCGCCCGCTCCTGAGCAGCCTAAGCCCCCGGCCCCGGTGTCTTAATGCACCTTATGGCGCTCCTTGCTTTCTGACAGCCCACCGGCCTGATCGACTGGTGGGAAAATCTGACCATCTTAATGCACCTTATGGCGCTCCTTGCTTTCTGACTTATCTACAACACTGTTTCGTGGATCGGCGAGAAGGCATCGTCTTAATGCACCTTATGGCGCTCCGTGCTTTCTGACACGGTCGTACTGTGTTCGATCACCAAACTGGTTACAGGTCTTAATGCACCTTATGGCGCTCGGTCCTTTCTGACGGTCAGCTTCATCACCATGGGAGCGCGCTCCTACATGAACGTCTTAATGCACCTTATGGTGCTCCGTGCTTTCTGGCCCATTAGCAACGCGAAGCTATGGGGCGACCTCGTCAAGTCTTAATGCACCTTATGGCCCTCCGTGCTTTCTGACGGACGAGCTTGGTGACGGCGACAAGCCTATCCAGTTCACGTCTTAATGCACCTCATGGCGCTCCGTGCTTTCTGACAGCCCGGCGTGTCGCACCTGCTGTGACCAGGGGAAACGACGCCTCGGATCGCCAGGGGCCGAAAAAGCACGAATCCGACCCGCAAGCACGATGCCAGATTAGCAGACTTTTCGTTGCAATACGGCGCATCGCCACCGACGGCCAACAACACTCGTCCCGCCCCGGACACTCACGCTCACGCCGGCGTGTCGCACCACTCCACGCATGCACCACCCCACACGCCAAGCAGCCGACTAACCGCGCTCACGCCCTCGTGCCGCCCACACGCCCGATCCCACACACAGAGGCCGGGGCCCACCGCGCAGTGCAGCGCGACGGACCCCGGCCTCGTATTGGAGCGTGAGCCCCTTAGAAGTACGCGTTCAGCATAGACACCAGGTCGTAGCCGTACCCGCGGGCGGCCGCCCAGCCGGTGTGGTTCGGGTTCTCCTGGATGCCCAGGTACTCGACCACGGGGGCCACGCCCTTACGCACGTAGGAGAAGCGCGGATCCACAACCGGGTAGGCCAACGAATCGGCGGACGCGGACGGGTCCGCGTAGGCGCGCAGGTGCTGAACCTGGGCGCGGATGCCGGTGCGCACGTCCGGGAAGTCGGCTCCCGCAGCGCCGCCGCCAACAGCGCCAATGCCGGCGAAGTTGAACTGGTCCACCTCGACGTCGCCGCCGTACTGCAGCCAACCGGTCTCCTTCATGGACTGGACGAACACCAGCTCGGGGGACACGCCCTCGGCCACGGCCTCGTCGTAGACGATGCCCGCGAACTCGCGGATCGTGCTTGCGCCGCCGTCAGCCAGCTCCGACGGGTAGGGGCGGCCCGCACCGTTCCACGCGGCGACCATGTCGTCGATAACCTCAGAGCGCGAGGCCATGGGCGCGGTCATGATGAGGCGCTGGCCCTCCGCGTTCGTCACCGCGTCGCGCGAGCCGGATTGAGAGCCGGTATTCGCGGCGGGAGCGCCGCTGCCGTCCGTGTAGCCCAGCCACGCGCCGGAGGAGGCGAAGGAAGACTCTCGGCCCTCAACGGTCTTCGTGCCGGTCGCCATGGCACCCGAGGCCGGGTCCAGCCAGTACCAGGAGTTGCCCGACTTGAGCCAGCCGGTGCTCATGACGCCCGAGCTGTTCATGTGGAACCAGTCGGCTCCGACCTTGACCCAGCCGGTCTTCATGATGCCTTCACCGTCGAGGTAGTACCACTTGCCGCCATCGAGGAGCCAGCCGGTGGCCATCACGCCGTTGGCGCGCATGTAGTACCACTCCTGGTCATCCTCGGTGAGCTGCCAGCCGGTGAGCATACGACCGTCATCCTCGAAGAGGTACCAGTCATTGCCGATATTCGTCCAGCCAACGGCCATCGCGCCGGAGTTATCCAGCCAGAACCAGCTGCCGCGGTACGGGAGCCAGCCGGTGACCATGGTGCCCTGACCATCCAGGTAGTACCAGGAGCGCCCGTCCTTGACCCAGCCGGTAGCCATGTCGCCCTGGGGACGCAGGTAGTGCCACTTGCCGTTGTCCTTCTTCCAGCCCGTCACCATCGCGGTGGAGTCGTCGAAGAAGTATCGGCGTCCGTTGATGGTGGACCATCCGCGGATCGTGCGGCCGTCGGAGTCCGCCCAGTACCAGCGACCGCCCGCCAAGAACCAGCCGGTCTTGGCCTTGCCGTCGCGCATGAAGCGCCACGAGTCGCCCGACTTCTCCCACGTGCCCTTGCTCAGGCCGTAGGTCTGGGCGATGCCGGTCGCGTCAGCGACACCGAGGGAGTGAACAAACGCGGGGTCGGACAGCTTCTGCGCGTCCGACGAGGACGTCACGAAGGCGTGCTCGACGATGATGCCGGGCATGTTTTCCTCGCGAGCCTGACGGATGATCGCGTAGTAGTCGCCCGTGGATCCGTCCGGGTAGTCGTAGTACTCGTTGTCGCGGGTCTTGATGCCGCGGTCCGCGAGGCCCAGCGCGGTGAGCTGGTTTTGGATGTTGCTGGACAGCGTCCGGCCCTGCGTGTGGGTCCAGTAGTTGTAGGACGAGGAATTGCCGTACCAGACTTCCGCGCCGTGCGCGATGGGCGAGGCGGAGTTGAAGTGGATCGACACGAGCGCGTCAGCGTCGGCGGCTGCTGCCGTATCGACGCGGCTCGACAGGTCGGTGCTGAGATTTTCGGACGGACGAACATCCGTCTCGCGAGTCATGACGACGGTGACGCCGTCGTAGGACTCGAGTTCTTCTTTGAGAGCCAGGGAGACCGCGAGGGTCAGGTCCTTTTCTCGCAGGCCGTTGGCGACTGCGCCAGGGTCGGAACCCCCGTGCCCGGGGTCGATGGCGATGATAATGCCGTTGGCCGCGTGCGCGGGCGGCACCAGGGCCGCGACAGCAGCGCCGAGCGCCAGGGCAAGCCCGGCTACGAGTGTCCTCCACGAAGATCGCATAGTCATCCTTCAGGTTGCTAATGTGACACTCGGGATTGTAGTTACTTGTGTTGTAACTGTAAATGTGAAAAGGAATGCACGGATGGACTGATACGAACCGCATCCATACTTTTGCTTGTTATGAGACACGGTCGTCGCGCTGCCACGCCCTCGTGTAAGGGACACTGGAACGAGGCCTGGGCCGGGTCGCGCTCATCCGGCGAGGACAACGGCACCCGGGGCAGCGCACGCGCCTCACCGTTGAAGCACGCTGCGCGTACGACAGCACCCCAATCCGCAAGAAAGCGGACTTCAAAGAAAGCCGACTTCAGACGGCCGATCGCACCGCCGCAGCCGCCGCCCGCGAGGACGCGTCGACGGAACGATTCTCACGCACCCAGGCGCGCGCCTGCTCAGCCCCCACCCAGCGCACCGAATCGGAGGCGAAGGCCACCATGGCCTCGGCGACCTGAGAGGGGTCGAGGGCACACGCCACCCCGAGTCCGCCCTCGCGCACGTCGCGCGCGGCCTGCCCGGGTCCGGCGTAGATGACGGGTGTTCCCTGGGCCAGGGAGGCCAGGATCTTCGTCGGGTAGGCGTAGTCGTAGCCGCCCGGGCGCAGCGACGCCAGCGTGGCGGTGGCGCGGGCCATCCACCGGTCGGCCTCGTCGGCGCTGACGGCGGGCAGTAATCTCACCCCCGCGACGCCTCGGGCGCGCGCGGCCAGGTCCTCCCAGTCACTCCCCTGCCCGACGAACACGAGGCGCGCGTCCCCCAGGCGCTCGCGAGCGAGCTCAAAGGCGTCGATGAAGATCTCGGGGGCCAGCCAGTGGGCGACCGTGCCCGCGTAGACGAAGACGGGACCGGAGCAGGTGGGAAATCCTGCGGGCAAACCGGAGGCCACGGCCTCGGGTACGCGCACGCCATTGGGAACGACGGTGACGCGGGTGGCACCCAGCTCGCTCGCGCGGCGGGCGACCCCGTCGGACACGGCGATGACGCGGCGAGCGCCCCGCAGCGCGAAGGCTTCGAGCGCGGCGACTGCTCGCACGACCGGTCGCGCCACACCGGCCAGGGCGGCAGCGTCGGAAACGATGTCCGCACAGTAATAAACGTAGGGGATGCGCCGGACCGCGCAGGCCAGGCGTACGGCCGCGCCGGTCGTGGGCGGGGGTTCGGAGACGACCACGTCCGGGCTCGGCCCGGTCAGCAGCCGTGCGATGAGCGGCACGTCGAACGACAGATAGGACACGTACCCGCGCACGGCCCCGGTGCGGTCGCGCAGCACGGGCGCTCGCCGGATGTCGACGAGGCCGTGGCCGCCCTCGTCGTATCCCGCATCCGCACGTGCACCCGGGGTCGCGCTGCCCCCAGAGCGTTCGCCATGGACAGGAGAGGGGGCGCGGTTCGCGTTAGCGGCGGCGTCGCGGGCGACGCTGGGGGCAAGCCGCGAGGTGAGGACGCGCACGCGGTCTCCACCGGCTGCGAGCGCCCGCGCGAGCGCCCCGAGGCGCAGGGCGGCGGCGGTCGGTTCCGGCGTGAACGTGCGGGTCGCGAGGGTGACTAGCATGCGAGCGAGGCTCCCCCACCGATGGTGATGCGCGGGGTGCCAGCCCAGGCCTCGGGGGAGGTGATGGCGCGACCGTCGACGAGGAGGCGCACGCCGGGCAGGTCGGCGGGGGTCAGGTCACGATATGACGCGTGGTCGGCCTGGATGATGGCGACGTCCACCGGTTCGCCGAGGTGGTAGGCGTCCCATCCGAAGGCTGCCAGCTCGTCGTCGGAATACAGCGGATCGTGAACGCTCACCTGCGCCCCGGCCTCGCGCAGCGCGCCGACGACCCCGAAGACGCCGGAGAACGCGGTTTCTTTGACTCCGCCGCGGTAGGCGGCACCCAGGACGGCGACACGCAGCCCCTTCAGGGATCCCAGCAGGGAGGCCGCGCGGGAGACCGCGTAGGCGGGCATCGCGGCGTTGGCGGCACGAGCGGCGGACACGACGGTCGCGTTCGGATCGCCGGCCAGGTACAGGCGCGGGTAGACGGGGATGCAGTGCCCGCCGACCGCGATGCCGGGCCTGTGAATGTGCGAGTAGGGCTGCGAGTTGCAGGCCTCAATGACGCGCGCGACGTCGATGCCGACCGCGTCCGCGTAGCGCGCGAACTGGTTGGCCAGGCCGATGTTGACGTCCCGGTAGGTAGTTTCGGCGAGCTTGGCCATCTCCGCGGCCTCTGCCCCGCCCATGGGCCACACGCCGTTGGGGCGCGGCAGGTCATCACGCTGATCGAAGGAGAGGACGGCCTCGTAAAAGCGGACGCCGCGCGCCTCGCCGGATTCGCTGAGGCCCCCCACAAGCTTCGGGTAGCGGGCCAGGTCCGCGAAGACGCGCCCTGTGAGGACGCGTTCGGGCGAGAAGACCACGTCGAAATCGCGGCCCTCGACCAGGCCGGAGACCTCTTCGATGAGGGGCTTGTATCGTCCGCGCGTCGTGCCCACGGGCAGGGTCGTCTCGTAGGAGACGAGGGTGCCGGGACTCAGGTGCGCGGCCATGGAGCGCGTCGCGGCGTCCATGATGGTGAAGTCGGGACGGCTCTCGGCGTCCACGACGAGGGGCACGACCATGACGACCGCGTCGGCACCGGGGATCGCCTCGGCGTACTCGGTTGTGGCCCGCAGCGCGCCGGAGGAGATAAGCGGAGGCAGGTACTCGGCCAGGTGCGCCTCACCTGGGAAAGGCTCCTCTCCCCCATTGATGAGGGCGACCGTCTGCGGGTTCACGTCCACGCCGACGACGCTGTGCCCGCGGCACGCGTAGTGCACCGCCAGCGGCAGCCCGATCTTGCCCATCCCGACGACCGCGATCCGCATGCGGCTCCCCTTTCTGGCTCTGGCCTCGTCAATCACCCCCAGTGTAGTGCCCCACCCCACCTACAATGGGGGCGTGGATCGCGCGCTCAATCTCCTGCTCTACCCCTCCAACCTGGCTTCGCCCGGGCGGCTGGTGAAGATCGCGCGTTCACTATCCCCGCTTTTCTCGCAGACGCGCATCGTCGGCATCGATCAGGGCGGCCTTCCCACGGACGAGGCCGTGGCCCCCACCGTGCGCCTCACGCGGATCCGGGGTGCATCCCTGGGTGCGCCCCTGGGCGGGGTAAGGGTCGTCGGGGCGTGGGGTGCTCGCGTGTATCGGCGGTTCGCGAGGCAGCGGGTCGCGGCCGTTTCCGCGCAGAACCTGTTCCTCCTGCCCCTCGCGCACGCGTTGGCGCGGCGCACGGGCGCGGTGTTTGCCTATAACGCGCACGAGTTGGAGACGGAAACGGTGGGGTCGGCGGGGCTGCGCCAGCGCCTCCAACGCGTGATCGAGCGCCATTACATCCGCCGCGCGGACGTGGTGTCCGTGGTGAACGAGTCGATCGCGCAGTGGTACCGCGACACCTACCCGGGCGTGGATCCCGTGGTGGTGACGAACGCGCCGACGGGCGCGGATGGAGTCATCGATCTGCGCGCGCAGCTGGGCATCCCGGAAAGTGCGCTCTTGTACCTGCACTCGGGTTACCTGGCACCGGGGCGCAATATTGCGCTGATTCTGCGCGCGTTCGCGCAGGTGGAGGACGTACACGTCGTGTTCGTCGGCGCGGGTGCCCTGCTGCCCGAGGTCGAGCGGGCTGCAGCGACACACCTAAACATCCACCGCCTGCCGCCCGTGGAGCCGGACCAGGTGCTCGCCATGACGCGCGGGGCTGACGTGGCGCTGTGCCTCATCGAGTCCGGGTGCCTGTCGCACCGTTTGTCCACGCCCAACAAGATGATGGAGGCTTTCGCGGCCGGTGTCCCCGCGCTGTGCTCTCCCCTGGCCGAGGCTCGCCGCTACCTGGGTGATCAGGCCGACACGTGGGTGCTGGAGGACCCCGAACGCGACCTCGTGCGTGCGCTGGACCGCATCACGCGAGAGGACATCGGCGCCTTCACCGCCCCCGAGATCCCCACGTGGGAGGAGGGGGCCGCGCGTCTGCGCGAGGCCTACGAGCGGGCGCTCGCCGCGCGGAGCCACTGAGGCTCCTGTTTCACGCGCGTTTCACGCGGCTGGGGCGGCGTTTCACGTCCGTTTCACGGACGTTTTACGAGGTCAGCCAAGCATTTACGTGCCCTGAGGCCGCGTCCCGTCCCCGCGGTCATACTGGCGCGCCGTCACCCAGGCCATGACGAGCATACCCACCAGCAGAACAGCCATGAGAGCGCCGAGAATGGCGACCGTCATCTCGATCCCGTAGGGGCTGACCGCGAGCCACGCCAGCGGCGCGGCGCAGTAGACGCACGCGAAGGCCAGCATCCGGCGCTGGTGGTAGGTCACGACGAACACGTTCGACAGCGGAGAGGTCGCGACGGTCAGGGCCAGCCACGGAGCCAGGGACCGAGCGAAGTACCCGGCGGCCTCCCAGCGCGCGCCGAACACGAAGGGGAAGAGCCAGGGGCTGATCCACGCGAGCAGCGCGAAAACCGGAATGGAAAGTCCCAGGGCGGTGCCGCCGACTCGCACGACGACGCGGGTCATCTCCCCGGGCGGGGTATCCGACAGGCGAGGCAGGTAGACCTGCGACAGGGCACCGGCGATGAGGGCGACGGGAGCTTGCAGGGCCATCCACGCCATGTTGAACTGCCCGAGGGCGGCCACGGAATAGGAGGCGATGAGCATGGGGATCGCGCTCGTGCGCAGTGCGTCAACGACGACGTTGGGCACGCCGACGAGGGCCATCTTTCGGTAGCGGGAGGCCACGGTACGCAGGGAGGGATCCGAGGCCTCGGCCGCGCGGGCGTCACGTGCGCGCCAGGAGAGGTAGGCGACGGCGATGCCCTGGCCCGCTATCGTCGCGCCGATGGCAGCCCCCAGGCCGCCGCCAGCGACGAAGCCGCACACCAGCTGCAGGGCAGCGATACCGAGGGAGCGCACGACGGAAGAACTCGCGATCGATTGGAATCGCCGGTGTCGCGTCAGCCAATAGGAGCACACCTGCCCCTGAGCCAGGAACAGGACGGACACGCCGACGGCGAGCATCCAGCCCGCGAGCGCGCTCCCGTATCGCGAGGACACCCATGGCCACGCGCAGGCGGCGGTGAGGGTCGCCAGCGCGGAGGTGGCCAGCACGCAGCGCGAGGAGAGGCGGACGAGGGAACGTGCCGAGGCCTCGTCGCCGGGCGCGGGCAGGACGATGCTGAGGTCGAAGCGTGCGCCTGCGATGGCCGCGCCGAGCGTGGCCGCGGAGGTGAAGATGCCCAGGTATCCCAGGTCCGTGTCGGTGTAGAGGCGCGCGATGCCAATCTGGGCGACGAACGCGATGACCTGCGCGAGGATGGTGCCGCTCAGGAGCGTGAGCACCTGGCGTAGCACGCCCGTGTGCGCGGGCGGGGCGGGGACGTTCGTCATGCGTTCATTAAATCACCGGGTCGCGCTGCGCAGCCCGTAGGATGGGGGCATGCCCTCCCCCGTGTCCGCGCCGCGCGCCCGCAGTCTCGTAGGCGTCGCGTGAAGGTCGCTCTGACGAAGGGAACTCTGCTGGTTCCCCCGACGTACTTCGCGCTCGCGCACGCAGGCGCGATGCCGGAGCGGGAGTGGCGGGTGTTCACGCTGGCGGCTCGGGTGAGTGATCCGAGCGTGACGCTCCCCATCCACGAGGCCGCCCCGGGCGCGCTCTCCCCCGCCTTGCCGCTTCGGGTGGCCTCGCAGGCGCGAGGCCTGGGGGCGATGCGCCGCGCTGTTTCCTCGTGGGGACCCGACGTCATTCATCAGCATCAGGCCACCTGGTCATTGCCCGCCGTGGGGGCGGCGCGGGAGACGGGTGTGCCGCTGGTCGTGACGCTGCACGGAGGGGATGCCTACCCGAGGTTGGGACGAGGCCTGGGTGCAGCTTGGAACGCCCGCAATCGCCGCGCGGCCTTCGAGGGCGCGACCCGCCTCCTCGCGGTGTCACGCTACCTGGCGGATGTGGCGCTTCGTGCGGGCGCGGATCCGGCGCGGCTGAGCGTGCACTATCAGGGCGTGGACACGAAGTGGTGGACCCCTTCCCCCGGTCTGTCCCCGGGAGCGCGCCCCGACCTCGTCCCTGAGGGGGACCACGACCTCGCCGCCGAGGGGGCCGACTCGCCCGAGGTTCCCATCGCCTTGTTCGTGGGGGCGCTCAGCCGCCTGAAGGGCGTAGATGACTTAGTGCGCGCCTCCTCGTCTCTCGTCGAGCGCCGCCCGCACCGCCTGGTGCTGGTGGGCGACGGCCCGCTGGCTCCCTCCCTGCGCGCGAGCGCCCCTGCGCACGTGACGCTGACCGGCCCGCTTGCGCGCGAGCGCGTACGCGAGTGGATGCGACGCGCCCGCATCCTCGCGCTGCCGACGAAGCCGACGCAGGGGCGACAGGAGGCGGCAGGCCTCGTGCTGCTGGAGGCACAGGCGTGCGGCGTGCCCGTCGTCGCGTATCGCACGGGCGGAACGCCGGAAATGACGGCACCAGGGGCCTCGCTGCTCACCGGCGAACGCACGCCGGATGCCCTGGCTCGCGCCATCGACGAGGCCTTGGCGTGGTCGGACGAGGAGCGCGCGGATCGCGCGGCCGCGTGCCGCGCGTGGGTGGATGCTGAGCGCTCGCTGCGCGGGTCGGTGGATCAGCTGCGCGCTGTCTACGATGAGTTGACGGGTTCGTCGCTGCGCGGCTGTCGTGCAGCGTCAGACGAGTAATACTGCGGAGCGCGTGACGTCTACGGGCCTCACGCTTCGATCTGTCAAAGCATATGGGGTCACGTATCGAACATCGACCTTGTGGAAACCACCACCATATGTTCATAATTAGCACCGTGAGTGCTATGCTCGAACACGTAGCGCTTAGCTATCTCTCGTGAACGAAAGGTGATCGCATGCCCTCGACGAACGTTGGCACTCTCAGCGAACCCCAATTCAACATCCTGACCGCTCTTGCTCGCGAGGGCGCAGCCCTCACGCAGCGCGCGCTGTCCGTGGCCACCGAGATGAGCCTGGGCCGCGTCAACACAGCGACACGCGAGTGCGAGGCCGCCGGTTACATCGAGGACCGCGCAATCACCGACGCGGGACGCGCAGCACTGGAACCCTATCGCGTCACGGGTGCCGTCATCATGGCCGCCGGCCTCTCCTCGCGATTCGCCCCCATCAGCTACGAGCGGCCCAAAGGCACGCTCAAGGTGCGCGGCGAGATCCTGGTCGAACGTCAGATTCGTCAGCTCCACGAGGTCGGTATCACGAATATCGCGCTGGTCGTCGGCTACAAGAAGGAATACTTCTTCTACCTGGCCGACAAGTACGGCGTCGACATCGTCGTCAACCGCGAGTACGCCACGCGCAACAACAACGGATCACTGTGGCGCGTGAGGGAACGCCTGGACAACACCTACGTGTGCTCCTCGGACGATTACTTCACGACGAACCCCTTCGAACCCTACGTCTACAAGTCCTACTACTCGGCCAACTACGTCGAGGGTCCCACCGACGAGTGGTGCATCAAGGTGGGCGCGGGCGACCGCATCACGGGCGCGACCGTGGGCGGCGAGGACGCGTGGGTCATGCTCGGCCACGTCTACTTCGACCGCAACTTCTCCGCAACGTTCCGCGAGATCCTCGAACAGGTCTACGACAAGCCCGAGACAGTCTCGAAGCTGTGGGAATCCATCTACCTGGATCACATCAAGTCGTTCGACATGGTGATCCGCCGCTACCCCGACGGCATTATCCACGAGTTCGATTCGGTCGACGAGCTGCGCGACTTCGATCCGCTGTTCATCGAAAACGTCGACTCCGAGGTGTTCGACCACATCGTCGAGACTCTGGGCTGCGCAAAGTCGGAGATCCGTGACTTCTACCCCCTCAAGCAGGGCATCACGAACCTGTCGTGCCACTTCACGGTGGGCGATGACGAATATGTCTACCGTCACCCCGGCATCGGCACGGACAAGATCGTGGACCGCAGCGCAGAGTTCGCCGCCTTGCGCCTGGCCGCCGAACTCGGCATCGACGATACCTTCATCACGGGCGATCCGGCGGCGGGATGGAAGCTCTCGCGTTTCGTGCGCGACGTGCGCAACCTGGACGTGACCCGCCCCGAAGAATTGAAAGCGGCCATGGAGATGGACCGCGCCCTGCACACCTCCGGCCGAGTCCTGGACCGTTCCTTCGACTTCGTCACCGAAGGCTTGCGCTACGAGAGCCTCCTGAAGACCTTCGGCCCGATCGACGTGCCCGGATACTTTGAGCTGCGCGACAAGGTCCTGCGTCTCAAGGCCTTCGCAGACGCGGACGGCTTCGATAAAGTCCCCTCGCACAACGACTTCTTCCCCCCGAACTTCCTGGTGGACAAAGACGGCAACATCAGCCTCATCGACTGGGAGTACGCGGGCATGTCGGACATGGCAGCCGACTTCGGCACGATGACCGTGTGCACGGCGGAGATGACCCGCGAGCGCGCGGCCGCCGCCCTCGAGTACTACCTGGGTCACACCCCCACTGAGCGCGAGGCGCGCCACTTCTTCGCCTACGAGGTCTTCGCCGGCTGGTGCTGGTACCTGTGGGCGCTGGTCAAGGAGGCCGAAGGCGACGACGTGGGCGAATGGCTCTACATCTACTACTCGCACGCGACACGTACAATCGATTCCCTGCTCGCTTCGTACGAGGCCACCTCGACCTCGGGCGCGCAGGTTTCCCAGGAGGGTGAGCTGGCATGAAAACTCAGCACGGCGGCAAGCGTTACGGTATTTTCTCGGGTGCCCTGTGGGGCCTCGACACGGTCGTGCTAGCGATCGCTCTAGCGATGACCCCCTTCCTGGACTTTGGCCAGTCGGCGCTGGCGGGCGCGGTCCTGCACGACGTCGCGTGCGCCTTGATCCTCTTGGTCTACATGGCGATTCGCGGTCGCCTGAAGGACACCTGGAAGGGGCTTCGCACCCGCCCGGGCATGTCGGTTGTCGTGGCGGCCCTGCTGGGTGGCCCGATCGGCATGAGCGGCTACCTCATCGCGATCGACAACATCGGCCCCGGCCTGACAGCGATCATCTCGACGTTCTACCCGGCTCTGGGAACGCTGCTGGCGTTCGCCCTGCTCAAGGAGCGCATGGCTCCGCGTCAGATCATTGCCTTGCTGGTCGCGCTCGGCGCGATCGTGGCGACGGGCTGGTCGGCGACGGCGGAGCCGATCGAGGGCGGCAACGCTCTGCTCGGTGTCGCGGGTGCCCTGGCCTGCGTGATCGGCTGGGGTTCCGAGGCCGTCATCCTCACGTGGGGCATGCGCGACGAGGCCGTGGATAACGAGGTGGCCCTGCAGATCCGCGAGACGACATCGGCCATGGTCTACCTCTTCATCGTCGCCCCCATCGCGGGTGTCTTCGGCTTCACGCTGCACTCGCTGGCAACCCTGTCCGCGGGCGTGGTGGCCCTGGCCGGCCTGGCTGGAACGGCCTCGTACCTCTTCTACTACAAGGCCCTGTCGGCCATCGGTGCCTCGCGCGGCATGGCCCTGAACATCTCCTACTCGGCGTGGGCGATCATCTTTGCCCTGGTGCTGCAGGGAACGATCCCGACGGCCACCCAGGTCCTGTGCTGCGTCGTCATCCTGGTCGGCACGGTCCTGGCGGCCACGTCCAACTGGGGTGACCTGCTTCCCAAGCGCACGGAGAAGGTCACCAGCTCCCAGGCATGAGACAATGGCG
>NZ_ALCA01000085.1 GCF_000278725.1 Actinomyces sp. ICM47 | reverse complement strand
CGACGAGGCGTCGGAGGCCGGTCCGCCGTTGAGGCGCCACAGGGGGTGATGCGCATCCGCCGCCGGGGCCGGCGTGTGACCGCCGATGACACCATTGCGGTAGGTCGTGCCGTTCACGCGCGTGTGCAGCAGGTCCGTGTCCATAAGGTCCTGCGGGTCCGTGATCGGATTCGTGCGCGACCCCGGCTCACCGTAAGCCGGCTCCTGGGTGGGCACAGCCCCCGAAGAAATAATGCGGTTGTGCGCCGCCGCCGCGTCCGCCTCACTCCACCACGGCTGATCAAAACCACCCGGATACTCGCCCGACGAACTGTCGCGCCCGGTCCCGCGACCATAACCGTCCGCAGCGGAACGGCTCCACGGCAACCCGGCTCCGTTACCGCCTGCGGTATTGGATCCAGGTCCTTCATTGAGGATGCCACGTTGTAGGTCTCTTTCGCTCAGCGCGGTCTCGTCTTTCATGTCCTTGTTGATAGAAGTCGTATGGGCGTTCAGCTCATCCAAGATGCGCTGGGCAGCAGCCTCACGTTGAGCATTAGCCTGAGCCTCCACCGCCTCAACGTATGCCTCCCCGCTCGTGAAACGCTGGCCCAGGCCGGTAAAGCCGCCGCCTGGTTCGGACTCGGGGATTACCACGAACCAGTCGTCACGCATCGCCGCAGTCTTCTCATCCAACAAATTTGGAGAGAGCGTCTCGGCCTCCGCCAACGCCGCCTGCATCACCTGTCGACCCGTGTCATACGCGTTGTAGCCGTTCTCGTAGCTGGCCTTATACGCCTGAATGCGGCTAATTGAGGAATCCACCCACGCGTTCATCGCGGTGGCCGCCTCGCCCGTGAACCCATGACCATCTCGAAAACTGGTCAAACGCGCGATAGCGTCGTCGAAGCCGTCGAGCGTCGTCTGGTGGTCTTTCTCCCAGGCATCCAGCCCCCGGTTGTTGCGCGCCGCGGCCATGAAGGTGAGCAAACGCAGGTAGTTCGGTGAGAATATCATCGTAATGGTCCTTTACAGAAAAGGTTCGTGAACGGGCTAGAAAGTCGTAGAATCGCTGTACGCCTCACCGTTTTCCGTTTCGGAAGGTGATCCACCACCCGTCTCCGCGCCGGAGGCGCCTTCCTGCGGCTTCACGTAGCCATTCTGAACCAGGTCATCCAGCAGGGCCTGCGCCTGTGGCGACCTGGCCACGTTGTCCAGGGCACTGGTCACCTGCGCCAGGGCCTGCTGGTTATCCCACTCGTTCTGCTTGACGCTCTCCGACGCCAGCTTCACGTTCGTCTCGAACACAGAGATCAGGTCGTTTTCCTTGGCGAGCAGGTCCGACACCGATGAAAACAAGGCTCCCGCGCTGCTACCCAGAGCGGAAGGACCCTCCTCGAATCCCCACGCGGCCGCGGTCTGAGCGGAACTGAGCGAGGCACTGGACAGCGACGAGGTCGTCATCGCGTCCATGGTCTCTTGCATATACGGATCCGCTTGCTGCTGCTTCGCGTCGTCATACGCTTGATCAACCATCAGGTTCTCCTTACGGGAAATTCTCGCAGAATAGTCGTCGCTGGCCGGCCGCTCAGTTGGCGACCTTGAAGCGGCGCACCAGCGGCTGAGGCGGCTGCTCGGGTCCGTCGATCTTCATGGTCCACACGTACGTGACGTTCTTGCCGCTGCCTTCCACGTCGACCGTCCACGAGGAGTAGTACTGGCAGTCCTGCTCCACGCACAGGTCGTACGTGTCCTGGCCCAGGCGCCAAAAGTCCGTGGCCGACATGAGGGGGTAGATTTTCTGTTCCTTGTCCACCCCAATCGTTCCCTCGGGATTGAGTGTGAACTGCTGATCCGCAATCGAGTAGGGATCGGTGCCCACCAGCTGGGTCCCCACCATGTTGTTCAGGGCCGCCGCCTTTGCGCCGATCGCTTTCTTCTCCTTGCCGGAGGCGGCGTTCTGCTGGTTGATGAGGTCCTGCTTGATGCCCTCCGGAATGTTCTGCATCGAGGAAATATCGGCGTTAGAGCCGGACGCATCCTTGCGATCCCCCTTCCAGGAGAAAACTGGAGAACACGCGGTCAGCGTTGTCGCGATGACGAGAAGCGACGCCACCGCCAGGGCGGGACGAGAAGCAATAGGGGGCATGAATATCTCCTACTTTCAGACTGGTCAATCATAGGCAACGAACGGCCTGGCATGTCAAGGCATTGTTAGAACGGTGGAGGCGTCCACGTCATCTGCGCGCCCACAACTCCCAGCTCGCGGTGCACGACCTGCGCGCGGCCGGGGATCGATCGCTTCGGTTTGACGCCGTTGATGACCGCGCCCTCGCGTGGGTTACCGGACAAGAGGATGCCCGTCACCGCGAGGTCGTTCATCATTTGCAGGACCTTCTCGTAGGTCGCGCGCGACGCGCCGCCCATGCGGCGCGTGATGATGACGTGCAGGCCGATGTCGCCCGCCTGCGGCAGCAGGTCCAACAGATCCATCAGCGGGTTACCCGACGATGTTGCCACCAGGTCATAATCGTCCACCAGGACCCACAGCTCGGGACCCGACCACCAGTTTCTGTTGCGAATCTGCTCCGGCGTCACATCCGAACCCGGCAGACGCGTGCGCATGAACTGCGCGACCTCACGCATCTGCTTCATCGCATCCTGATGATTCGTTACGTAGCGCAGCGTGTACTCTTCCGGGACCGCGCCCAACAGGGAACGGCGCATGTCGATCGCCATGATCTTTGCCTCGCGCGGCGTGTACAGGCGCGTGATCTCCGAAATGATCGAGCGAAGGAACGACGTCTTGCCCGTCTTCGCATCCCCGAAGAGATACAGGTGCGAGTCCGTGCGCGTGTTGAACAGGAGCGGCCCCAGGCGTGATTCCTCCAGACCCAGGATCATGTCGCCGCCGCCGCGCGGCAGGATATGCTGCTTAGGCAGCTGAGACAGGATGTCCTCGAGCGTAATCTGCTCGGGCAGCAGGCGCAGCTTTGGCCCCTCGCCAGCTACCAGGTGCTCACGAATCTTGTTGACCGTGTAGGCCACGCCCTGCGACACGGTTGTCGGATCCGGCTCCTCATCGGCGCGCGGCAGGCCAATCATCATCTCGTGTCCCGCCATGTCGATACCACGACCGGGGCGTCCCTTCGGGATACGCGCAGCTCCCTGACGGTTGATGATCGACTCCTTCGGATTCGCCGTGTGCAGTTCTAACCGAGAACCGAAAATATCCTGCGCGTCCGCGCGGATATCCATCCATCGGTTCGCAGCGATGATGAGGTGAACACCCAGCGATAGGCCGCGGCTCATCATCGTCGTCACATGGCGGTCCAGGCTATCGAACTCGGAGCGCAGCGCGCCCCAGCCGTCGATCACCAGGAACACGTCGCCGTAGCCGTCGTCGTAGCGGCCCGCGGCACGCCCACGCCGGTAGGTATCCATCGAATCGATGCCACGCTGGCGGAAGTAACGCTCGCGATCATCCAGGATCGCCGCAAGCTCGGCGAGCATACGCGTGCGCACCTCCTCGGTGTCGCGCGTCGCGATGCCCGCCACGTGCGGGGCACCCGCAAAGCCTGCGAAGGTGCCGCCGCCGAAGTCCATCACGTAGAACTGGACCTCCTGGGGCGTGTAGGTCAGTGACAGGGCCTGCACGATCGTGCGCAGTGCCGTTGACTTGCCCGTCTGCGGTCCGCCGACCAGCGCGAAGTTACCGCCCGCCCCCGACAGGTCCAGGACCAGGGTCTCGCGGCGCTGCTCAAGCGGCAGGTCGACCGTGCCCAGGGGGACACGCAGTGTGCCCGCCTCGCGCCACGCGCGCGATACGTAGCCGAACTCGGGGTCGGGCCCCAAGTCCGGCATGAGGGTCGCGAAGGTATCCGGAGTTTCCAAGGGCGGCAGCCACACCTGGTGGGCCGGGTACCCCTTGCCCTTCATCTTCGCCACGGCAATGTCCATCTCGGACATGTCGTCCCAGACCTCGTCGCCCGCCAGGACCACTTCCTGGTTCTGGTCGACTTCCTCCGTGTCGCCGCGGTCCTCGCGTGTGATGACGGGCGCGGCCGTGAACGGCAGGATCTCGATGGGAGCGCTCGGAGCGCCAGCCGTCGAGGCCTCGGCCAGGGAAGCGAGCGTGCGCGGCGGCGGGGGAGCGGCCACGTAGGACGCGCGGAAACGAACGAGGCCGTCCCCGCCCGCTTTCAGGAAGCCCGAACCGGGCAGCGGGGGCAGCTTCGCGGCGTCCGTGATGCCCAGAACCTCGCGCGAATCGCCCTCCGTGAAAGTTTTGAGCGCGATGCGGTAGGACAGGTGCGACTCCAGGCCGCGCGCCTTGCCCAAGTCCATTTTCTGCGAGGCCAGCAGCAAGTGCACCGACAGGGAACGGCCCAGACGACCGATCATGATGAAGACCTCGCCGAACTCCGGCTTGGCCATGAGCATTTCCGTGAACTCGTCCAGGACGATGAACAGGGCGGGCAGCGGCGGATACCCGTGTTTGCCTGCCAGGCGGTCCGCCTCGTAATCGGACACGTTCGCGTAGTTACCCGCCATGCGCAGCATTTCCTGGCGGCGCACCATCTCGCCCTGGAGGGCGTCCTGCATACGGTCGACGAGGGTGAGCTCCGACTCCAGGTTCGAAATCATGGCCGACACGTGCGGCAGATCCGCCATACCCGCGAAAGTCGCGCCACCCTTAAAGTCGACGAGAACCAGGTTCAGCTGCTCCGGAGAGTGGGTGAGGGCCAGGGCCAGCACGAGGGTGCGCAACACCTCGGACTTACCCGAACCGGTCGCGCCGATCAGCAAGCCGTGCGGACCCATACCCTGCTGGGCGGATTCCTTAATATCCAGGACCACGGGCTTACCCTCCGGTGTCACCGCGAAGGGGGCGGCGAGGCGCGCACGCCCCTCGCGGCGGACCCACTGCTTCTCCGGGTCGAAGTCGCGGATGTCGCCGATGCCCACCAGCTCCATGAGGTCCTTCTGGCGCGACACATCCGAGCGGCCCACGGGTTCCTCGGTGTCCTCCAGACTCTGCTGCGACGTAAAGGGCGTCATGCGCCGGGCGATAGCCTCCGCCTGAATCGCCGTCAAGCGGTCGGCGCGGGCCGTCTCGGGAAGCGAATCCATCGTCACCACGTCGACGACGTTCCCGCCGTCATGTTCTTGCCCGGGGCGGACGACGAGGCGCAGGGCCGTGTGCGATGTCATCGGCGTCCACTCGCGGACCCGGCTCATGATGGTCACGCCGCGAACCCCGGCCGCCGAGCCGAAGGGTGAGGAAGACGGGAATTCAGCGCCGTCACACACGAGAAGGAGGTGGGGCCACTCAGCGATGTCCTCGCCTCGGCGGTACGCTCCGCGCATCGCGATGTCCGGACCGATCATTTCGGCCAGTTCGGTTGAATCCGTCGAAATCATGCGACCGGGACCAACCGCGTCGGCGACGACCGATGAACGGGCGTGCGGCATCCACTTGACCCACTCCCAGTCGCCCAGCCGATCCGCGGAACACAGGACCGCGATCTTGAGCTTTGACGGCTCGATGAAGCACGCCAGATGCATCATAATGGCGCGCATCTCGTCGTAGGCGTTCTCGCCCGCGCCGATGACCGCGATATGGCTGTAATCGCCTAAGTACAAGAACTTGCCGACGTTATCCGTGTGGTCGTGGACAGCCACAAAACGCTCCAGCGCAGCCAGGCACACGACGTCCAACTCCGTCAGCGGATCGATGGGAGGACGTTTCAACACCAACCCGAGGGGCTGCGTGCCACTTCCATAACGGAACGCCAACACGTTGACGGTGCTGCCCTCACGCGACCACAGGCGCGATCCATTCGATGCCAGCGTCACCAGCGCGTCGGGGGAGGGATACACCCAGCTGTAGTAGGCGCGCTGCTTCTTCGCGACCTTACGTACGGACTCGCGAGTCTCCGCCAGGTACGACAGGTACTCGTGGCGCTGATTCTTGACGGTGTTGCGATGCTGATTAAGCTGGCGAAAGATGTTAAAGCCGACCATGCCCAGCATGGCGACGAGCATGCCGCCGCCCATCATCATGGAGCGCGTCCCGCCGTTCTGCACCGCCATGAACACCATGACGCCCGTCGAACCCAGCATGGGGATGATCATCATGAGGACGTTGCCCACGGATGCAGGCTCTGCCTTCTCCGGCGGCATCTGCAGGTCAAGGACGCCGGAGGGATGCTCCGGAATCTTGGCAGTGCGCCAATTTTTGCGTGTCACCATCAACTCTCCTCGCGCCGCGCGCGTCAGTGTTCGATACGGCTGCTGCCAGTCTAGCCGAGCACCCTCACAATTTTGAACCTTCGGTTAGCGTTGGTGCACTACACTGGGCACTGCTGTGTTCTCAACGATCGGAGGTTTCATGAGCACCACCATGGTGTCCGTGACCGTCATTGACTCCGATGGTGCCTCCGATATCGCTGCCCCCGCGGGGACCACCGTCGCCGGGCTGTGCGCGATGCTCGCCATCGACTTGACGGAACCTTCCGTGCGCCTCTCCTACGCCGACGGGCGCCCCCTCAGCGGCGGCGCTGTCCTCGGACGTGACCTCGCCGCCGGATCCGTGATCGCGCTGTCCAGCCGCGTCCTGTCCGCGCAGCAGGTGAACGAGGCCTCGGCGCGCCAGGAGAATCAGTGGCTCTCCCCGGTCCTGGCCCTGGTCGGCTTCAGTTTCCTGCTCCTCGCGGCTGCTAGCGCCCTGTGCCTGCTGCCTACGCTGGGCGACGCCGCCCTCCGGGAACTCACCTACGCGGAGGACGGACCCGCCTGGGCTCGCGCGGCCTCGTCCATCCCGGTGTGGGCACGCGGCCTGTGCGCGCTCGTCTGCATGATCGGTGCCACCACCCCGCTGTTTTGCTCACGCCGTGTGCGAAGCCACCCCATCATGCTCCTCCTCCTGCCCGCACTGGTCGGCTACTCGATGATCGGCCTCGTCCCACTGGCTGGTATTCATGCGCTGTCCGTCGCCCCCGTCGTTGGCGTCTGGAGTGCGCTCATCGTCACCCTCGCCGTCGCTTCTCTCACGGGAGCCCCCTCCGCGCTCAGCGCGATCATCGCGTGGGGCGCGGCGACCCTGCTCGTCACGATCCACGCCTACCCGCTTTTCGCCCTCATCGACATCGCGCCCCTTGCTGTCATGATCGGCGTCCTCCTGTTCCTCATGTCCCCACGCCTGGCGCTGCGCGTGCCCGACAATCAGCTCATCGACTCCGCCAGCCTCCAGACCATCGCCTCGCGCATTCGTCAGCCCCCCGCGTCAGCCCCCAGCACCCTGACCGGCGAGCGCATCGCCACCGTTCTGAGTTACACCAGCGCCCGCAACACCGTGCTGCTCGTCGCTGCCTCCCTCTTCGTCCTCGTCGGGGGCATCCCCCTGGCCCACACGGTCACCCCCGCGATGAGCATGGGCCGAGGGCTGCCCGGTTTCATTCTCGTCATCGTGGCCATCACTGCCCTGCTGACGGTTCCGCGCGCCACCCGCAGCCACGCCGGACGCATCCTCCCCCGACTCTGCGCGGCCAGCCTCGCGTGCGCCTTCCTTTTTGGCGCGTGGGTCCAATCCTGGAGCGGCCCTGTCGGCCTGTATCCCATGGTCCCCGTTGCGATCCTGGTCCTCGTCGGCGTTGCGATAGCCGCTTGGGCGAACCTGTATGTGTCCAAGGGGTACGCCGCCCTCGTCGGCACCATCCTCGATGCCGTCCAAAACTTCAGTATCTTCACACTTCCCCCCGCGGCAGTCGTGGCCTCGGGACTATTCGCGTTCGCTTGGAGGGCGGTCCTGTAATGCCAGACACCACAACGACTCGGTTCGCCCCCGCTCCCGCCTCACGCCTCATCGGTGCCTACATCATTGACCTGCTCATCCTCGGCACACTCATGGGAGCCACCTGGTTCGTGTACTTCACGCCCCTGACGATCACTCTCATCAGCGCCGAGGCAGTGGTTGCTTCCGCTATCATGCTCGGTGCGAGCGGGCGTACCCCCGGCATGGCTGCCATGCGCGTCTGTCTCATCCGCGACAGCGACGATGCGCAGACGCCCTCCCTCGGTGCGGCGGCGGGCTACACCGCGCTCACCGCGCTGCTCCAGGTGACGCTTATCGGACCCCTCGCCGCCCTGACCATGGTCCGCGACGGGCGGACCTGGCTCACCGGCCCGACCGGTACTCGCCTGGTCGATCTGCGCGCGCATGCGGCGCTTGCGCTCACTCACTCTGATCAGGCCAGCGAGAGCCTCGAACGCGCCCGTTCCGCCCACGCCTCCAGCGGCTTTGAAAGCGTCCAGTCCAGCCCGCCCGGTGAACTCCCGGAGCCGACCGCTCCTCTTCCGACGCCCCCCGAGGTGTCGCTCCCCGTAGCGCCCCTGCCGTCCCCTCCCGAGGTTTCGCACTCCGCTGCGCCCTCCTTCACTTCGGTCGGCCCAGCTATTCCTCCACCCATGACGGCTCCCAGGCCTCACCTGGCCCCGTTGCCTTCGGCGATGCCCAGCCGCGCACCTGCACCGCCGCCGAATCCCGCGCTGCGGAACACGGGACTCCCGGATCCCACGGCTGTCGGTGCAGCCCCGCCCACGCGAGCGCGTTCTGGTGGCCTCCCGAATCCCACGGCTGTCAGCGCAGTCCCTCGTCCCCCCGCACCGGCCTCGTCGAGTCCCGTGCTGTGGATCATCTTCGACTCCGGCCAGTGCGAACTGATCGACGCGCCCCTGGCGATCGGGCGCTCTCCCGCATCCGACGACGGCTCGCGCGCTGTCCACGTCCCCGACACGACCCTGTCCCTCTCGCGCACGCACCTGCGCCTGGGACCCACCGCCAACGGCGCGTGGCTCGAGGACCTGTTTTCCGCGAACGGGACGCAGATCCGCACCCCCGACGGGCGCATCACCACGCTGGCTGGTGGCAAGGCCGTCGAAGTGCCTGTGGGCACCGAAATCATCCTGGGCGAGCGGCGCGCCACCATCGTCCACGCCGACGCAGACAACATGTGAGGCCCAAGCCCCAACTCATACAACACTCCCCGGAAGAAGGAACTGAATGTCAGCCCAACTTCCGGGGAGTAAGTCACCGGGCGCGCGGCGCCGGCGTGTTAGAAATCAGAAACGGTTGGCGTTGGCCTGGTCCGTCTGCTGATAGTTGGAGTTCGCAGTATCGACAGCGTTGGAAGTCCTATCGAGGACGTCCTTCAGACCGTCCAGACCCTCGTTCCACTTCACCTGAGCGGCATCGTAGGCTTCCTGCGCTGCGCCTTCCCAGCTTGCACGCAGCCGGTTCAGTGTGGACTCAAGGTCATCGATGCAGCTCTGCAGGTTCGACGAACCGCTCCTGATGTCTGCTGCAGCCGCGTCAAGTGCGCTGTAATTTACCTGCTGATCGGCCATGTCTATCTCCTACCTTCCTCAATCACATTCCGGCGAGGATCGCCGAGATCGAACTCTGCGCGTCGGACTCGGTGTGCGCCATCGACGCGTCGGTGCCCCTCAGGTTGTCAGCGAGGTCCTGGAGCGCGTTGTTGAGCTTGTCAGCGTTCTCGTGCCACTGAGTCATCAGCTGCTGGAACTGTGCGGCTGCATCGCCCTTCCAGTTATCGCCGATGGTCGACAAGTCACCCTCAAGGCGGGCGATGTGGCCATCGATGTCAGCCTTGATAGATTCGACCTTGTCGTATCCCTCCTTGAGGGCGCCGTCATCAAGCCTCTGGTCTGCCATGTGAACCTCCATTTGTTCAAGCGGGTTCTCGTGCGGGTGCACGAGAGTATGAGAATAAATGAATACTAACCGCGTTTTGACTGAAAATGTTAGTGTTCTTCAAAAATTAGGACAGAGTCTGACCGGAAAGATAGACTCATGTGGGTTATGGTACTGAGCCGCTGAGCCTGTCAAATGTCGCCGGGAGGAACTGCTATGGCAACGAAAACATTTCGTGGAGTGGCGTTAATTCCGCTGACGATTACCTACGGTATGGAGCGTCGCGACGTCACAGTTCCACAGTCTGTTCCCCTCGTGGAACTGCTGCCGGGGTTGGTTGACGTGATCGGTGCCCGTGCAGATACGGGCACAAATGACGGCTTCGCAGTCCGAACCGCATCGGGGCGTCCACTCGACCAGTCGGCATCCCTGTCTGCTCAGGGTGTCCGCGCCGGTGCCTCGCTCCTGCTCGAACCCCTTGGTGAAGGCGTGGCCGACATGGTCTACGACGACCTCACGGAAGCAGTCGGGCAGGTAGTTGAGCAGGTGTCCACCCCTTGGACCTCAAGCGACGCGCGGACGCTTGCATGCCTGTCTGCGGCGGCTCTTGTATTTGTCGCCGCGATCCTGCTGGCGACGACACCCCCGGACGCCATCGCCGCCCTGCAGCCCGGGCGTGTTGCCCTCCTCAACTACATCAACGGCGCAATCGGCGTGGTGTCCGCGCTGCTCGTCATGGGCACCTCCGCCGTGGTTACGCGCAAGAACCCGGGGCCGAGCGGCATCGCCCTGGCACACACGGTGCCCGTCCTGACTGCCGCCGCCGCCCTGCGCTTCACACAGACCCAGTGGGACGGTGCCGGATGGATCGCGATCGGCGTCGGCATTCTCGTTGGATCGGTCGCGGCCCTGACCTTGCCGGGGCGCTACCGTATCTCGGTCGCTGCGCCCCTCGTGGTCGGATCAGTTGTCACCGCGACGGGTCTGCTGGTTCGCTTCGGTAACCTGCCCCAGGTCGGCGTGTCCGCGCTCCTCTTCGCCCTGATCGTCGTCCTCCTCCAGCTGGCACCGTGGGTGGCGTTGGCCCACATCCCGGTGCGCATCCTGGACGCGAAGACAACCGAACAGATCCCGGCCCAAGGAATCATGGACCAGGTCAGCACTTCCTTTGTCTTCGTCGTATCCCTGCGCGTCGGCGGCGCGCTCGCCGCGATCTTCCTGACGGTCTCGATGATGACGGCCACGGGGACGAAGTCCATCGTCCTCCCCCTCATCCTCATCCTTCTGGGATCAGTGTCCCTGGTCCTTCAGACTCGCTCGATCCGCGCCCGCGTCGAGGTGCTCATCGGTGCCCTCACGGGCCTGATCACGATCCTCATAGCAGCGGTCCTGGCCACCCGTGCGGACGCGACGATCCTGTCGTGGATCACAGTCATCGCGGTCGGTACCGCCCTGGTCCTGGTCATCACAAACGTCGTGGGGCCTCGTGCGCGCCCCCACATGACACGCCTCGCGGACACCCTATCGGTCCTGTCGCTCTTCGTCCTCATTCCCCTGGCCGTCTACCTCTGGGGCTGACTCATGCCATCAAGCAAAGACATCCTCGAAGCGCAGCGCTTTAACCGCGTTCGCCTGATCACCGCCTTCACCTCGGGAACCCCAGGCGGTCGTGAAGTCGACACGCCCTCGCCCGTGCGTCCGCTCCTGTTCGGCGCAGTCGTCGCCGTCATCATGTGCGTCGTTGGTGTCGGTATTCGCTTTTTCAACCCCAATCCCGACCTGACTGCGTCCAACTACGTGCTCGTCGACGTCACATCCACGGGATCCCGCTACTTTTGGGCCAACGGCGTCCTGCACCCGATCTCGAACGTGACGACGGCCAGGCTCCTCGCGCAAGAATCCGGCCTGACGGTCATCTCAGCCAGTGCCTCGTCCCTGATGAATCTTCCGCGCGGTGCCCAAATCGGCCTGGCACAGGTCCCCGACGACGTGCCGGCTACCGCGCAGCTGGCGACCACGTGGCTCTCGTGCGACCTCGACGACACCTACCACACGTGGGTCGCCCAGTCCCTTCCCGCCGACAGCTTTCCGCTGCAAAACGTCACGTCCGCGCTGGTCAGCCCCGATCACGGCACCACCACCTACTACGTGGACGCGACCACCCACAAGAAATACCTCATCGACGAAACCGACAGCCGCCTCGGCGACTGGGCGCTCTCCTTCCAAAACCGGATCGGATACCCCGTCGAAGTCGAACCGCAGTGGGCCGAACTCTTTCCCTCGGGCACGCCCCTCAAGCCGTGGAGCTACTACGACATCCCCGGCCACGGGCAGCCGGCGACTGACCTGCCCGGTCCTCTCAAAAACGAGAACCTGACGGTCGGAACCGTCATCCAACAGATGAACTCCAGCGGAGAGGTCCTCAACTCTTACCTGGTTATCTCCTCCTCCCAACTCGCAGTCTTCAACTCCACGGCCTCGCGCCTCTACCAGGACGCGCCGCCCACCAAGTCCTTCTCGACGGACATGTTCAAGGACGTCACACCCGTCCACGCCGACTTCATCGGCGAGGACTGGCCTCCCTACGAGAACTTCGCGAACGTCGAATGGGCCGACCCGAAGGCGGATGCGCAGATCCGCACCTCGCTGTGCGCGCGCATGTCCACCGTCGACCGCGCCTCCCCGACAATCACGCTCGGCGTCATGCCCAAGCAACGCGCCGTCCAGGCAGCCTATGACGCCGAGTCAGTGTCCTCCCCGTCCGGCCCCACCACGACGCGCGCCGCGACCGTTGCGGGCGGCTCCGGGGCGCTCGTCGCCATCACGTCCGGCGGCGGACAGGCGGCGGCCTACGCCTTCGTGTCCGACATGGGCTACATCCACTCACTCGGGACAGTGCCAAGCGCATCCATCAACGCCCTGGGCTGGGCTCAGTCCGATGCCGTCGTCATCCCCGAGGCTTGGGCGCTCCTCATCCCGAGCGGCACAGACATGACCCCCCAGGCCGCCGCCGAGTCCGTCGGGCTGTCGTGATGAGCACGCGTTCCCGTTCCCGGAGGATGCGCCGGTGCCTCGCCGGTGGAGTCCTCGCAGCGGGCCTGGCCCTGGCTCCCGTCGTTACTCCGGTGGCCTTCTCCACGGACGAGGCCGGGGCGGGCATAGCGCTGGCACCCTCAGTCGCGCACGCGGACCCGTCGCCGACGCCAAGCGTGCGCCCCACGCCAAGCGGTCCTCCCACGGATACCCCGTCGCCTGCACCGACGGCGACGTCGGCGGACCAGACCTGCCCGGAGAACTCGCCCATCTATATCAAGGCACCCCCTGAGATCCTCGATCAGGTCGGCGTGCGCCGCGCATGGGACATCTCGCGCGGTTCGGGCGTGACCGTCGCTGTTGTCGACTCAGGGGTCGCCGCCGATAACGAACATTTCAACTTCGGTGATCCTACCGTCGTGCTGCCCGGAACTGATCTGAGCGGCGAAGGGACCGACGGTCGCGTCGACAAGGGCGAACACGGCACGGCCATCGCCGGCGCGATAGCCGCCCGTGAACTGCCCTCCGCGAAGGGGTCCGGCCTGGTCGGCGTGGCCCCCGAATCCCTCATCTTGCCCGTGCGCGTCGAGACGGGCCTTGATCCAGCCCCCGGGGCACATCAGCGACAGGGTGAGGAAAGCTCCGTGCAGCGCCTGGCGCGCGGAATCCGGTGGGCTGCCGACAACGGTGCCCAGATCATCGTCGTCGCCCAGTCCACCCCCGAAGACGACCCGGACCTGCGAGCTGCCGTCGAGTCGGTACGCGGACGCTCGCTGATCGTTGCATCAACCGGCAACACGTACCAGGAACAGACCACCGGTCAGGTCGTCTACCCTGCGGCATACGACGGGGTTCTCGGCGTGACAGCAACGAATGCCGACGGCTCTGCTTCAGACGAGCAGGTGCACGGCTCGCACGTGTCTCTAGCCGTGCCCGCATCCGTCATCCACACGACCTGGTTCGACCAAGCAGATTGCCTGGTCGGCGGGTATACGGGGACGACACCACAGCCCTCGTCCTCCTACGCGGCCGCGTACGCGGGTGGCTTCGCAGCCCTCGTCGCCTCCCGGTACCCCGATGAGGGCCCCGACATGTGGAAGTACCGCCTGGAGGTGACCGCTCTGCGAGGTGCCGCCGACACGCGTACCGACGAACTCGGATGGGGGATCGCAGCCCCGTACGACGCGCTCACTTTCGATGACATCGGCACGAGGTTTGGCCCCGCCCATCCCGACACCGCAGCCCATCCGCTGCCTCGGCGTGCCGCCGACACCTCAGTGAACCTATTCAATCGCGACAATAACCTCACGATCCGCGCCTCCATCGTGTCGGGGATCGTCGTCCTCAGCGCGGCCTCAATGGGAGGACTTATCATCCTGTCCCACCTGCGCAGACATCCCGCGCGGAGGGAATCCGACTCTGACGACCTCTGAGGAATGCGGAGAAGCGCGCGTGAACCCGGCACTCGCCGCGCATCCTCATCGGACCAATTGTGAACGAGTCGATAAGTCCTGTTATCCGCACGAACGACATACTTATCGCGAAATGGGAAGGGGCATACGCGAGGGCGTCGAGTTGGCTAGGATGACCATATGGTAAATGTGATGGGGCAGACGCCCGAAGACGCAATGCGAATCCTCCAGGAACGAATCGACGAGGCCCAGCGTCAAGCTCAGGGTGCGCGTGACTTCGTAGAAGCCTTGCAGAAGGCTCGCATCACGGGTCATGATTCGCGCAGCGAGATCGAGGTCGAGGTTAATTCCGACGGTCGCATGGTGAACATCGAGATCGATGAGCAAGCGCTCGAAGGGTCAGCCAGCGACCTTGAGCAGGCAATTATGGAAGCCTATGCTGATGCGGGCAACAACATGCGCGAATTCGTGCGTCAGCGAGCCACAGAATGCTACGGCGATAAGGTTGGTCTCATGCGTGGTTACCTTGATAACCTCGACGCCACCCTCGGTTCGTTGGGGCGCTGATCGACATGGCCAGTGCCGACCTCAAAGTAGATACCAGCCGTATCCGTTCTCATTCAACGGAGATCAGCAGCTCCGCATCAACGGTTGACGAGAGTGTGTCCGTTGCGGACACCACCAAGGGTCAAGTGACCGGCGGTGCCTTCGGTTTCCTGTGCTCCTTCTTCGAGGCCCCCGTCAACAAACAGATTGACAATTTGCGTGAGATGATCAGCGACCTCGCTGGCGCTGAGCATCGTTTGGTTACCTGTCTCCAGCAGTGGGCATACGAGATGGACCAGACCGAAAGCACCAATAAGAGCGAGCTGAGTGCTATCGATCCGGAAGGCAATGCACCGGGTCCCGGAGGCTATGGCTCCGGCGGATCCGATTCTGGTGGTTATTCCCCCGGTGGTGGATCCGGGACTGGCGGTGGATCCGGGACTGGCGGAGGTGGATCCGGGACTGGCGGAGGTGGGTCCGGGACTGGCGGAGGTGGGTCCGGGACTGGCGGCTCGGCACCGAGTGTTGATCCGTCGAAGGCTCCGGCAACAGAGCCGAACGATGCCGACAAGCCCACGGATGATGACAAGTCCAAGGGAGAACACAAGGTACCTGAGACCGAACTCAACGACGACGATAAGTCTAAGGGTAAGGACAAGGGCGACGACAAGTCCAAGGGTAGCGATAAATCCGAGGATGATGACAAGTCTAAGGGCGATGATAAATCCGAGGATGATGACAAGTCCAAGGGCGACGATAAGTCTAAGGACGATGACAAATCTAAGAGCGACGATAAGTCCAAGGATGACGGTAAATCAGAGGATGATGACAAGTCCAAGGACGATGATAAGCGCGGTGACAAGGGGAGCGACGGCAAGGACGGTTCCGACGGCAAGGATGGATCGGATGGTTCCGACGGCAAGGACGGGGTCGGCAGCCTAGGCAGCATCCTTGGCGGCGGAGACAAGATGATTGTCGACGATGATCAGCTTCAGGCATTCCTCGACAAGCAGCGCAACGAGGAGAACGCTGATCTTGCGACGTTCTACGAACGGCAGAAAGCTGATCAGGTCGAAGCGCTCGAGCGCTATGCCGAACTACATCTCGACCAAGATATAACCGATATCAAAGCCCTGATCGAAACGAATCAGCAGGAACAGCAAGATGCAATGAGTGACTTCCTGACGCGACAGCGTGCAGACGAAGAAGCTCAGATTCGACAGTTCGTTCGGGAACATCCGCAAGCGACGACCCGAGAGTTTGACACCTTCATGGCCGAGCAACGCACAACTCAGGAGACAAGTTACCGGTCCTTTGTCAATGATCAGCAGAAGGCTCAGACAATGAGGATCGACGAATTCACGAAGACACAGTCCGATTCTGCCGCGGAAGACGTTCGTTCCCTCTTTGAGAAACAGGATAGCAACAGCGACAAGGACATCGAGACATTCCTTACTCGACAGCGTCAAGATGAGGAGCGTTCCCTGCGACGCTTCGTGTTTGAAGGAGTAGAGAAATGACGGCGCAGTCGCCAGTGCATACCTCCAGCCGGAGTAACTCAACCGCAACAGAAGGACTCGGGGTTGTCGATGACATCTATCGCAATGCCGTCGACATTTCCAACGGCGATTTTGCTTCGGTCCAAGCAATGATTGATAATGCTCGTTCCGGAATGATGTGCCTGGCGGCAGACCCTGTCGATTTCTTTGGACAGATGGCAGTCAGCTTCATCCTCGAGCACGTGGACCCGCTCAACAATATGCTCAACGACTTCACAGGTGATTCCGCCGAGGTCTTTGGCATGAGTGATAGTTGGCAGTCCATCGCAGACTCGCTGGCATCGGTCGCTGACGAGATCGACACCACCTCAAGTAGTGCGATGTCTGACATGGCTGGTCAAGCCGTAGATGCCTACCTTCATCGGCAGGAAGTGGTCTCCTCCGCTATGCGCGCGGTGAGCGAGAATGCCTCTTCTTTCAGCACCACACTCAATGATGCAGCAAACATCGTCGATGCGATTCACGATATCGTTCGCGATGCGATTGCCGACGTAGTCGCGACGTGCATCAGCGGCGTATTTTGGTCCTGCGTGACCGCCGGTGTTGCTAGTCCCGTAGAGGGGGCGAAGGTCAGTGGTAAGGTTACGAGCTGGGTGGTGACGATTGCACAGATCGGACAGGCATTGGTCCAGCTGCTGCAGTCCATCCAGCGTGTGTTTGATAATCTGGACTCGATTCAGACTGGACTGACTAACGAGGTCAAGGTCATCGGCGCGAATTGCACGATGCCTGCGGGTGGCTGCTGCGGCGCGACTGCCTCCACCGCCGATCTCTCGTCGCCCCTAACCGGTAACAGTGGTATGACCAGCAACGGTCAGACTGGTGGCACCAACGTGTACGCAAACAATGGCGGAACCGCCGTCGGTGGAGACAATAATGGCGTCATCAATAACGGTGGCACCATCAACAATGACAACTCAACGACAACCGTCGATGTTGACGTCAACCCGACATTCACCCATCAGGGCGATGGTTCCAGCGACTCGAAGACCGACGACAAGAGCGGTTCGCAGCACGGCCACAGCGACACCAAGCCTGATAAGAGCGGTTCGCAGCACGGCCACAGCGACACCAAGCCTGATAAGAGCGGTTCGCAGCACGGCCATAGTGACGCCAAACCTGATAAGAGCGGTTCGCAGCACGGCCATAGTGACGCCAAACCTGATAAGAGCGGTTCACAACACGGCCACAGCGACGCCAAACCTGATAAGAGCGGTTCACAGCACGGCCACAACGACGCCAAACCCGACAAGAATGAACAAGGACACTCTGGAAACGGCACCGGCCATCAAGAGAAGACGAATCCGGGGCATTCGAGCACTTCGGGCAACCAGGGGAACAAGACGAATCCAGTGACTACGGGCACCTCGGGGACGACACATAAACGTACTGAGCCTCCGATTCCTCAGCCTCCGAAGCCTGAGCCTCCGATTCCTCAGCCTCCGAAGGCTACACCGAATACTCACCCCTCGAACCCCGGTGGTTTTGGCGGTAGCCGACCTCACATCAGGACTCGCAAGATCAAGGGCAAGTAGGACGATCTGCCAGGAACTGGGGCTGGGCGCTCTCGCTCGGCCCAGCCCCGGCCTCGTTCCAGAACGGCGCGAGCATCCCCGCACACGGCTACGTGCGGGGGTGCTCGCCTCAGCGCAACTACGGGCGGTTCGCGAAGTACTCGAGCAGGCGAGAGTCGCCCGAAACGATGATCTCGTCGTCGGAGTTGATGCGCGTCGACGAATTCGCGTACTCGAAACGCTGCTTGGGGTGGCGAATCGCCAGGACGTTGACGCCGTAGCGGCCGCGCAGGTCAAGCTCCTCCAGCGAAAAGCCGTGCACCTCCGTGGGCGGGCGCAGTTTCATGATGGAAAAGCCGTCCTTCTCCATCTCGATGTAGTCGACCATGCGGCCGCCCACCAGGTGCGCCGTGCGCTTGCCCGCATCCAGGTCGGGGTAGACCACGTGGTGGGCACCCACGCGGCGCAGGATACGCCCGTGCTGGGAGGACGTCGCCTTCACCCATATCGACGAGATTCCCATGTCGACCAGGTTCGCGGTGATCAGTACGGCCGCCTCCAAGGAGGAACCCACGCCGACGACGGCGCTGCGGAACTCGCGTGCGCCCAGCTGCTCCAGCGCTTCCTTGGACGTCGCGTCGGCTTCGACCAGGGGGAAACGGCCCGCGAAGGCCTGCACGCGCGAGGGGTTCTTTTCGACCGCGAGGATCTCGTACCCCAGCTGGTCCTGCGTCACCGCGACGGCTGAGCCAAAACGGCCCAATCCGATGACCAGCGTGCCTGACTGAAGGTCCTTTGAGTCACGTTCTTCTGCCATGACTCTATTCTTCCCTCCCCGTCCCGCGCACGCGAACGGTACCCAGCCACGGCCTCGTCGTGGAAATCACCACTGCGCTGTCAACCGATGATCGGCTGCTCCTCGGGCATACGGATCACGCGGGAACGCTCACGCAACGCGAGTGCCGCTGCCACCGTCATCGAGCCCGTGCGGCCCGCGAACATGAGGGCGATAAGGACATACTTCGCGGCCACCGGCAGGTTAGGCGTGATACCCGTAGACAGGCCCACGGTGGCGAATGCGGACACGGTCTCGAACAGGATGATGTCCAACGAGTGATCCGTCATGGTCAGCAGCGCGACGACGGAGATGGCGACCAGGGCCAGGCCGAGCAAGGACACGGCGACCGCCAGGCGCACGGTCGACGTAGGGATACGCCGGCCGAAGGTCTCGATGTCGCGGTCACCTCGTGCCTCGGCGATGACGGCCAGAACCAGCACCGCGAACGTCGTTACCTTCACGCCGCCCGCCGTGGACGCGGAGCCGCCGCCGATCATCATCAGGATGTCCTGCACAAAGTGCGTCTGCGAACGCATCGAACCCACGTTGAGCGCCGAAATACCCGAGGACCGCGAATTGACGCCCGCGAGCATCGCGTTGAGGATCTTCGAGGGAGTGTCCACGGCCCCCAGTGTCGCCGGATTGTGCCACTCCGTCAGCGCCAGGGCGAGAGCGCCGATGAACGCCAGGATCAGATAGGTCGACAGCGTCAGCTTCGTATGCAGGCGCCAGCGGCGCGGAGTCCACATGTTTTTCGCGACGTCCATGATGACGGGGAAACCGATAGCGCCCACAGTCGTCCCCAAGATGATGGGGACCAGCATCCACCAGTCGGTGACGTGCGGTTCGAGGCCGCCGGGAAGAATCACGAAGCCCGCGTTGTTGAACACGGAGATTGCCATGAACACGGCGTCCCACACGGCGTGCGCGGGGTCGATACCCATGGTGAGGAAACGGGGCAGGAACATGATTGCCAGGAACGCCTGCATGCTCAGCGAGGTCGCGATGACGGCCTTGAGCAGCGTGGAAATCTGGCCCATCGCTCCCGTCCCGGTCTCCTGGGTGGCGAGCATGCGCTGGGTGAGTCCCAGGTGTCGGGACACCGCGATGCTGAGGATCGACGCCAGCGTCATGACGCCCAGGCCGCCGACGACGATGCCCGCCGCGATGACAGCCTGCCCGAAGGGGGACCAATACGAGGCCGTGTCCACCGTCGTGAGACCTGTCACGCACACAGCTGATACGGCGGTAAAGAGCACGTCGACGAAGGGAACTGACTCGTCAGAGGCGGAAGCGATGGGCAACATGAGCAGCACGGTGATAACCCCGATGATGAGGGCGAACGTGCTGAGGGCCAGCCTGGCAGGGGAGTAGCGGGCCTGCCGGGACAGCCACGCGCGCACACGCTGAGCGTAGGACGTGGGCACCTGGGGATGTGGGCCGCGGGGTCCTCCCGGCACCTGGCGGACGACAGGGGAGGGCTGTGGAGTCAAGGCTTCCGCTGAAATGGCGTGGGACGAGGCCGTGGCTCGCCCGCGCATCAGGGACCGTGTAGCACCGGGATTAGTGCGCAGCCGAGGGGGCTGAGGTCGAGGCGTGCGTCCCTTGCGTGCCGCTCCCATCGAACCTCCTTAACGACTCTGCAACAAAAGTGGATAAAGTTGCAGTTTTCATGTGGATGGGCAGTAGTATATTTCGTGAGGCTACGTAAGCGATGAACGAACGGGTTTAACGCGCCTCGCGAGCACACTGGGAGTCATTAATGGAACAGCAGTCGGCGCCGCGCTTTATGACCGTCACGGAAGTGGCGGACATCATGCGCGTCTCTAAGATGACTGTGTACCGATTGATTCACAGCGGTGAAATGCCCGCGATTCGCGTCGGAAAGAGCTTCCGAGTCCCGGAGGCCGCGGTCGCCCAGATGATCCAGGCCGGTATGTCGGATCACTCCGGTGGCCAGGCTCGCGTCATTGGCGGGTAGTATAGGCACGATGTGCTCGTTCCGGGCACCCATCATCAACCAGCGGTAGTACCTCTGCCGCCCACACTACGAGGGAGGAACCCCATGGGCTCCGTCATCAAGAAGCGCCGCAAGCGCATGGCGAAGAAGAAGCACCGCAAGCTCCTGCGCAAGACGCGTCACCAGCGTCGCAACAAGAAGTGAGCGAGCGGAGGCCCGGCCTGTTGGCCGGGCCTCACGTGTATCCGGGGCCCTATACTTGGGCGTTATGGACCGCACCATCATTCACGTCATGCGCCACGGAGAAGTGGAGAATCCCAACGGTGTTTTGTACGGGCGTCTGCCTGGTTTCGGTCTGACGGAGCTGGGGCATCAGATGGCGGCGCGCGCCGCGCAGTATCTGGTGGATTCGGGTGCGGATATCGCTCGCGTCATCTCGTCGCCGCTGCTGCGCGCCCAGCTGACGGCCGCGCCAACCGCCGCCGCCTACGGCCTGAGCATTGCCTCCGATCCTCGCCTCATCGAGTCGGACAACGTCTTCGAAGGTCTGCCCGTGAACTCCAATCGCGCGATGCTGGCTAACCCGAAGTATTACAAGTACTACTGCAACCCGCTGCGCCCCTCGTGGGGCGAACCCTACCGTGACGTCGCCTCCCGGATGAGCGCGGCCCTCTCCTCGGCCCTGCGCGAAGCACGCGGCCGCGAGGCCCTGGTCGTCTCCCACCAAAACCCTATCGTCACGCTCACCCGATTCATCAACGGCCAGCCGCTGGCCCACTCGCCCAAGTCGCGTCACTGCTCCCTGGCGTCCATCACGTCCTTCATCTTTTCGGGCGCGACGCTCGTGGGCACCTCCTACGCGGAACCCGCAGCAGACCTCGTCGCCCTCGCCAAGGACATGACCCCCGGAGACTCCGCCGCCGACCTGCGACGCTGACGCGCAGTGCCGCAGTGTCTGTGAGCGGCGCGCAGGCATGCAAGACGGGCGGCCCCATGCGGGACCGCCCGTTGCTGTTCCGCGCGTAAACCCCCTGTTCCGCATGTTAACCCGCTGTTCCGCATGTGGGCGGTGTTGCCCAGGCTCGGAATAGCGGGTTCACGTACGGATGAGGAGGCCCAGGCTTGGAATAGCGGGTTCGCGTGTGATGTAGCGGGTCTGGTGTACGGCTGTGCCCCCTGTTCCGCGCGTAGACCCTCTGTTCCGCATGTTAACCCGCTGTTCCGCATGTGGGCGGTGTTGCCCAGGCTCGGAATAGCGGGTCCACGTGCGGATGAGGAGGCCCGGGTTCGGAATAGCGGGTTCGCGTGTGATGTAGCGGGTCTGGTGTACGGCTGTGCCCCCTGTTCCGCACGTAAACCCCCTGTTCCGCATGTTAACCCGCTGTTCCGCACGTGGGCGGGGTTGCCCAGGCTCGGAATAGCGGGTTCACGTGCGGATGAGGAGGCCCGCGTGCGTATCAAGGGGAGTCAGGTGCATGGTGCGGGGTGGCGTGTCGCGCCAACACGACGCGTCCCATACGCCTTACTGCATGTGAGGTCGAGTCTTAGGAAGCCTCGTTCTCCGTGCCGTCGCCGTCCTTGCCCTGCTCGCGTTTGCGGCGTTCCTCCTCGTGGCGCTTACGCTGAATGTCGCGTTCGAGGCGGAACAGGAACTCGGGATCGTCGTCCGGAGCGGTGGGACGCTGAGGGGCCTTGGGCGCACGTGTCTGCTTCTTTTCCGCGCGGGATACCCATCGCAGCGCCAGCCACACGATCGGGCCAATCGCGGCGATCGTCGCTGTGAAGAGGATGATGAGCAGCCAGATCGCCTTGGGGAGCTTGCCGGGCATCTCGTCTTCGGGCGTGCGATGCCAGTCCGCAGCCGCGTAAATGGTGAGCGCGATCATCGCGACGAAGAAGAGGATTCTGACCATGCCCCTAGTCTAGGGGCGTGCGCTGGCCCACGCCGCCCCGTTCACTCCCGGGGCAATCCGCCTCCGCTCAGTCGCGCGTGACCGTCGGCAGCGCCCCGTAGGAGGACGCAGCTCCCGGCGACAGGATCGCTGTGGCTCCCGCCCGCATGCCGTCCGACACGGCATCGACGAAGGGCTTGCCGAGCGCCAGGGCCGCCGCCAGCGCACCCACGCACGCGTCGCCCGCGCCCGTGGTGTCCACGGCCTCGCCGAGGTTGACAGCGGGACAGTGACCCACCTCGGTGCCCGACGCCCACGCCGCCCCCTGCGCCCCCAGCGTGACGACGACGTGGCGCGGCCCCATGCCGCGTAGCGCGCGTGCCACCCCAATCGCCTCTGTCGGCGTCGCGGGAGCGGGCAGGCCCAGGGTCAGCCCGGCCTCGGTCTCGTTGACGACAAGGATGTCGATGTGCGACATCGCTGCCGGATCCGTGTCGCGCGCGGGTGCAAGGTTGAGCAGGACGCGCGCGCCGAAGGAGTGCGCCCACGCGAGGACCTCGGTGTTCGTGTGGGAGGGGACCTCGGCCTGCAGGACCACGATGTCGGAGGGGGCCGGGAATAACGAGGCCTTGGCGGGTTCGATTGTCACCGCGCGGTTCGCGCCCGCGTCCACGATGATCGTGTTCTCGCCGGAGGTCGCGACAGTGATGAGCGCTGTTCCCGTGGGCCCGTCGACCTCGCGCACGTGCGTGACGTCCACGCCGTGGGCAGCCAGGTCAGCGCGCAGGCGCTGGCCCGACAAGTCCGTGCCGACTGCGCCGACGAAGAGCGTCTCTGCTCCTGAGTGCGCGGCAGCCGCCGCCTGATTTGCTCCCTTTCCGCCCAGGCCGTAGGTGAGGGAGGAACCCGACAAGGTCTCGCCGGGGGAGGGGAAACGGTCAACGGTGACCGTAATGTCTTGGTTAATGGAACCGACAACAATGACGCGTGCCATGACATCTCCTATGTGACGGATGCTCTATTGTGCCACGTCACAGTCGGTATTTAAAAGCACCTCGGGGCAATTTCGGCATTATTTCAACGATTAAGTGATGCTTAAGTCGTATGCCAGTTTCCTGCGATACTACTAAAGTGACGCTTTATGGTGAACTATCCGCCGTGCGCAATTTCCGATACCTCGTTTCGACACGCCCGGCAGCCCCATCCTGCCGCGTCACCACCATCCCCTCCCAGGTGATCCGGGAAGGGGCCACGGCCTCGTCCCCCACGCGCACCACCACACCCGACGCGGTCGGGATGGACCACCCCGCGCGCGTCCTCCTGCCCCTCCTCGGCATCTACGCGCTCGGCACCGTCTCCCTCCAAGGCTTCAACCTGGTCTACCTGCGAGTCGCCGCCGATATCGGTGCCGGCGACTCCTCCGGCCTCATCACCGCGATTCCCGGCATCGTCCTGGGCGTCGCCTGCTTCCTGTACGGCACCCTCGGCGACTTCGTCCCGCTGCGCCGCATCGTCGACGTCGGCGTCGCACTCATCGTCGCCGGATCGCTGCTCGGCTTTGCCTTCTCCTCCTCCCTGACCGGCATCATCATCGCCCGCGCGCTCCAGACCCTGGGCTACCAGGCCTCCGCCTCCGCCTACATGATCCTGGCCACCGGCATCGCCGACCCCAAACGCCGCAGCCTCTACGTCGGCCTCATGTGCGCCGCCTTCCAAGGCGGAACCGCCATCGGCATGCTGTCGGGCGGCCTCCTCGCCGACATCAACTGGGCGATCCTACTGCTCATCCCCCTCGGCGGCCTCGCCGTCCTGCCCATCATGGGACGCCGCGTGCCCGCCCGCGCCCACACCGGACGCGTCGACGTCGTCGGCCTCGCCATCTTCTCCTCCCTGGCTCTCCTCCTCACCCTGGCGGCCTCCAACCCCCGCTGGTGGCTCATCGGTGGGCTCATCCTCGGCGGCGTTATCTTCTGGCGCTACATCGGCCGCGCCCGCGCCCCCTTCATCACCCGCTCCTTCTTCACCAACGTGCCCTGGGCGCGCTCCGTCAGCCTCATCGTCATCATCTACTGCATGAACTTCACGGTCGCCCCCCTCATGAACGGCATCGGCGCCGCCCACTACGGACTCACCCCCGCGCAGGTCTCCGTGCGCCTCCTGCCCGCCTACTGCGTCGCCCTGACCGCCGCCATGAGTTCCGGGGCCGTCATGGCCCGCATCGGGCGCGGCGCCACCGTGCGCGGCTGCGTCAGCCTCATCCTGTCCGGAACCGCGCTGCTCGCCCTCTTCATGAGTTCCGGCCCGTGGGTCATCACCGCCGCCATGTGCCTCATCTACGCCGGCTTCGGCGCACTCTTCACCCCCATCTACGACACCGTCTTCGCCACCGTCGCCCCCGGCCAGAACGGCCGCGCCGTCGCCATGAACGACCTGGCCATGCAGGGCAGCGCCGCCATCGGCATCGGCGTGTTCACCCCCTGGCTGGCCTCCGGCTCCTTCGAATCCATCGCCGTCGTTTGCGTCGGAGCCGCAGCCATCGGCATCCTCGGCGACTGGGCACACGAGGCCCTCTACCGCAGGGGACGCTGAGCCGCGTCGGCCCCCGCGTGGCTACCCCGGCCTCGTGAAAGTGTTTAGCGTAGCCGCGCCGGTCCGCGTCAACGCGCCCCGGCCTCGTCTTTCCCTCTAGGACAGAACCAGCGCCAACCCGGCGAGAACCGCCCACGCCAGCGTGAAGAAGCCCGTGTTGCGCAACACGACGATGAGCGCCCGGCCCGACGCGCCGGTCAGCACCGGCAGGCTCACCCCGACCGCCGGGGCCGCCGTGCCCACGCCCAGCGCGCACGTCGCCAGCGGATGCATGCCCAGGGCAACGCCGAGCGCCACGATCATTCCCACCGGCACCCACGCGCAGGCCGCGAACACCCAGCGCGACGCCCGGTCACCCAGGCGCACGGCGGCCGTCATCTTGCCTGACTCGCGATCCGTCGGAATATCACGAATGTTATTCGCCATGAGCAGCGCCACCGACAGCAAACCCAGCGCCGACGCACACATCCACAGCCACCACGGGGCCACCTGCACCTGTGTCCAAGCCGTGCCCACGCACGCGAGCAGGCCGAAGAACACGAAGACCATCAGCTCGGACAGGCCAATGCCCATGTAGGCGTACGGGTGCTTGCCGCCCGTGTAGAACCACGCGGCCACGACAGCCGCCGCGCCCGCCACGATCAGCCACCACGTGCCCGACAGAGCCACCAGTGCAAGGCCCGCAACGCCGGCCAGCGCGAAGCAGCCCAGCGCCGCAGCCAGCACCGTCTTCGGCGTAGCGAGGCCGCCACCCGTCAGACGCGCCGGACCCTTACGATTGTCATCCGTGCCGCGAATCCCATCCGAATAATCATTCGCGTAATTGACACCCACCTGCAGTGCCAACGCCACCACGAGCGCCAAGGAAGCCCGCACCGCGTCAAACCCGCCCAGATGATGCGCGGCCGCCGACCCGACAATCACGGGTGCAGCGGCAGCGGGCAGGGTGCGCAGGCGAGCGCCTTCAATCCAATCCGTCACGGTAGCCATAGCCACCAGTGTAGTTGGAGCCAGCGCCCGCCCGTCGGACGGGCCAGGAGGGTTAGGTCGGGCCGGGTCGGGCCAGGTCGGGTTAGCGCACCCAGTTCCTCTCAGTGGCTGTTGCGGCGTTCGCAGTCGCCATAGCGGCACCGCGGTCAATCTTGTCGAAGCCCAGGTACGGCAGCTCCGTCACCGCGACCACGCGGCGCGGTGCCTGCGCGCGCCCAATACGAGCGGCGGCGTGCTCGCGCACCGCCGCACCGAGTTCGGCCATCTCCAAAGAATCAGTCGGCATCTGATTCGGAACGACCAGAGCCGTCACGATCTGACCCCACTTCTCATCCGGGGTGCCCATGATCCACGCGTCCGAAATCCCCTCGTAGGAGCGGACCGCGCGACGCAGAGGACCCGGCGCGATCGACAGGCCGCCCGATGTGATCACGTCGTCCGCGCGCCCGTTCACCTCGACCTTACCCGACGCCCGAATGACGCCCATATCGCCCGAAATCAGCCAACGGTGACCGCCCTCCTCGAAGAATGGGCTCTCCGCGTCCAAGTAGCGCGTCATCAGCGTCGGACCGTTGAATGCCAGGCGGGTACGGCCATCCCAATCGACCGCGCGCACCGTCATGCCGGGCATCGGCTCGCCGTCGTACACGCAGCCGCCCGACGTCTCCGTCATGCCGTAGGTGATGCGCACCTTCAGTCCCGCATTCAAGGCGCGCTCCAGCAGATGCTGGCTGATCGCCGCGCCGCCCACGAGGACCGCTGACAGGGACCGCATCGCGTCCACAACTTCCTCGCCTGCGTCGAGGCACTGGACGAGCTGCGTGGGCACCAGCGACAGGTAACCCGGCATCTCATCCTGCGTGACACCTCTGATAGCGGGGAGGAGGTCACGCGGGTCAAAGCCGTTCGTCGTATCTACGACCTGCGGGTTCGTCTCCGCGACGGCCGCGCGCAAGAGAATCATCGCGCCGGCAATGTGATGCGTCGGCAGCGCCAGAATCCAGCGTCCCGGGCCGCCCAACGCCAGCTCAGTCGCCTTCACCGAGGCCATGAGCGCATCCATCGATAGGCCAACCAGGCGCGGCTTACCCGCACTGGACCCCGACGTCGAAATGACCAGGTCCACGCCATCGAAGAAATGCGGATCGTTCTTGATCTGATTGGCGAGGCCGGGGTAGTCCTCCTCGGGGAACGCCTGCTCAGGCGTCGCCGCAGACCCGCGCAGCGTGGCGGGAGGAACCAGGGCGGGGTCGCGCAAGAAGACAACGGTGTGCGGCGCGGGGTGGTTCGGATCGGCCTGGCGCTCCTCGTAGAGCTCGACCAGCTTATGAATCGACGCGTTAGCCAGGGCGACGGCGCTAATCGCAGTCCCGCCGGGGACGACAAGAATTCGCGGCGCAGTCATGATGTGCCTCCCAAGATCGACAGCGAGCGCAGATATTACAAGGATAAGCGTTTGCGTTGTTGCTGGTGGCAGGCCGCTTCGCGGCAATCATCACGTTTAGTAAACAATTTCTTGATATTCCGGTTATTTTCATGTGGCATACTGCGCAACTGAAAATTCAACAGTCTGCTACCACAAGGGTGCGCGAGGCGTTAGGATGAACACCGATGCTCAAAAATCTTTCCACCAAAACCAGATGGGCGATCGGCGCAGCAAGCGCCCTCGTCCTCCTTGTCGTCTGCGCCATCATCGTATACGCGGCCAACTACTCCGGTCGCGTCCTGCCCGGCACCACCGTTGCCGGGATCTCCGTCGAAGGCATGAGCCGCGACCAGGTCATCTCCGCGGTCACCGCCCGAGCCGACGCCGCCAAGGTGTCTCTCACCGTCGAAGGAAAGACCACCACGGTCTCGCTCAACGAAGCCGGGATCTCCGTCGATGCTGAAGCAACCGCCAACGAGGCCATGAAAGACTCGACCTCCTTACCGTCCTTCATCGGTGCCCTCTTCTCCCGCCGCGCCCTGGAACCCGTGACCACTGTCAGCGAGGACTCCATCAAGAAGCTCACCGCGACCGTGAATTCCACCCTGACCTCGGAAATGAAAGACGCCCAGGTCATCATCGCTCCCGATGAGGAATCCTTCACCGTCACGCCCGCGCAAAACGGCAACGGTATCGCCCGCGATGAGGTCGCCGCCGCCGTCAAGCAGGCCGGCGCCACCCTCGCCTCCGTGTCGCAGAACGTCACCGTTTCACAGATGGAGCCCAGCGTCACCACCGCCGATGCGCAGCAGGCCGCCCAAAAAGGCAACGACCTGCTCGACACCTCGATCGAAATCTCCGACGGCATCGACCTGTTCGTCGCCGAGCGCTCCGACAAGGTGCACTGGGTCGAATTCCTCACCAAGGATGACGGCTCCCTCGACGAACCCTCCATCAGCACCGTCAAGGTCGCTGACTGGGTCAATGCCCTGGCTGCAAAAACCGACGTCAAGGCCGAGAACCGCGTCGAGAACGTCGACTCCTCCGGCAACGTGCTGACCACCGCCCGCGAAGGCAAGAAGGGCCTCAAGACTAACAACACCGAAGAGATCACCAAGGGCGTCGTCAAGGCCATGACCAACGGCACCTCCTACGAGGGGCTGTTCCACTACGACGACATCGAGCCCGGCTCTGAAACCAAGCAGGTCGCCGAAGGTACCGAAAACCTGGTTTACCAGGCCGCTGAAGGCGAAAAGTGGGTCGACATCAATCTCACCGATGCCACCGTCACCCCGTACGTCGGCGGCAAGGTCGCTGGCGGACCCTTCTACATGGTCCCCGGCGCGCCCGATACCCCGACCGTCACTGGCACCTTCCATGTCTACCTCAAGTACGACGTGCAGACCATGCGCGGCGAGAACGCCGACGGCACCAAGTACGAGACCGAAGGCGTCCCGTGGGTCACCTACTTCACCGGCTCCTACGCGATGCACGGTGCCCCTTGGCGCTCCTCCTTCGGATGGAGCGGGTACGGCGGCTCCCACGGTTGCGTCAACATGCCCGTCGACGCTGCCAAGTTCATCTACGACTGGACCGACATGGGCGACACGGTGGTCGTGCACTACTGATCGCCACTGAGCATCTCGCAGCGGGCCGGAACCCTATGGTTCCGGCCCGCTCGCTGCTTTGTCGGGCTGTGCGGGCTATGCGGGCTATGCGGGCTGTGCGGGCTGTGCGGGTTGTGCGGGTTGTGCGGGCTGTGCGGGTTGTGCGGGGGCTGTGCGGCGTCTCTGTGTAGGGGTGTCTGGCCTGGTGGGGCTAGGGGATGGCTTCGTGGATAGGTTGTGGCTTCGTGGATAGGTTGTGAGCATGCGGATAGGCTATTTTCCTATCCGTGACGGTGTTAACCTATCCGCCTGCTTGTTTCCTATCCGTATCGTTTCGTCGGGGCTGGGTCTTCCTGTTGGGGCATCGCAGTTGTGCTCTCCGGGTTCTGTGGTGCTTTCTGTTCTGGGCGGGCTGCCCGGGTGGCGGAGGCGCTGGTGCGGTTCCCCAATAATGTTGCGTGTAATTCCTCGATAACTAGTTCAGGCTTCGAAACTAGGCCGTTGGAATTGCAGTGCTTGTGGGCGGTGCTGAAAACCGGCCGGGGAGAATTACGTGCGACTTTTATGTGGACGCAACGCGCCTGCGCGGCAGTCGCACACGCGGTAGTCTGCGCGTAACAGCACGGGCGCTGAGCGCCCCTCAACGTATGGCAGGTGTTCCATGTTTTTCCGAGACGATGCGGTGAGCGCGACGGGCAACGGCCTCGGCCCCGACGAGTGGTGGAAGGGCGCGGTCGTCTACCAGATCTACCCGCGCTCCTTCAAAGACTCTGACGGCGACGGCTTCGGTGACCTTGAGGGGATCCGCTCCAAGCTCGACTACCTGAAGGCTCTGGGTGTGGACGTTCTGTGGCTCTCGCCGATCTACGCGTCCCCGCAGGCGGATAATGGCTACGATATCGCCGACTACTACGACATCGACCCCATGTTCGGCACGCTGTCGGACTTCGACCGCCTCCTGGAGGGGGTCCACGAGCGGGGGATGCGCCTCGTTATGGACCTGGTTGTTAACCACTCCTCCGACGAACACCCGTGGTTCGTGGAGTCGCGCTCCTCGCGGGATAACCCGAAGCGTGACTGGTACATCTGGCGCGACCCTCGCCCCGGGTGCGTGGGCGGCGAGGCCGGGGCGCAGCCCAATAATTGGGGGTCCTTCTTCTCTGGCTCGGCCTGGACCTGGGACGAGGCTACGGGTCAGTACTACCTGCACTTGTTCCACAAGAAGCAGCCCGACTTGAACTGGGAGAACCCCGAGGTGCGCGCCGCCGTCTATCGCATGATGAACTGGTGGCTCGACCGCGGCGTTGACGGCTTCCGCATGGACGTCATTAACCTGATCTCGAAGGACCCGGGCCTGCCTGACGGCGTCGTCTACCCCGGGCGCGCGTGGGGCGAGGGTTTCCCGCACTTCTCCGAAGGCCCGCATTTGCACGAATACCTCGCCGAGATGCGACGTGAGGTCTTCGATGGGCGCAGCGGCACCATGACGGTCGGGGAGTGCCCCGGCGTGCGCCGCGACAACGTCCTGCTCTTCACGGATCCGGCCCGCCGCGAACTTGACATGGTGTTCCAGTTCGACCATGTCGACCTCGGCCTCGAAGCGGGGAAGTTCCACCCGCGCCCGCTGCGCCCCGGTGAACTCGCCGACTGCCTCACCCAGTGGCAGGAGGCGCAGGGCGAGATCGGCTGGAACAGCCTCTACCTGGACAATCACGACCAGCCGCGCGCCGTCAGCCGCTTCGGCGACGAAGCGTACCGCTATGAGTCGGCAACCGCCTTGGCCACGGCGCTGCACATGCTGCGTGGCACCCCCTACGTCTACCAGGGCGAGGAGCTCGGTATGACCAACGGGGTGTTCCATGGCCTCGACGATTTCCGTGATGTCGAGGCGCTACGCTACTACCACGACGCCGTGGCGGCGGGGGAGAGCCCCGAGGACGTCCTGGCCGGGATGCGCGCCACCGGCCGCGACAACGCACGCACCCCCGTCCAATGGGACGCGGGGCCGGACGCGGGCTTCACCGACGGCACCCCGTGGATCGGCGTCACCCCGAACTACACGGAGATCAACGCCGCCACCCAGGTGGGTGACCCGTCCTCCGTCTACGCCTACTACCGTGCGCTCGCGGATATCCGCCACGGCCTGCCCGTGATCGCCTCCGGGACCTTCGAGAGAATTGCGACCCCCTCGCCCGCGGTCTTCGCCTATCGGCGCACTCTCGACGAGGCCGTGGCCACGATCTTGGTCAACCTTTCCTCGCAGCCCGCATCCCTCGGAGAAGCCGCGCGCGGCGTGGGCGGCGAGCTGCTCCTTGCCAACCGCGACCTGCCCGAGGCCGAGCGGGGAGTCCCCGAGAGCCTCGGAGAATGGGAGGCGCGCGTCTACCTCGCCTGAGGTGGAGGCCCAGGATCGAAGAGATCCCGGGCCTGTGAGTCGCGGAGTTTCTGTACAGGAACCGCTCTCAGTAGTAGTACGGGTAGTCCTCCCAGCGAGGGGCGCGGTGCTCGAGGAAGGCGTCGCGACCCTCCTGGGCTTCGGCCGTCATGTACGCCATGCGCGTGGCCTCACCCGCGAACACCTGCTGGCCTGCAAGGCCGTCGTCGGCGAGGTTGAAGGCGAACTTGAGCATGCGGATGGCCTGCGGGGACTTCGTCGCGATGATCGCCGCCCATTCGAGGGCGGTGTCCTCGAGCTGGGCGTGGGGGACCGCGCGGTTGATGACGCCCCACCGCTCGGCCGTCTGCGCGTCGTAGCGCTCGGCCAGGAAGAAGATCTCGCGCGCACGCTTGTCCCCGGCCTGGCGGGCCAGCAGTGCGGAGCCGTAGCCGGCGTCAAAAGACCCCACGTTCGCGTCCGTCTGCATGAAGGCCGCGTGCTCGATGGAGGCCACCGACAGGTCCGCCACGACGTTGAGGGAGTGACCGCCGCCCGCAGCCCAGCCGGGAACGGCCGCGATGACGACCTTGGGCATCGTGCGGATGAGTCGCTGGACCTCCAGGATGTGCAGGCGCCCGGCGCGCGCCGGGTCGATCTGCTCGCGCCGCTGGGCGGTGGCCGCCTCGGGGTCCGCGCCCTCGACCTCGTAGCGGTACCCGTCACGGCCTCGGACCCTCTGGTCGCCGCCGGAGCAGAACGAGTACCCGCCGTCGCGCGCCGAGGGGCCGTTGCCGGTCAGGATGACAGCCGCGACCGAGGAGGTCTGGCGCGCATGGTCGAGCGCGCGGTACAACTCGTCGACCGTGCCGGGACGAAAAGCGTTACGGATGTCAGGGCGGTCGAAGGCGATGCGTACGACCGGCATATCCGCGCCCTCGGGGCGACCGTCCGCCTCGGGGCCGCGCGAAATACCGCGGTGGTAGGTGATGTCGGAAAAGTCGAAGCCCTCGACCTGGCGCCAGCGCGTCGGGTCGAAGGTGTCGGAGACGAAGGGGAGAGCGCTCATATGTCGGATTTTAATGGACGAGGCCGGGGCGGGCTTCCGGCACCGGGCCGCGTCCCGCGGCGGCTGGGGAAAGAGGGCGTGTCCAACCGGGTAGGTCGCTTGCGCGGCTGCGTGTCGTTCCCGGTGGCAAGCTAACCGCATGGAATGAGGGGTGGGGTGGGGGTGTTGAGTCGCTTGTTACTAGTCAGTTCGTGTGTGATGTGTGAGATATCCTTATTTGCCAGGCGTTTGGCAATCCTTGAGAGTCTGTCATTTTCAGATAGTTAGCGCGAAATGTCTGACAACTGCTACTGTGAAGCGGTTGAGCTTGGGGGGCATCATGGGTGACAATATTACCGATATGTAAGGAGTGGTCCGATGAATGCATCGCCGTATGCCACGCTCATGCGCATCCCCATGCGTACGATGAGCCGCCAGACGCGCTACGCCCTCGAAGGCGTCGACGACATTCTCGTGTACAAGGTAGCGATGACCACGCGCTTCCGCGGGGTGACTCGCCGCGAGGGGCTCCTCCTCCATGGTCATGCCGGGTGGGGCGAAGCCGCCCCCTTCTGGAACTACGACGACGCCGAATCTGCGCGTTGGCTGGGTGCCGCCCTCGAATCCGCGCGCCGTTTCCCGCCCGTGCCTCGTCGTAAGTACGTACCCGTCAACGTGACGATCCCCGTCATCTCGCCCGAAGAGGCCTACGAGCGCGTCAAAGCGTCCGGCGGCTGCGCGACCGCGAAAATCAAGGTCGCTGAACCCGGTGTGAGCGTGTCGCGCGACTGCGCGCGCATCGCCGCCGTCGCCGACGCGCTGCGTGAAACCGTCGGCGGGCAGGCTATGATCCGCCTCGACGCCAACGGAGCCTGGGAAGTTGACGACGCGCGCGCCGCCATCCCCGCGATGACGGACGCTGCCGGCGTCGTCCCCATCGAATACGTCGAGCAGCCCTGCCTGACCGTCGACGAGCTGGCCGAGGTACGTCGCAGCGTGGACGTGCCCATCGCCGCCGACGAATCCATCCGCCGCGCCGAGGACCCCCTCGAGGTGGCTCGCAAGGAAGCCGCCGACGTCGTCATCATCAAAGTCGCGCCCCTCGGCGGCGTCCGCTCCGCCCTGCGGGTCGCCCGCAAGTGCGGCCTCGGCGTCGTCGTCTCCTCCGCGCTCGAAACCTCCGTGGGCCTGTCCATCGGCGTCGCAGCTGCCGCCGCCGTTCCCGGCGTCCCCCGAGCCGCCGGTCTTGCCACGGCCTCGTTGCTCGTCGGAGACGTCACCACCCCCCTCGTGCCCGAACGAGGCCGACTGCCCGTCGGACGCCTCGCGCCGGACCTGAACCTCATCGGGCGAGGCCCCGAGGACTCCGACCTGGTCAGCCGGTGGGGGATGCGCCTCGAAGGCATGGCCGAGCACCTGGAAGAGGTCTCCCGGTAGGCTGGGCGCATGCCCGCCGTCGATACCGCCCGCGCGATCCTGTCCACTCTGGAAGACCTGGGCCTCACGCACGTCCTGTACTGCCCTGGCTCGCGCAGCGCGCCCTTCGCCTACGCCCTCGAAGCAGGGGCGTTCGGGGGCGACGCGCGTCCCGTCCTCGATGAGCGCAGCGCCGGCTTCGCTGCCGTGGGCCTCGCGCGCACCGGTGCCCTGCCCGCCATCATCGTCACCTCCGGCACCGCCGTCGCTGAACTGACCCCCGCCGTCCTCGAGGCCTCCCACGCGCGCCTCCCCCTCCTCGTCCTGAGCGCCGACCGGCCCGGCGAGCTGCGCGGCGTCGGCGCTTCGCAAGCCACCGCGCAAGCAGGACTCTTCGGCGTCCACGCCCGCGCCAGCATCGACCTGGAACCGCAAGAACCCTCGCGCTCCCTCGTTGGGCAGCTCTCGCGCGCCCTCGCCGCCGCCCTCGGCGCGCCTACCGGAACGCCTGGACCCGTCCAGATCAACGTCGCATTCAGGGATCCGCTCACGCCACAGGGGGTCCGCGTTGGCGCGGAGTCTGACGGCGGATCCGCGCCCGATCCCGCAGACGAGGCCCCGGCCTCGTTCGTTCCTCGCCCCACCCGGGTACTCCCCGCCAGCCTCGCGCCCGCGCGCTGGGAGGACGTCGTAGGCGAGGCGCGCGCAGGCCTCATCGTCGCCGGTGAAGGTGCCTCGCCGCGGGCCGCGCAGTGGTCGCTGACCTCAGGCTTCCCGCTCCTGGCGGAACCCGCGTCCGGCGCGTGGGCGGGCGGGGAAGTGACCCCCTTCGAGCAGGCCATCGTATCGTCGCCTCTGGGACGAGAAGTTGACACCGTCGTCGTCACCGGGCGACCCACCCTCTCGCGGCCCATCCACGCGCTGCTCGCCCGTCCCGACGTGCGCGTCATCGTCGTCGACGCCGGCACCCCGTGGGTCGACATCTCCGGCAACGCCTCCATCGTCGTGCCCGCGCTGGCTGCACCCCGCGTCCCGTCCTGTGAATCCTCGTGGGCCGCGCGCGTGCGCTCCGCCGTCGACGAAGCCGCCTCTCGCATCGACGCCCTTCTGGCCGGCGGGTCCGGGCGCAGCATGCTCGACCTGGCACGGGCCGTCGCTGCGGCCACGGTCGGCCCCCTCGTGCTCGGTGCCTCCAACCCCGTGCGTGCCTTCGACCTGGCCGTCGCCTCCCTGAACGGGCGTCACGTCTACTCCAACCGCGGACAAGCCGGCATCGACGGCACCATCGCCACCGCCGTCGGCATCGCGCTCAGTCTTGGGGTCTACGCTCACCGCGACGAGGCCTCGGCCCCCCGCTCCGCTCGATGCGGGAAGGACGCAGGCCCGAACCAAGCGTCGCGCGTCACAGCGGTCATGGGCGACCTGACCCTGAGCCACGATGCATCCTCGCTGGCGCTCGCCGCAGCGACGGGAGCCGACCTCGACATCATCGTCGCCGACGACGAGGGCGGCGGCATCTTCGCCACCCTCGAACACGGCCGCGCCACCACCCCACAGGCCTACGACCGCTGGTTCGGCGTCGCCCAAGCCGTCAACTACGAGGCGCTCGCGGCCGCCTACGGCATCAGATTCGCGCGGGCGTACGCTCCGAGCGAACTCGCCTCAATCCTTCGTGCCCCGGTAACGGGGCCGCGCCTCATCCACGTGCCCATCGAACGCGCGGCGCACCTGTACGCGCAGGCGCGCAACGCCCTGTGCGAGGCCGAGTTCTGATCCCGGCCGCGCGAATTCCCCGCGCGCGTGTCCACTATTCAGGAAACTCACAGGGGGCTTCCAGTACTCGTTTGAGGAAACGGCTCATACTGGTGAGTAACTAATGAACTGACACCAGAGGAAACCATGACTGAGCCTCGTATTCCCAGACCCGATGAACAGGCCGATCAGGCGGCCAGTGCCGCCCCCAGCTACCCGCAGCGTCCGGCCTCGTCCGCACCTGACACCGACCTGCCCACCGTCGGCGGCACCGCCGCCCAACGTGCCGCGCAGGAGACGCGCGCCGCCACGCCAATTCCAGCGCCGACCGGCGCGGACGTCACGCAGGAGATGCGCACGGCTAACACTCCTCACACCCCAATTCCCGCGCCCCAGGAATCGGCTATGCAGCAGGCGGCGTCGGCACCCCAGGATGGGGCGGTAACCCAGGACTCGGCTGCGCCTCAGGTAGCCTCAGCCCCCGTCACGCCCCCAGCCGCAGCTCCCACCGACACGCAGCCGCACGCGCAAGGCACCACGGCACCGGGCGGCACCTACGGCGCGCCCACGGGCCAGCCGGTCACGGGATACCCGGCCCCGGCCTCGGCCCCCGCACCGGTCGTCGTCGTCAAAAAGAAGGGTCCAGGCTGGGTCGCCCTGCTCGGCGCGATGCTCCTGACAATCGTTCTGACGCTGGGCGCGATGCTCTACATGCGCCCCGAGCTGCTGCGCGTCACCACGCCGCAGAACCTCAACAACGGCACCGTCGCGACCGTGCCCGCGTCGAGCGATGCCACCGACTGGACGGCCGTCGCCTCGGCGGTTTCGCCGGCAGTCGTCACCATCCAGAGCCAGAACGCCTCATCAGGCGGCACCGGCTCCGGCGTCATCTACGACGCGCAGGGTGACATCGTCACCAACTACCACGTGATCTCGCCCGCGATCAACGGCGGGCAGATCCAGGTCACCCTGGCGGACGGACGCCTCTACGGTGCGGGCATCGTCGGCCACGACAAGACCACCGACCTGGCGGTCATCCGCCTGGAGAACCCGCCGTCGAACCTGACGGTCGCGCGTTTCGCCTCGTCGCAAAGCCTGCAGGTCGGCGCGCCCGTCATGGCGATCGGTGCGCCGCTGGGCCTGTCGAACACGGTCACGACCGGCATCGTTTCGGCGCTCAACCGCCCCGTCGAGGTCTCCATGGACGAGGATTCCACCTCGCAGGACCAGGCGCAGGCGTCCTCCGACCTGGTCGTCACCAACGCCATCCAGATCGACGCTTCCATCAACCCTGGTAACTCGGGCGGCCCGCTGTTCGACGCGACCGGCGCGGTCATCGGCATTAACTCCTCGATCAAGTCGCTGGCCACCTCCGCCGACGGCCAGGCAGGGTCGATTGGCCTGGGCTTCGCGATCCCCTCCGACCTGGTCGTCTCCATCGCCGACCAGCTGATCACGACCGGTTCTGCCTCCCACGGGATGCTCGGCGTCACCGTCAAGGCCGCAACCGTCACCGTCGGCTCCGACACTTACGTCGGCGCGCAGGTTCAGGAGGTTTCCTCCGGCTCCGGTGCCGCCGCTGCCGGGCTGCGCTCCGGCGACGTCATCCTCAAGGTTGAAGGCCAGGAAGTCACCAGCCCCAAGCAGCTCATCGGCTACGTGCGCCGCTACCGGGCGGGCGACACCATCAACCTGACGATCGCTCGCGACGGGGCGACCCGGGACGTGTCGGTCACGATCCAGGGGTCCTGACGCTCATCGACGAGGCCCGCCGTCCCCTCGTGGGGCGGCGGGCCTTTGCGCGTGGCGGGGATGTTGGGTTATAGGACACGAGGCGTGGCGTGAGTGTTGAGTTTCCGGTGTAATGGTGCGGAAAAACTTGTGTTTTAGCTGGTCGTGTGTGCCTCGTTTATGTGAATACTGAAGTATCGCGGCCTGTGTGTGGCTCTCCCATGAACCGTGACGGATTGGCCGCGTGTGACAACGGCTTGGGGGCCAACGTGTCCCGCACGTGAACCCTCTGTCCCGCATGTGGGCCGTCTGTCCTGTACGTGGGCGGGGTTGCCCAGGTTCGGAATAACAGGCCCACGTGCGGAAGAGGGGACCCAGGCTCCGAAGAGCGGGCTTGCGTGCGTGTCAAGGGGACTGAAGCGCATGGTGGGAGGGGCTGTGCGCGAGGCCGTGATGGTGGGCTGTGCGCCGATGCACCGCGGCCACGGGTGAGCGTGTGACCGATGGGGTGTTGCAGCCGATCAGCGAAGGTTTAATCCCTTCAGATCGGGTTGAATCCTCCTGGCGGGGGTGAATCCTCTGGCTCCAGAATGAGCGCTCACACCCCGAGGGCGTCCAGGAGCGGGCGCATCTTTGCCTCGGTCTCGGCGAGTTCCAGGTCGGGGTCCGAGTCCGGCATGATGCCGGCCCCCGCGAAGAGGCGAAGCCTCGTCCCAGACGCGAGTCCGCAGCGCAGCGCGATAGCGAACTCGCCGTTGCCGGCCGTGTCGACCCAGCCCACTGGCCCGGAGTAGCGGCCACGCTCGGTGTCCTCCAGCTCCTCGATGAGGCGCATCGCCGCCGCCCGCGGCGTCCCGCACACGGCCGCCGTCGGATGCAGGGCGGCCACCAGGTCCAGCAGGTGCGCCGATCCCAATCGCGCGTGAACGTCCGTCGCCAGGTGCACGACGTTGGGCAGGGTGAGCAGGAAGGGACCCTGCGCACGCACATCGGAACACAGAGACGTCAGAATTGATGACACGGATTCCGAGGCCAGTTCGTGTTCGCGCAGATCCTTCGGGCTGGAGGCGAGCATCGTGCCCTCGCCGGGTTTGCACGTACCCGCCAGGACGCGCGACGACGCGGTCCCATGCGAAGCGGCAATCAGCATCTCCGGCGACGCCCCCACCAGCGAATCAACGCAGAAACGCCACGTCGAGGGATACAGGTCGGTCAGGCGCTCGAGAAGGAAACGCTCATCGAAGCCGCGCGAGCACCGAATCGTCATGTCGCGCGCCATGACGGCCTTATCGGCCGCTCCCTCGCGCAGCCGTGCGGCCATCGCCTGGACCGAATCACGCCACTGGGTCCGCGACATCGACCCCTGACCAAACGTCAGGGAATCGGGTACGCGGGCGGCAGGCCTAGCGCAGGAGAGGGCAGCATCAACCGCCGCCAGCGGATCGGGCGCATCCCCAATCCCGGCGGTGATCGCCCAGCGCGCCCCGGCCTCGTCGATGAGAGTCAGCGCGGGCACAAAAGCCACCGAGCGGGCAGGGGAGCGGAACGCGAAGGACGCGAAGAGGACCGGGGAAGGGCCAGGCACAGGGGACGAGGCCGGGGCGGCCTCCCACGCGCGGCGCACCCGGGCGATGGCGTCGGGGGTCGCGGACTCGAGCGTGAGTGCGCGACCGAGGCCGATCATGGAGCGGCGCTCGCCGAGCCAGGCCGCCCCACCCGACGCGGGAAGCAGAGATGTCAGTGAGCAAGTAGACCCCGGGTGCTGCGGGGGCAGGACGAACGCCCGAAAAGCGAGGCGTGAGCAGCCACAGTCGTCATGCATGGGTCCATGGTAGGAGCAGGGGCGGCGGCGTGCTGAAAGACGTGGGAGGATTAACGCATGACAGAAGCCCCCCGCGCGGACCTGACCAAGGTCCCCGAAGAGATTGCCTCGATGTTCGACTCCGTCGCCACGCGTTACGACATGATGGACACGTTGATGACGGGCGGTTTGAATCACGTCTGGATGACTGCCCTGCGCAAGGCGGTCGCCCCGCACCCCGGCGAGCGCATCTTGGACCTGGCGGCCGGCACCGGTGCGTCGGCCGCTGCGCTTGCACAGGGTGGCGCCGAGGTCGTCGCCTGCGACCTGTCCGAAGGCATGATCGAGGTCGGTCGCGAGCGTCACCCCGAACTCGAGTTCGTCCACGGCAACGCGATGGACCTGGACTTCGAGGACGGCTCTTTCGACGCGGTCACGATCTCGTGGGGCCTGCGCAACATCCCGGATCCGGCCCTGGCACTGCGCGAGATGGCGCGCGTCGTGCGCCCGCGCGGCCGACTCGTGATCCTGGAGTTCTCGACCCCGCCGTCGCGCGCGTTCCGCGGCCTGTATAGCGTCTACCAGAAGACTGTCATGCCGACGATGGCGCGCCTGGCGTCTACGAATGATGGCGCGTACGACTACCTGGTCGAGTCGATCCGCCAGTGGCCCGCGCAGGAAGAAATCGCGCGCATGGTCGCCGCGAACGGCTGGGACGAGGTCGAATACCGCAACCTGACCGGCGGCATCGCCTGCATGCACCGCGCGGTCAAGCCGCTGCCGTAGTTTGTCATTGACGAGGCCGGGGTCCCTTTGCGGGGATCCCGGCCTTTGTCGTGGGCGGGGGCGAGTGCCCCCCATGATGGCCGCAACGTGGGGTGACGGCGCGGTGGGGCTGGCGCGCCCGAGAGCGTTCACTATGGTGTGGCAGAAAGTGTCAATTACGACAAGGAAGCGTTGCGCAAATGACAGGTGTGAGCGTGGCCTTCCTCGGCCTCGGCGACTGAAAACGTGCGGAAAAGTCGCGTGCTCGGCGAGGTGAGGGTGACCTAGCTAGTCTGACTGGCGGAATGAAGTGATGTGCACACTTCGTCCGCCTTGCACACTTGCGCGGCTGCACCCGCGCGCCCACGTTACGGAGGAATGCCGTGGCATCCACCATGCCTAGCGACATGAGCGCTGACGTTGTCGTCGTCGGCGCGGGCCCGGGCGGGTCCTCCACCGCCTATCACCTGGCCAGAGCTGGCCTTGACGTCGTCCTTCTTGAGAAAAGCACGTTCCCGCGTGACAAGATCTGCGGCGACGGACTCACCCCCGCCGCCGTCCACGAACTCATCGCGATGGGCGTGGACACCACCGGCTGGATGCGAAACCGCGGCCTGACCGTCATCGGTGGCGGCCATACCGTCCACATGGACTGGCCGGACCAGAAGTCCCTGCCCGGATACGGCATGACCCGAGCCCGCATGGACCTCGACCAGGCGCTCGCCAAGCGCGCCGTCGAGGCCGGGGCGCGCCTCTACGAAGGCGTGACCGTCACGGGAGCCATCCAGGACGGCTCCGGTCGCGTCGTGGGCGTGACCGCAAAGGCTGGCCGTGGCAAGAGCGCCGCAACCTTCGAGGTACGCGCCTCCATCACCGTCGACGCTGGGGGAGTGGCCGCGCGACTGGCCACCAGCCTCGGCCTCGAAAAGAAGATGAACCGCCCCATGGGCGTGGCCGCGCGCGCCTACTTCCGCAGCCCCCGCGGCGACGAGGAATGGATGGAATCCCACCTCGAACTGTGGAGCGGCACTCCGGGAGCCTCCGACCTTTTGCCCGGCTACGGCTGGATTTTCCCCATGGGCGACGGCATCGTGAACGTCGGCCTCGGTTCGGTCGCCTCGCGCGCCGGTGCCACTAACCTGCCCTACCGCGAGGTCTTTAAGACCTGGACCGCGAACCTTCCCGAGGAATGGGGCTTCACCCCCGAGAACCAAATCGGCCAGCTGCGCTCCGCCGCCCTGCCCATGAGCTTCAACCGCAAGCCTCACTACGTCCAGGGCCTCGTCCTCGTCGGCGACGCCGGCGGCATGGTCTCCCCCTACAACGGCGAAGGCATCGCCCCCGCCATGAAAGCCGGACGCTACGCGGCCTCGTGCATCGCGCAGGCTTTGTCCCGCTCCCACCGCGCGGGCATCGACCGCGCCATGAGCGAATACCCCCACATGCTTCGCGACGAATACGGCGGCTACTACCAGCTCGGCCGCATCTTCGTCGCGCTCATCGAAAACCCGACGATCATGCGCACCTGCACGAACGTCGGGCTGCCCATTCCGCGCCTCATGACGCTCGTCCACAAACTCCTGTCGGACGGGTACGAGAGGAGCGGGGGCGACTTCGACGACCAACTCATCACCATGCTGACCAAGGTGGTGCGCCCCGCATGACCACCACCACCCATAACCGGGAGGAACGATGACGAATCCCTACGTGCCGCTGCTCATCATGTCCGCAGCCGCCCTCGTCCTAGCCTTCGGAGGCCTGGTCGCCTCCGCGATCCTGGGCCCCACCAAAAAGTCCACGACCAAGGCCGACAACTACGAGTGCGGTATCCAGCCGACCAGCGCTCACCTCACCGAGGGCCGCTTCCCGGTGCGCTACTACCTGGTCGCGATGACCTTCATCATCTTCGACATTGAAGTTGTGTTCATGTACCCGTGGGCCGTCAGCTTCAACCAGCTGGGCCTGTTCGGACTGGTCGTCATGATGAGCTTCCTGGTCACCCTCTGCGTCCCCTACGCCTACGAATGGCGACGCGGCGGCCTGGACTACTAAAAGAGAAGTAAAGGATAGACAAGTGGGACTTGAAGAATCCCTGCCCGCGGGCATCGCGCTGACCAGCGTCGAAAAAGTCCTCGGACTCGCACGCAAGTACAGCCAGTGGCCCGTCACCATGGGCCTGGCGTGCTGCGCCATCGAGATGATGGCCGCCGGTACCCCCCGTTTCGACATGGCGCGCTTCGGCCTCGAGGTCTTCCGCGCCTCGCCGCGTCACTCCGACATGATGATCGTGTCGGGCCGTGTCTCGCACAAGATGGCCCCCGTCATCCGCCGCGTCTACGACTCGATGCCCGAACCCAAGTGGGTCATCTCCATGGGTGCATGCGCGTCCTCCGGCGGCGTCTTCAACAACTACGCCGTCGTCCAGGGCTGCGACCACATCGTCCCCGTCGACGTTTACCTGCCCGGATGCCCGCCCCGCCCCGAGGCCCTCATCCACGCGGTCCTCGTCCTGCGTGAGCAGATCGGCAAGGAACCCCTCGGCGTGCACCGCCGCGAGATCGCGCGCCGCGCCGAGCAGGCCGCCCTCGAGGCGACCCCCACCCACCAGATGAAGGGACTCCTCGCATGAGCGACCTTTCCACCCCCGAGGAAAATGCGCCCGCCGAGGTCGCCCAGGCCTCGTCCCAGCGCGGTTTCGCCCTCCCCGAGCCCATCGCACACCGCAAGGGCCTCTTCGGCGCGGGCACCGACTCCTCCACCTCCGGCTTCGCCGGCCTCGTGACCGATTCCTTCCTGCCCGGCGAGGCCTCCCGCCCCTACGGCGGCTGGTTCGACCAGGTCGTTGACGTCCTCGAAGAGCTCATCTCCGCCGACGGTCTGAAGGTCTCCGACGTCATCGAAAAGGTCACCATTGACCGCGGCCAGCTCGGCATCTTCATCGCCCGCGAGCACATCGCGCGCGTCGCCAAGTACCTGCGCGACGACGCCGACCTGCGCTTCGAGCTGTGCCTGGGGACTAACGGCGCGCACTACCCCCTCGACAAGGGGCGCGAGCTGCACGCCATCTACCCCCTGTACTCGATCACGTACAACCGCATGATCCGCCTCGAGGTCACGTGCCCCGACGAGGACCCCCGCATCCCCTCCATCGTCTCCGTCTACCCCGGAAACGACTGGCAGGAGCGCGAAACCTGGGACCTCATCGGCATCGTCTTCACCGGGCACCCCTCGCTCACGCGCACCGCGATGCCCGACGACTGGGTCGGACACCCCCAGCGCAAGGACTACCCGCTGGGCGGCATCCCCGTCGAATTCAAGGGTGCCGTCAACGCTTCCGCCGATGTTCGTAGGAGTGTGAACTGATGACCACCGCTTTCCACGCGCCCGCCGGCGCGACCGACCTGCCCCTCGAGGACATCCCCGAGGTCCTGACCCAGGGCGGCGACTGGGACGACGTCCTGCACGAGATCGAGGCCATCACTTCCGAGCGCATCGTCGTCAACCTCGGCCCGGTCCACCCCGCGACCCACGGCGTTCTGCGCCTCATCCTCGAGCTTGACGGCGAAAAGGTCCGCGAGACCCGCATCGACACCGGCTACCTGCACACCGGCATCGAGAAGAACATGGAGTACCGCACATGGACCCAGGGCGTCGCGTACTGCACGCGTATGGACTACGTGGCTCCCTTCTTCCAGGAGGCCGCCTACTGCCTCGGCGTCGAGAAGCTCCTCGGCATCGAAGAGGACATCCCCGAGCGCGCGTCCCTCATCCGCATCCTCATGATGGAGCTGTGCCGGATCGCCTCGCACCTGGTCGCCATCGGCTCGACCGGTAACGAAATGGGTGCCACGACGATCATGACGATCGGTTTCCGTGGCCGTGAGGAGATCCTGCGCATCTTCGAGCGCATCACGGGCCTGCGCATGAACCACGAGTACATCCGCCCCGGCGGCGTCGTGCAGGACATCGGTGAGGGCACCACGGACTACATCCGTGACCGTCTACGCCGCTGCCGTAAGGACATCGGCGAGCTCCAGGACATCCTGGTCGAGAACCCGATTTTCAAGAAGCGTCTGTGCGACGTGGCCGTCATGCCACTGAGCGGCCTCATGGCCCTCGGCTCGACCGGCCCAGGCGTGCGCGCCGCTGGCCTGCCTCTGGACCTGCGCAAGAGCCAGCCCTACTGCGGCTACGAGAACTTCGAGTTCGATATCCCCACCCGCGACAAGTCCGACGTCTACAACCGCACGATGGTTCGCTTCGACGAGTGCTATGAGTCGATGCGCATCATCTGGCAGGTGCTCGACAAGCTCGACCAGTGCGAGGGCGCGCCCACCATGGTCGCCGATCCCGAAATCGCCTGGCCCGCGCGCCTGGCTGTCGCCACGGACGGCCAGGGCAACTCCTTCGAGCACGTCCGCGAGATCATGGGGGAGTCCATGGAGTCTCTCATCCACCACTTCAAGCTCGTCACGGAGGGCTTCCACGTGCCCGCCGGCCAGGTCTACCAGACCGTCGAGCACGCGAAGGGCATCCTGGGCGTCCACCTCGTCTCCGACGGTGGCACGCGCCCGTTCCGCGCGCACTTCCGCGACCCCTCCTTCGCCAACCTGCAAGCGCTGGCCATGATGACCGAAGGCGGCCAGCTGGCCGACGTGGTCGTCGCCCTGGCCGCTATCGACCCCGTTCTCGGAGGCGTTGACCGATGAGCTACACACCCGACACCCTGGCACGCCTGCAGGCGGATGCCGCGCAGATCATCGCCCGCTACCCGGACGGTCACTCGCGCTCCGCGCTGCTGCCGATGCTGCACCTGATCCAGTCCGTCGACGGCTACGTCAGCCCGAACGGCATCGACTTTATCGCCGCCACGCTGGACCTGCCCCGCGCAGAGATTAGTGCCGTCGCGACCTTTTACACGCAGTACAAGCGTCACCCCACCGGCGACTACCTGGTGGGCGTGTGCACGAACGCGCTGTGCGCCGTCATGGGCGGCGACGAGATCTGGGAAAAGGTCTCCGAGAAGGTCGGCGTCGGCAGCGACGAGACCAGCGAAGACGGAAAGATCACGCTCGAGCGTATCGAGTGCAACGCGGCGTGCGACTACGCGCCTGTCGTCATGGTCAACTGGGAATTCTTCGACAACCAGAGTCCCGAGTCGGCCCTGGAGATGATCGAGGACATCCAGGCTGGCCGCGACATCCACCCGACGCGCGGCCCCATCGTCGCCCCCACGTTCAAGGAGAACGAGCGCGTCCTGGCTGGCTTCCTGGATGGGCACGAGAACGAAGGCCCCTCCGCTGGCCCCGCGACCCTGCTGGGCCGCGAGATCGCCGCGAAGAACGGCTGGACCGAACCGGTGGCTGACAAGGCCGCCGACCAGGCCCCCACGAAGGCCACGAAGGCATCCACGAAGGCCTCGAATAAGAAGGGAGTGAAGGCGAAGTGAGCACCGCATACGTGACGCCCGGGCCGCTGACCCCGATCCTTACCAATGGGTGGGGAGAGGAGCGTTCCTGGACGCTGGACTCCTACCGGGGCCGCGGTGGCTACCAGGGCCTCGAAAAGGCCCGCACGATGGAGCCCGCCGAGATCATTCAGGCCGTCAAGGACTCCGGTCTACGAGGCCGTGGCGGCGCAGGCTTCCCGTCCGGCCTCAAGTGGTCCTTCCTGCCCCCGGCCGACGGCGGTCCCCGCTACCTCGTGGTGAACGCCGACGAGTCCGAGCCGGGCACCTGCAAGGACATCCCGCTCATCATGGGCAACCCGCACGTTCTCATTGAGGGAATCGCGATCACGTCGCGCGCGATCGGCTGCGACCACGCGTTCGTCTACCTGCGCGGCGAGGTCACCCACGTGTACCGCCGCCTGCTGGAGGCTGTGCGCGAGGCGACCGAAGCCGGCGTGCTCGGCGACCTGCGCATCACCGCACACGCGGGTGCCGGTGCCTACATCTGCGGTGAGGAGACGGCCCTGCTGGACTCCCTCGAGGGGCGCCGAGGCCACCCGCGCCTCAAGCCCCCGTTCCCCGCGGTGGCCGGCCTGTACGCCCGTCCCACGGTTGTCAACAACGTGGAGACTATCTCCCAGGTGGCGGGTATCTTCCGCAACTCTCCCGAGTGGTACGCGTCCATGGGCACCGAAAAGTCCAAGGGCCACGGCATCTTCTCCGTGTCGGGTCACGTGAACAACCCCGGCCAGTTCGAGGCCCCCTTCGGTATCACGATGCGTCAGCTCATCGAGATGGCGGGCGGCATCCGCGACGGCCACACGCTGAAGTTCTGGACCCCCGGTGGTTCCTCCACGCCGATCTTCACCGAAGACGAGCTGGATACGCCCCTCGACTACGAGTCCGTGGGTGCTGCCGGTTCGATGCTGGGCACGCGTGCCCTGCAGGTGTTCGACGAGACCGTCTCGGTCGTCCGCGTCATCACCCGCTGGTCCGAGTTCTACCAGCACGAGTCCTGCGGTAAGTGCACGCCCTGCCGCGAAGGCACCTACTGGATGAAGCAAATCATGCTGCGTCTCGAGCGAGGCGAAGGTCGCCCCGGCGACGTCGACCTGCTCGACGAGATCGCACACAACATCGCGGGCCGTAGCTTCTGCCCGCTCGGCGACGCCGCAGCAACCCCGATCATGTCGGGTATCAAGCGCTTCCGCGACGAGTTCGAGGCTGGCCTCACCACGCCCGCCCGCGAGCTTTTCCCCTACGAGGCGTCCGCTAACTACGCGCGAGGAGGTGGCCGATGAGCGACGCGCCCAACATGATTGACGTCACCATCGACGACGTTCAGGTTTCTGTCCCCCAGGGCACGCTCGTGATCCGCGCGGCCGAGCAGGCCGGCATCCGGATCCCGCGTTTCTGTGACCACCCGCTGCTGGCTCCCGTGGCCGCGTGCCGCCAGTGCCTGGTCGAGGTTGGCATGCCCGACCGCAACACGGGTCAGCTGCGCTTCATGCCCAAGCCCCAGCCCTCGTGTGCGCAGACCGTCACCCCGGGCATGGTCGTCAAGACCCAGCACACCTCCGAGGTGGTGGACCGCGCCCAGCGTGGCGTTATGGAGTTCCTGCTCATCAACCACCCGCTGGACTGCCCGGTCTGTGACAAGGGCGGCGAGTGCCCCCTGCAGAACCAGGCGCTGACGGAGGGCCGCGGCAAGTCCCGCTTCACGGACGCCAAGCGGACCTTCAAGAAGCCGCTGCGCCTGACCTCTCAGATCCTGCTGGATCGCGAGCGCTGCATCCTGTGCCAGCGCTGCGTGCGTTTCGGCAAGGAGATTTCGGGCGACGTGTTCATGGACTTGCAGGGCCGAGGTGGCGGCACCGCCCCCACGGACCACCACTACTTCATGGGCGAGCAGGTCGGCGGCTTCGATACGACCACGCTCGACTTCTTCGACCCGTTGGCCAAGGACGCCTCGACCTCGTCCCTGTCGTCCCCGTTCGGCACGGACGCGATCGTCGGTTCGCTCAACGAGGGCGAGTTGTCCGTCGCCGAGCGCGACGTGTCGGGTCGCGCCTTCGCGTCTTACTTCTCGGGTAACATCATCCAGATCTGCCCGGTCGGTGCCCTGACCGCCGCGTCCTACCGCTTCCGCGCGCGCCCCTTCGACCTGGTTTCCACGGCCTCGGTCACGGAGCACGACGCGTCGGGCAGCGCGATCCGCCAGGACATGCGCCGCGGCGAGGTCGTGCGTCGCATGAGCGGCAACGACCCCGAGGTCAACGAAGAGTGGATTACCGACAAGGACCGCTTTGCCTTCGAGTGGGACAAGGTTGACCGCCTGACCTACCCGCTCGTGCGCGAGGATGGCGAGCTGGTTCCCACCTCCTGGTCCGACGCGCTCGACCGCGTCCGCGAGGGCCTGGAGTCGGCGGGTTCGTCCGTTGGCTTCCTGCCCGGCGGTCGCCTCACGTTCGAGGACGCCTGGGCCTGGTCGAAGTTCGCTCGTACCGTCGTCGGTTCCGACTCGATCGACTTCCGTTCGCGTCCTTCCAGCGAGGAAGAGCGTTCCTTCCTGGCCTCCTTCGTCGCCGGCTCCGGCCTCGACGTCACGTACTCCGATCTGGAGAGCGCCGGGCAGGTGCTGCTGGTTGCCCTCGAGCCCGAGGACGAGTGCGGTGCCATGTTCCTGCGCCTGCGCAAGGGGACGCGCAAGTCGGGCCTCAAGGTCGCCACGGTTGCGCCCTTCACCTCCAACGGCTCGCGCAAGATGAATGCTCGCCTCCTGCACGCCGCCCCCGGCGCTGAGCCGGGCGTCGTGGACGCGATTAAGGCGGGCGGTGCCTACGCCG
>NZ_ALCA01000084.1 GCF_000278725.1 Actinomyces sp. ICM47 | reverse complement strand
CGTCCTCCAATTACTCGTGGGGAAGCGCCGGGCAGGCAACCCCGGTGCGAGCGTGGCACTCATAGCCGCCAGGATTCTTCGCCAGGTACTGCTGGTGGTACTCCTCGGCGAGCCAGAAGCGGGCATTCGACTCGGGCGAGGGAGCCGGAGATATCACCGTCTGGATCGGGCCGAAACCGCGCGCGCTCAGCACCGACTGGTAGGCCTCGCGCAGGGCCTGCCCGACGCGCAGCTGGTCGGGTGTGGTCGTCCAGATCTGCGAGCGATACTGGTCGCCGATGTCGTTTCCCTGGCCGCCCACCTGCGTGGGGTCGTGGATCTCGAAGAAGAGCCGGATCAGGTCGGCCGCGCTGGTCGCCGACGTATCGAAGACGACGCGCACCGTCTCCGCGTGGCCCGTCGAATGCGAACACACCTGCCGGTAGGACGGATCGGGGGAGTGCCCGCCCATGTAGCCCACCGCCGTCGAGACAACACCGGGCGCATTCCACAGTGCCTTCTCGACACCCCAGAAGCACCCCGCGGCCAGGAAGATAACCTCCTGGCCCGCCCCGGCCTCGTCAATGAGAGGCGTACCAAACACGGCGTGTACGGAGGAACGGACCCCCGTCTTCGCCAGACGAAAGAAAGTATCCATGTCTCACATTTGACCACCGCCACCCCCACATGCGCCTGATGAGCGCGTAAAGACGGGAAAAAGTGACAGGCGCGGGTAGTCTTGGGGCGTGAGAAAAGGAGAACCAGTGGCTACAGCACCTAAACGACCGCGCTGGAATCTGTCGGGCCTAATGGGACGGCTGAACGCAGCGCTACCCGCGAAGAACGCCGGAAGAGGAGCATTCTCCGGCGAGATGCACACTCCCGCCCCCGTGGTTCTCTCGGTGCGCGAGGAAAACCACGATGAACTTGACGCCTCTGCCCTGGTGCCGCGTACCCTGCGCGTAGCCGCGGCCTTCTCGTGGCGCACGCTCGTCGTCGTCGGGCTGGTCACCGCTTTCCTGTGGGCCGCCGCCTGGCTCACGCTCGTCATCATGCCGGTCGCGATTGCCTTGACTCTCGCCGTGCTGCTCGAACCCCTCGTCTCATGGATGCGGCGCAAGCTGCACTTCCCCTCGTCCCTGGCCGCAGCCGTCGGCCTCCTCGTCTTCTTCTTCGCCGTTGCCGGGGCGCTGAGCCAGGCAGCCGCCGAGCTCATCCAGCAGGTCCCGCAGCTGGCCGTGCAGGCTGCGGAGGGCTTTGGCACCCTCATCCAGATGATCTCGACCAACGACTACCTGAAGAACGGCCCGCTCAAAATCGACACGACGGTGCTGAACCAGGCGGCCGATCAGATGCGCAGTGAGGTGGTGAACTGGCTCAACACGAACAAGGAGACGCTGGCGACCGGTGCTCTCAACATCACGTCGTCGGTGGGCACGCTGGCCACCTCCGGCCTGACGATGCTTTTCTGTCTGTTCTTCTTCCTGAAGGAAGGGCGCTCGATCTGGCTGTGGTGCGTGCGCCTGCTGCCCGCTCCCGCGCGCGTTCCCGTCCACGAGAGCGCGATCCGCGGTTGGGCGACCTTCGGCTCCTACGTTCGTACGCAGATTCAGGTGGCGGCCATCGACGCGGTCGGCATCGCGCTCGGCGCGTTCTTCCTGGGTGTGCCGCTCGCCATCCCGATCGGTGTTATCACGTTCTTCGCGGCATTCGTGCCGATTCTGGGTGCCTTGACCTCGGGTGTCATCGCGGTGATGGTTGCTGCGCTGAACGGCGGTCTGTCGAAGGCGATCATCATGCTGATCATCATCATGGTCGTCCAGCAGATCGAGTCCAACATCTTGCAGCCCTTTATGATGTCGAACGCCGTGTCCCTGCATCCCGTGGCCGTCATGCTGGTTATCACCGCGGGATCAGCGATCGCGGGTATCGCGGGCGCGGTCTTCTCCGTGCCGATTGCGGCCTTCATTAATGCGACGGTCATGTACCTGCACGGCTACGACCCAATGCCCGAGTTGGCCACGGCGCAGGACCGGCCGGGAGGCCCCCCGGGAACGCTCGAGAAGCAGATCGCCGCGACGTACGCTGGTAAGCCTGATACGCGTCCCTACACGTCGGTCCTCGAGGCCGATGGGGACGAGGTCGTGGCATCCGTGGATGCTCACGCCGAGGTTCGCGTGGAGCGGGAGGCGCCCGCCCCCTCAGGTGCGGTTGCCGAATCTGCGGGGGAGAAGTCGGGCGAACCCCCGACGCCCCACGTGGAGGTCTGATCCTCCCCTTCGAATACGTAGACGCGAGTGGGTCCCACCTGATGGTGGGACCCACTCGGCGCGTATGTAGCACTCGGCAGCGCGAACGCTGCGCGCAGGCTCAGCCTTCGAAAGGCTTGGCGTCGATGATCTCGACGTCGATCATGCGGCCGGTGGGGGCCTCGAAGGAGAGCTTGTCGCCTGCCTTGCGACCGATGACGGCGGCACCGAGGGGCGCCTGCGCGGAGAAGACCTGAATGCCCAGGTCGCCTCCGGCGTCGCGAGAGCCGAGCAGGAACGTCTGCTCGCGACCGGCGACGATGGCGGTGACAACCATTCCGGGTTCGACGATGCCGTCGTCGGCGGGGGTGTCGCCAACCTCGGCGTGCTCGAGCATCTCCTGGAGGACCTGGATGCGCGTCTCGTTCATGGACTGCTCGTTGCGCGCGGCGTGGTAGCCGCCGTTCTCGCGCAGGTCGCCTTCCTGGCGGGCTGCATCGATGAGGCGTGCGATCTCGACTCGCTTGACCTCGATGCGTTCCTTGAGCTCGTACGCGAGCAGGTCGTACTGGGCCTGCGTAAGCCATTGAGTGTCGGCCATAGTTCCTCCATTGACGTGTGTCAGTCGATTGAGCGCCGACACGTGGGTGTCGGCGCGCACGGTGTTGAGTGTAGCAACAATGTGCACGACGACGTGGTCGGCGTGCGCGGTCGTCGCGTTAGGAACCTAGGACTGCCAGGTAGACGGCGATGCAGTGGCAGGCCCACGCGGCGACGGTGAAGGCGTGGAAGATCTCGTGGAAGCCGAACCAGGTGGGGGAGGGATCGGGTTTCTTCGCGCCGTAGACGACAGCTCCCAGCGTGTAGAGGACGCCGCCCGCGACAATGAGCCACACGATGGCGGGGCCGCCTCCTGCCCACAGCTGAGGCAGGTACCAGACGGCGACCCAGCCGAGGGCGACGTACACGAGGGTGCTGAGCCAGCGCGGTGCGGTGGGCCAGAAGAGGTTGAGAAGGATGCCGATGATCGCGCCTCCCCAGACGACGGACAGGAGGATCGTGGCGTCGGAGCGGCTGAGGAGCGCGATGGTCAGCGGCGTGTAAGTGCCCGCGATGAGTAGGAAAATGTTGGAGTGATCCAGCCGCTTCCACATGATCTCCCAGCGTGGGGCCCAGTAGAAGCGGTGGTAGGTCGCGGAGACGCCGAAGAGAATGAGGGAGCATGCCAGATAGACGGCCGACCCGATTTTGGTCGGGGTCGTGGGGGCCAGGCACACGAGCACGATGGATGCGGCCAGCGACAGGGGGGCGGCTGCCAGGTGGAGCCAGCCGCGCAGCTTCGGCTTGATTTGGACGAGCTGTCCGGACGCCCACTGCTTGGGCGTGAGCGATGCGATCTTCATCTCTTCACCTCATCAATTTCTTACGCTACCGTAGGTTACTACGGCGTAAATTCCGGGGTTCGGCATGTTCTCGCACTGCGAGAGTATTTCTGTTTCCCTGTGACGAACGGCGCGATACCCTTACTGTCATAAGAGTAGGCCGCTTCGGCCTGTGCGACACGAAGGAGAGACGACATGGGCCAGTGGAACATGCTCTACGACATGTACGAGCGTCGCCTCAAAGCCGAGCTGTCCGATGCAGCAGTCCCCAAACACATCGGCGTCATCCTGGATGGAAATCGGCGCTGGGCGAAGTCGCTGGGGGCAACCGCCTCGCAGGGACACCGCGCGGGAGCCGGCAAGATCGCCGAGTTTCTTGATTGGTCCGAGGACGCTGGGGTCTCCATCGTCACGCTGTGGCTTCTGTCTACCGACAACCTGGCGCGCGACGAGGGCGAGCTGGGTGAGCTGCTGCGCATCATCTGCGAGGCCGTCTCCCTCCTGGCGGACCAGGGGCGTTGGAAGCTGGCCGTCGTTGGTGACCTAGCTCTGCTGCCTGAGCAGGTGAGTGAGGATCTGCGTGCGTCCGTCGCGCGCACCGCAAGCGTGCAGGGTATGACCGTCAACGTCGCGGTCGGCTACGGTGGCCGCCACGAGATTACCGAGGCCGTGCGCTCCATGATGCGCGAGGCCGCGGCAAAGGGACTCACCCTCGATGAACTCGCCGACTCCTTCACCGACGCGGACATCACCGCCCACGTGTACACGAAGGACCAGCCCGACCCCGACCTCGTCATCCGAACCTCGGGCGAACAGCGCCTTTCGGGCTTCATGCTGTGGCAGTCCGTGCACTCCGAATACTACTTCTGCGAGGTCTACTGGCCGGACTTCCGTCGCGTCGACTTCCTGCGCGCCCTGCGCTCCTACGCCCAGCGTGAGCGCCGCATGGGAAAGTAGCCGCGCCCACCAACGAACGAGGCCGGGACCCCATCACGGGACCCGGCCTCGTTGGTGAATCTGGAGGTGCCAGACGGCACCTGCTCAAGCGAGTTCGTGCGCCCAGGGCGGATTTGCGCCGCTGCGTGACACGGTCACGTCGGACACGGCGCTGGCGCGGTCGATGATGGCGCGCACCTGTTCCTCCGGGAGGACGCGTAGCGCCTCGCGTGCGCCGGTGCCACGCAGTCCCATGCCCCACAGAGCGTCAATCATGCCGCCCATGAAGGAATCGCCCGCCCCGACCGTGTCGACGACCTTGACGTCGCCCGGCGTCTTCGTGAAACGCAGGCCCGAGGCCGTGGCAACCAGGCAACCGTGCTTGCCGCGCGTAACGACCACGAGCGACGGACCCAAGCCCAGCCAACGCTCCACGACCTCGTCGATGGAAGCCCCGCCCGTCAGCCAGTCGATGTCTTCGTCCGACACCTTGACGATGTCGGACAGAGCGATGAAGCGCTCAATCGAGGCGAGCGCCGTCTCGGGATCGCCCATGATCGAAGGGCGCGCGTTCGGGTCGAAGCACACGAGTGCATGCTCGCGTCCGCGCTCCAGCGCATCCAGGACAGCCGACGCGCCCGGTTCAATGATCGCCGAAATGGAACCGGCCTCGAGGATCTGAGCTGTCTCGGGAACCTCGATGGGGGCGGTGGGTGCCCACTCCAAGTCGAAGGTGTAGGAGGCCGCACCGTTTGCGTCCAGGTGCGCCAACGCGGACGACGTGTGCGAAGCGCCGCGCGAGGCGTCGGTGATGAGCACGCCCGAATCGGCCATATGGAACTCAATGAGGCGTCCACGCGCGTCCGAACCGATCCACGTCGCCAGCTCAACTGGCCGTCCGAGCCGCCCGAGGGTCAGCGCGACGTTCGCGGGGGATCCACCCGGGATTTCCACGGGGAACTCCGGCTGATCGTGCGTGATCATGACATCGATGAGGGCTTCGCCGATTGCGAGCACGTGGGGGATGGACTGTGTCATCTGGTCTCCTCGCTTGCGGTCCGAAAACGTCCGGAAACTAGCCTAGCGGGCGTCGACCGCCTGCGTCCCCGTGCGCTCCGCCAGGCGAGACTGTGCCCCGTCGAGGATTTGTGAGCAGCGAGCTGCCAGCGCTTCCCCGCGCTCCCAGAGCGTCAGCGTGTCTTCCAACGGTGCTTGACCACTCTCAAGTGTCTGGACAATACGCACCAATTCGTCGCGCGCGGCCTCATATCCCAGGGACTGAGGATCGGGAAGCTGATCGGTCGGGGTCATTGTGTTGTTCCTTACGATTGATGCGCGGGTGGGACGAGGCCGGGGCTGAGGTCCCGGGTCACGATTCGGTTGGCGCAGTGGGGGCGGTGGCACCCACGACCTGAGCGACCATGCGGCCAGACGCGAGGATGCCTTCGATGAGGTCCCCCTTCTTCACCTGTGCCGAGGAAGTGATGAGCTGGCCCGACGGGGTCTTCAGCAGCGCGTAGCCGCGATCCAGCGTCGCCTGCGGGGACAGGGCAGTCAGCGTGGCGCGCGCACGGGTCAGACTCTGACGCTCCGACGCCAGGCGGCGCTCGACCGCCGTGCGCAGCGCGGTCACGCGCTGATCGAGGGCCGCGCGATGCCCGTCGACGATGGCCCCCGGCCCCTGGAGAACCGGCCGCGACGTCAGGAGCGACAGGTGCGAGCGCTCCGTCATGAGGCGACCGGCCAACGCTCCACGCATACGGGAGACGGCTTGGGCGACACCGTCGCGCTCGCGGGCACGGTCCGGGACGATGCGGCGCGCCGCGTCCGTCGGGGTTGAGGCGCGGTAATCCGCGACGAGGTCCAGCAGGGGAGAGTCACCCTCGTGTCCGATGGCGGACACGACGGGGGTGCGGGCATCCGCGACCGCACGCACGAGGCGTTCGTCGGAGAAGGGGAGGAGGTCCTCGACCGCTCCGCCGCCGCGCGCGATCACGATGACGTCCACGTCCTCCATGGCGTCCAGCTCGAGCAGTGCTCGTCCCACTTCGGGCACGCAGTGATCGCCCTGGACGGCGACCTCACGGATCTCGAAGCGCGCGTCTGGCCAGCGATCCGAGGCGTTGACGACCACGTCGTCTTTCGCCTTCGCGCCCCGACCACAGATCAGCCCAATCGTGCGCGGCAGGAATGGCAGGGGTTTCTTGCGCGCGTCCGAGAAGAGGCCTTCGGCGGCCAGGCGGGCGCGCAGTGCCTCAATCTGGGCCAGCAGGTCGCCGACGCCCTGGAGGTGAATCTCCGCCGCCTGCAGGTTGAGTCGGCCCGAGCGCTCCCAAAACACGGGTTTCACTCGCGTCACCACGCGTGCACCTTCGGTGAGCGGCGTGGAATCCATGACGCCCGCCCATGCGGTCACCGTCATCGACGTGTCCGTCTCCAGGTCGCGCAGCGTCAAAAAGTGCATCTTCGCGCCCGGGCGCACCTTGTACTCGACGACCTGGCCCTCCACCCACAGGGGACTCATGCGGTCCACGTACACCTTGATGTTCTCTGTCAGCCTGCGCAGCGGCCACGGATTATCCCGCGTCGTGTCGGCGGCTTTCGCGGCGGGCGGCCGCGCGGCAGCGTGTGCGGTCCCCGCTGCGGGGGAGGAGGGGGCATAGGGCGAGGTCACTCCCACAGGATGCCACACGCCGCCCCCGTCTGCGTCCCTGCGCCCGAGCGTGTGGGAAGTCGGAAGCGTGGGCGCGCCCAGGCCTCGTATCGGAGGTGACAATGTGTGATTCCCACGCCCCCGCGCACGCCCTCGCCCCCGGGCGCTAGGGTGGACGCATGAATGAAAACGTCGACCTGCGAGCCAGCGCCGAGACCCCCCTGCCCGCCCCCCACGGAGAGGGAAGCGGCCGCATTCTCCTTGCGGCCCCCCGCGGATACTGCGCCGGCGTGGACCGTGCCGTCGACGTCGTCGAAAAAGCCCTCGAACTCTACGGCGCGCCCGTGTACGTGCGCAAAGAGATCGTCCACAATAAGTTCGTCGTCGAGTCGCTGACCAAGCGCGGCGCGATCTTCGTCCAGGAGACCGACGAGGTGCCCGAGGGTGCCCGCGTCGTCTTCTCCGCGCACGGCGTCTCCCCGGCCGTCCACGAGGCCGCCGCCACCCGCCACCTCGCCACGATCGACGCGACCTGCCCGCTGGTGACCAAGGTGCACCGCGAGGCCGTGCGCTTCGCGAAGGAAGACTACGACATCATCCTCGTCGGCCACCAGGGGCACGAGGAAGTCGAGGGCACCTTCGGCGAGGCACCCGGCCACATCCAGGTCGTCGGCACCCCCGACGAGGTCGACAACGTTGTCGTGCGCGACCCTTCGCGCGTCGTGTGGATCTCCCAGACCACGCTCTCCGTCGACGAGACCCGCGAGACCGTGGACCGCCTGCGCCAGCGCTTCCCGCAGCTCATCGACCCGCCGTCGGACGACATCTGCTACGCCACCCAGAACCGCCAGGGTGCCGTGAAATTCATCGCGCCCCAGGTGGACGTCATGGTCGTGGTCGGCTCGGCGAACTCCTCGAACTCGGTGCGCCTCGTCGAGGTCGCGCTCGAGGCCGGGGCAGGTTCCGCGTACCGCGTCGACAAGGCCGAGGAACTCGATGAGTCCTGGTTCGAGGGTGCCCGTACTGTGGGCCTCACCTCCGGCGCATCCGTTCCCGAAATCCTCGTGCGCGACGTCATCGAATGGCTGCAGAACCGCGGATTCCCCACCGTCGAGGTGGCCCGTACCGAGACCGAATCGACGACCTTCGCGCTGCCCCGCGACCTGCGCGCCGACCTGAAGAAGGCCGGCATGGTGCCCGCTCGCCCCCACGCACCCCGCGTCGCCGGACCCGACCACACCAGTTGAGACCGCACCTCCGACCGTCTGACAGTGCGGTAAAGTGGCGTGCAAGGACGAGTATTCGTCGATTGTCGAGCCAACGCGGAGGTTGTGCATGGATCCCATCGAACGAGTCAGCGACGCAGTCGCCGCCCTGGCCGGGCGCGACCTGACGCTTGAGGACTACCACCAGTTCCTCCTCGACGCAGCGGCCCTCCTCGCGCCCGCACGCCCCGTCATCGTCGGCGGAGGCAAGCACGGGAGCGAGGCGCGATGGCGGGTCGGCGGACGGACGCTCGCGATCAGCGGCGGCGACAGGCCCGATATGCCTCTGGTGTCGGTGAGCTTCGTGGACACCGAGCACGCCGAGGACGAGGAGTTCCGCGAGGTTAAGTGGGGCCTCATCCAGGACACCCCCTTCCACTGGGCGATTTTTCTCGGCCCCGAAACGCCGGAAGATGTCTGGGCTAAGCGCTGCGGATGCCTGTGCTACAACTGGGAACTCTTCGACGAGGTCTTCGATCCCGTCTTCCGGTCCTTGCCCCACGACCTGGCGAAACTCCCACCCGCGTGGCGTCCGCAGATCGTCTACCAGTGGGACATGAGCGTCACCGCCCTGGGCGTCGTCACCGTGCGCGCCACCGTCGACGGGGTCCAAATCTCCAGCGACGTCACCGGCGACTCCGTTACGCTGCCGCCCGGCTTCCAGATGGGAATCGGGCGGATCCTCGCGGGCCTCGCGCAAGGGGCACCGCTGCGCGACGTGCGCTTCCTGGAATCCCGCGGCTTCAGCATCGGCCCCACAAGCCTGACGGGACGGGAAACCCCCGAACTCCTCCAACAGATCGCGTGGATGGAAGAACACAACTGGGACGAGCTCGGCCCCGACACCGAGCACAACCGCTGCCCCGGTCTGACCTTCGACGAGCTGCGTACCGCCGTTTCACTGGCCGCGGGCGACGCTGAGGAGGAACCCAGGCCTCGTACCACACGGGACAACCCCGCACCCATGCGCGCAGGCCTGACGACCGAGCAGCTCCAGTGGCTCGTCCAGCAGTGGCTGGGCGGCGCGCCCATCGCCGACCTCCTGACACGCGGACTGGGCGGGGAAAACGGCACCTACCTGACAAAGCAGGCCATCGTCGGCACTGATTGGGCGGCCTACCAGCCCGAGCACAACGGCGAATGGGCGATCATCGTCTCCCCCGCCGAAGGCGAGGAGTGGAACGACGACCAACAGGTGGCGGGTGCCGCCTGGCAGCTGTGCACCACGCTGACAAACATGGTCGGGCCGGCCTTCGCGGGGCGCACCACCAGTCATTTCGCCTACACGCGATTCTTCCGCGTCGGCGAACGGGCCCTCAGCGTCGACACGCTCCTCGGGCTGAGGCTCCGGCTCGGAAGCTTCGAGGAAATGAAGGCTTTCTATCCCCGCGCGTCGGCGTAGCCCGCCACTCCCGCTCCTCTCTTTCCCACTCGTCCCTCTCCCTGCCTCCCCGCGCGACCGCGCCCCCACGCGCCCCGTGTGGCAGGGCCCGACCACACCAGCTGAGACCGCCGCGTGCGCGCGTCTGACACTGCGGTAAGCTTGCTGTGAGGGGCGGGGCTCCGCTGATTGTCAAGTGAACGTGGAGGTTTGCGCATGGATCCCATCGAACGAGTGAGCGACGCCGTCGCCGCCCTGGTAGGGCGCGACATGACGCTTGAGGACGCGCACCAGTTCATCTTGGAGGCCGCGCAGATGATGGAGCCGGTCAAACCGATCATCATTGGCGGGTCTGAGCAGGAGGAGACACACATTCGGTGGCGCACCCCTGATCGTTCCCTGCGTCTGTCGGTCCGAGGGACGACCATCCACTCGTCGTTTGGCGATACCAGGCTCATCGAAAACGATGAATACTACAACCTGGAGTCGGAGGAACCCGAGTACAAGCCCTACCGGTGGATGATTGCGCTCGGACCCGAGATTCAGGAAATCGACATCAGGTCGAAGCCGTGCACCATGTGCTCGTGCTGGGACCAGTTCGACGCAGAGTTCGACCGTTCCATGTCCGACCTGGTCGACGGGCTGGGCATGATGCCGCCGCAGTGGCGCCCGCAGATCCGCTACCAGTGGGATCTGCGCGTCTCTGGCCTCGGTGTTCTCACCGCGTCGGTGAGCGCCGACGGCGTGGAGCTGGCCAGCGACGCGACCGGGCAGACGGTTCTTCTTCCCCCGGGCTTCCCCCTCGGCTTCGGGAGGGTGCTCGCCGGGCTGGCGGGCGGCGCGCGCCTGCGCGACGTGCCTATGCTGGCTTCCGGTGGTCTTGCAGTCACGCCCCTGAGCCCGAACGGTTCGGAGAGCCCCGAGGAGATCGAGGAGTTCGACTGGTTCGAGGAGGAGAACGAGCAGGGGTACGCGCCCGATTCTCAGGAGAATCGTCGGCCCGCCCTCACGTTCGCGCAGCTGCGGGACCTCGCCGCCCAGGTTGCGTCCCCGGAGCCGTCCGCGGGTTCCCGTGACGAGGTGGAGACCGTTCCTATGCGCACCGGCCTGGCCTTCGGTCAGGTGTGCGGCATCGTGGACCAGTGGGCGAGGGGCGTGCCCGTGCGTGACGTTCTTGTCGCCAATGGGGGCGTTGCGGGGCAGTTTGACGGCCGCGATGTCTCCTTGGTCGGCGACGGCTGGATCGCGCAGGAGAAGGCGTCGTGGGGAGAGTGGGTGCTCACCATTTCGCCGACTCCCGCTCGCACGCGCGTTGAGCCGCGCGCGGGGGCGGCTGCCGCCTGGCAGCTATGTCAGACGATGACGCAGATGTTCGGTGCCGCGCGCTTCGGCGAGACTGAGGGCGATGCTGTCTATTCGAGGCTCTATGCGCTCGGTGAGCGCGGCGTGAGGGTCAGGAAGTCTGATGATGTGACGATCACCTTCGGTGACTTCTTACAGCTGGCGCCCGTCGAATTCGCGCAGTGAGCCGAGCGCCCCGCGCGTCGGCGTGACGTGGCGCGTGAGCGCCACGCCGCCCGGCCTGCTCCGATAGGATGGGAGCGTGTCTCTTACTATCGGTATCGCCGGACTGCCTAACGTCGGCAAGTCCACCCTGTTCAACGCCCTGACCCGCGCGACCGTGCTCGCTGCGAACTACCCCTTCGCGACCATCGAGCCCAACGTCGGCGTCGTGCCCCTGCCCGACCCGCGCCTGAACAAGCTCGCGGAGATCTTCGGCTCCCAGCGCATCCTGCCCGCCACCGTGTCCTTCGTGGACATCGCCGGCATCGTGCGCGGCGCCTCCGAGGGCGAGGGCCTGGGCAACCAGTTCCTCGCGAACATCCGCGAGGCCGACGCGATCTGCCAGGTCACGCGCGCATTCTCCGACCCCGACGTCGTGCACGTCGACGGCAAGGTGGACCCGGCCTCGGACATTGAGACCATCAAGACCGAGCTGATCCTCGCCGACATGCAGACGATCGAGAAGCAGATCCCGCGCCTCGAAAAGGAGGTGCGCGGCAAGAAGACCGAGCCGATCGTCCTCGAGACAGCGCGGGCGGCCCTCGACCTGCTGGAGCGCGGCGAGCTGCTGTCCGGCCCCGAGGGTGCCAAGCTGGACCAGGACGCGCTGCGTTCCTTCCAGCTCATGACCTCCAAGCCTTTCATCTTCGTGTTCAACATGGACGCCGCCGAGATGGACAACGAGGAGATGAAGGACGAACTGCGTTCCCTCGTCGCCCCCGCCGAGGCCATCTTCCTGGACGCCCAGTTCGAGGCCGAGCTGGTCGAACTGGACGACGAGGACGCCCGCGAGATGCTCGCCGAATCCGGCCAGGACGAGTCCGGCCTGGATAAGCTGGCCCGCGTCGGCTTCGACACCCTCGGCCTGCAGACCTACCTCACCGCCGGCGAGAAGGAAGCTCGCGCCTGGACGATCCACAAGGGCGACACCGCCCCCAAGGCCGCCGGCGTCATCCACACGGACTTCGAAAAGGGCTTCATCAAGGCTGAGGTCGTCTCCTACGACGACCTGGTCGAAGCCGGCTCCATGGCTGCCGCGAAGGCCGCCGGCAAGGTCCGCATGGAAGGCAAGGACTACGTGATGCACGACGGTGACGTCGTGGAGTTCCGCACGGGGCTTACGTCTGGGGGTAAGAAGTGAGTGTAGAGCATTCCTTCTTCTCAACTACTCATGACTACATCCTTGGAACTATTGGGAAAGTCATGTTCTGTTGGGGCGCAGTGCGCCACGGCTTTAGAACGAATCGAGACTAGCGGCGACGTTTGATTCACCCATTGTTTTCCCTTCCCCTATGAACCCTGCAAGTGAAGGAGCATCCAAGTGGCAGCCTACGAAGACGTACTGAGCTGGGCACAAACAAAACCTTGGTGGCAGCAGAAGGCTCTTGCGCGCATTATTGCTGGGGATACTTTTGGGGAACACGATTATGCGGACATCGCGCGAAGCCTAATCGAGGAACCTGAGTCTCCCCCTGATGGAGGTTGGTTTTCTAACCTCACACCACTGCAGGTGACGCAGGCCGAGCCCGTTCAACTGGTTGCGGTCAAAAATCTCGCTAACGTCAATCGTCTTGCTCCTGGCCAAGAATTAACATTTGAACCAAACGGACTCACCGTGGTGTATGGACACAACGGTAGCGGCAAGTCTGGTTACGCTCGAGTGATCAGCTCAATGGTGGGAGCGCGCCATCAAGAGAAGATCTTGCCGGATGTGTTCGCTAGTGATTCTGGAAAGCCTTCAGGCGAAGTTGTCTTCAGTGTTGGTGATGATGAAAGAAGTGTCCTTCTAGACCAATCACCTGATCCAGACCTTAAGCGCATAGCGTTTTATGACGAACACTGTGGGGATAGCTATCTGACTACCGAAGCGGAGATCTCCTACCGTCCTTCAGCGGTGAAGCTTCTGGAGGATCTCGCAGACATCTGCACTGGTGTGTCCCGAGTGATTGACGCGTGGAAGCAAGAGAATAGCCAACCCGGGCCACTGCCTAAGGTTGATCCTCGTGGTTCCGCCGCGGAGTTTCTTCGTGATCTCAGTGCCTCAACAACGGATGCTGCTGTAGCAACAGCGATCCAGTGTCCTCCTGACGCTGCCGAGCAGCTGGAAAAACAGAAGAAAGTAGTTGCTCATCTTCGTGTCAGCGACCCGACTCAAGAGAAAGCTCAACTGATCGAAATTTCCGAAGCCCTCACTATGATTGCCGATCATTTGGAAACTCTCGATGAAAAGGTCGGAGTGCGGGCTGAGAAACAGCTCGCTGAACTGGTGAAAGATGCAGATATCGCTCAGGAGGCGGCGAATCTTGCTTCGCGTCAAACGTTTGCGAACGAGCCTCTATCCGAAGTTGGATCAAGCGCCTGGAAGGCGCTGTGGAATGCGGCAGAGTCATATTCAAAGGTGGCTTACCCCGATCATGAATTCCCGTACACCTCCGATGGAGCGGTCTGTGTCCTATGTCAGCAGCAGCTTGGCACTGATGCTGTTGGCCGACTTGAGAGGTTCCAGCAATTTGTTGTTGATACTACAGCCGCGGAAGCACAGCGCGCACAGAGTAAACGGGCTCTTCCGAGTTGAGTGTGGGTGACCGGGTGTTGGTCGGGGGTTGCGGGTAGAGGTCGAGGTCCTTGATGATGAGCGGACTTCTACCCCCGCGATCTTCAAGGACCTCGACAATGTCCCACCCTACCTGCTGCTGCTCTGCCTCGCTTGACCGTTGTGATCGGTGTGATCTGCTCGTCGGTTTGGAGGGCTTCCATCTGATGAGCGTGGCTCGCACCCCAGATGCTCTGGTGCTCGACATAGAGTCCTGTGATCGCTGTGCTGGCTGCCCTGGGTGTGGGGTGATCGCACAAGGCCACGGGCGCATGGTGGTGGAAGTGATCGACGCGCCCTGGGCCGGGATTCCGACAAGGTTCCGGTGGTTTAAGCGACGGTGGATATGCCGCGAACACGCCTGCCAGATCGCGACCTTCACTGAGCAGAACCACTCGGTGTGTGCTCCCAGGGCGCGTTTGAGTGTGCGGGCGATCCGCTGGGCGATCCGACAGTTACGCTTCGAGGGAGCCACCATCTCGGGGCTGGCCCGCCAGTTAGGAACCACGTGGAATACCATGTGGTCCCACATCAAGCCGCGCCTGCAAGCCGCATCTGATGACCCCGCCCGCTTCGCAGGCGTGCGGGTACTGGGGGTTGATGAGCATGTGTGGCATCACCAGGACCGACGCCGACGAGGGCCCCGTGAGCTCACCGGCATCGTGGACCTGACACGCGGGGAGGATCATCCCACAGCCCGCTTGTTGGACCTGGTCCCAGGAAGGTCTGGCACCGTGTACAAGAACTGGTTGGCCGAGCGCGGAGAAGACTTCCGTGCAGGGGTGCAAATCGCGACGCTGGATCCCCTCCAGGGACAGCAAGAACGCCGTCGATGACCAGCTCCAAGACGCAACCAGCGTGCTCGATGCCTTTCACATCGTCAAGCTCGCTGGCGACGCCCCAGGTGAGGTGCGTCGCCGTGTCCAGCAAGACACCCTGGGTCACCGCGGACGCAAGGGTGATCCCCTCTACCAAATCCGGCTTCTTTTGCACGCCTCGCGCCACAAGCTCACCCCACGTCAACAAGAACGACTCCGAGAGGCCTTCACGGCAGATGAGGCGCATATCAGTGTCGAAGTCGCTTACCTTCACCGGGCAAGTGCGCGAGGTCTTCCACCAAGACACACCCGCCCAAGGCCGACGCCTGGCCGCTCATCTCGTCGAGCGCCTACCAACGTGTCCCATCCCCGAAATCGCCCGACTGGGTCGGACCCTACGCAAGTGGAAGGACGCATTCTTGGCCTACTTCGACACCAGCGGAGCCAGCAACGCACCCCACCGAAGCCATCAACGGAATCATCGAACTAGGCAGACGCACCGCCAGAGGCTACCGCAACCCCACCAACTACCAACTCCGAATGCTCCTCATCGCAGGAGGCCTAGACGCCTCCACCCACACTCAACTCGGAAGAGCCGGTTTGCTCCATTGTCTCTAATCGGGCACATGCTTCTTCCCCGGTCATCGATCTGATCTTATCTGTGAAAGGTGAGGCAAATGGGATTCTTCGACTGGCTGCGCGGCATCAACATTCAGCCAAGCTGACGACCACGCGCTCACGAGCGGTGGCTACTCGTTCTGAAGCGTCCTGGGGTTTGTTCCGAGTCTCGCGAAGGAGAATCGGAGTGTGCCCGGGAAGGTTCGGTCCCGAGTTGCCTAAGCGCGCAGTTCGCGTGGTCTGCGAGCGTCAGGCCCGTGAGGGCGGGGCGTGCGGTGTCCAAACGAGGGCGTGCGGTGTCCAAACGAGGGCGTGCGGTGTCCAAACGAGGGCGCGCGGTCGGCGGAATCGAGGCGAGGTAGTCCTCGCCCTCATTCCCGGCGGCCGACTGTGCCCTCGTCGTCATGCGTTCTTCTGTCCCGGCTGTTGCGGAACGACCGTCCCCGCGAGCGGTCCGACGAGGTCGTGGGCGACGTAGGGCTCCTCGAGGAAGGCGACCTCCTCGGCCGAGAGCTCTAGCGAGAACGCGCGGACGGCGTCGTCGACCCTCGAAGGCTTCGAGCACGACGATCGGCATGTCGATCTCCCGATCGCGATCGTACTTCTGGCGCATCGTCCCGTCCGTCGTCGAACGGACCGAGTCGGAGTCCCAGGTCGATCTTGTGAGGTGGCCCGAGGCGAGCGGGCTGTACGGCGTGAGGCTCATGCCGTACTGGCGCACGACCGGGATGAGCTCGCGCTCGTCCTCGCGGTAGAGCAGGTTGTAGTGGTTCTGCAGGCTCGATAAGCGCGTCCATCCGTTCTCGTCGGCGACCCGCTGGAGGTTGTGGAGCTGGTAGCCGTACATCGCGGAGGCGCCGAGCGCCCGCGCACGACCGTCGCGGACGAGCCTGTCGAGCGCCTCCATCGTCTCGGCCATGGGAGTCGAGTAGTCGAAGCGGTGGATGATGTAGAGGTCGAAGCGGTGGATGATGTAGAGGTTGAGGTAGTCGACGCCGAGGCGCGTCAAGGTCCCCTCGATCTCCCGCTCGATCGCCCCCTCGACAGATGTCCCTCGTTGAAGTAGGCCTTCGAGGCGAGGACGACGTCCTCGCGCGGCACGGCGAGGCGACGGAGGGCTTCGCCGATGTACTCCTCGTTCGTGCCGTGCGCGTAGGTGTTCGCCGTGTCGATGAAGTTCACGCCGAGTTCGAGGGCGCGGGTGATGATCGCCTCGGTCTCGTCCACGCGGACCATCCACTAGTGGAAGCGGGGAAGACCTTCCCGAAGCTCATCCCGCCGAGCCAGAGCCTCTGGATCGAGATGCCGGTCGTGCCCAGCGTCGTGCGTTCCATGATCGGTCCTCTCCGTGCGTTCGATTCGTCGTCGGCCGTGGGGCGTCGCTCTTCCGTCGAATCCCCGCTGAGGGCCGGGCCTGCGCCCCTGCCGCGCCTCGGAGCGAGAACTCTGCGACGCGCCGGCCGGCCGGATCCGCTTCCGCAAGCATCGCAGACCCCACTCGGCCTGTGGAAACCGATCGCCCATCACCTGCTCGACCAGCATCTCCGATCAGCGAGCCCAGCGCTGCGTCCTCGATCCCTCGCTCCGTGTGTCGTCCGCTTCATCTTCTTCCCAAGAATCACCCGCCACATCTAAGGTTAGGCTTGCATAAATTTACGAAAGGGCCGAGGTGAAGACACTTTCACGAACACTCTCAGGAATCGCCATGGCATCGCTCGCGCTCGGCACTGCGAGCCCGACGTTCGCAGCCGTCGCGACGAGTCCGGCGTCCGGTTCCGAACCGGCGAACCCGACGTCGACGACCGAGCACGGGGAACGCCGTGCCAGCGGAGCTGATTCGGACTCGCTGCGATTCTCCTGGATCTACGAGTCGCGCTACGGCGACATCATTCGCAAGACGGATCGCCTCACGTACAAGGACGCGGGCGCGACGACTCCCGTATCCTGCGATATCACCGGCGATAGTCTGGCCGACATGATCTTCGCGAATCGCACGGGCCTCCACGTCCTCCCCTACATCCCCTACGGTGATCCGAGCGACGAGGTCGAGATCTCGCTGAGCGAACAGCGCAACCTCCTCACCACCGCGGCCCCGGCCGGTGAGAACGCATTCGGCAATGCCGTCACCTGCGTCTCCATCAAGGGCGCGCCCCACGTCGCCGTCGCCGGCGAGCGCGCGGTCTACCTGTACTCCTCCGACTCCGCGGCCCCTCGACTCCTGGCCGTGATCGACCCCGACGCCGATGTGCTCGCGATCGCGGGAAGCCCGGACAGCCCGTTCCTCGCGGTCGGCACGGCCGATAAGGTCACGATCGTCGATACCGCGCGCTTCGAGACGACGCCGAAGCCTCCCGCTCCGCCCTCGGATCCCCCCACCGGATCCAACGACGACGAGTGGAACGAGGACGGCCCCGAACCTCCTCTCGGCTCGGGCGGCGAACTCGACCCCGACGTCGCCGACCTGTTCGACTCCGACGACTCAACCCCGGAGCGGAGCGCGACCGAGACCGGCGCCGAATCCGACGCGAGCGCGGCCGGTGCTGGAACCGCCGACGCGAGCGCGCCCGGCGCGCGCCGCCTGCTGCGCGATATCGCCTCCGCCACCTGGAACGTCGATACCTCGAAGGGCCTCGCACTGCTCGCCTTCGGATCCGACCTCGCGGTCGGCACTCCCGCGACGAGCACGGTGGCCTACGCCCCGGCGTCGGCGAGCAGCCTCGACGGCGCGCCCCGTATCGTCGGCGCGTCGAAGCAGGGAGCAAGCGCTGAATTCGGTGCGGCGATCGCCCGGATCGGCGACATCAACGCGGACGGCGCTCCTGATCTCGCCGTCGGCGCGCCGGGCCACAACAACGAGGCCGGCGCCTTCGCCGTCGTTCAAGCGGGGATCGACACCGTCATCGACCTCGACTCCACGGCATCCGCCCCGGTTCATGCGAGCGAATCGGCGAAACGGACCGGCTATCTCTTCCGCAGCCCCCTGTACGGACGGCTCGGCGCGTCACTCGCGTGGGTCGACGGCGGGGAGTATCCGGGCGCCCTCTTCGTCGGCCGCCCGAAGGATGGCGAGCACCCCGGTGCGCTCGCGATCTCCGCGAAGGCGTTCACGCAGGACTTCAACGCGGGGCAGGGGATCCTCGATCTTCCCGGCGCGCACCATGCGACATTCGTCTCCGCCGAGGGCGGTGAGAGCGACCCCGGCGCGGGGCTCGGCATCATTCCGCGCCGAGGAGACGACCCTCTGCAGGGCGTCTACACATCGGACTCGAAGGGCCGCATCGACGTATGGACCGTCGACATGTCGCGCCAGGGCGAGAAGACCCACAGCGACGACGAGGAGATCGTCGCTCCGATCCCCGAGCCCCAGCCCCGCAAGGAGGAGACCTCCTTCGTCCCGCTCGACACCCCGACCGAGAAGTCGTGGCTCGGCGAGTTCTCGTCCGGCCTGGGGGGCTCGCTCGCGCGAGGCGCGTGCGATGTGACCGGGGACGGGCGCCCCGACATCATCTCGGGCAACGTCGTGCGGTCCCAATGGAAGTGGGATCCGTACTACGCGGAGAGCACGCCCACGCGCGGCTGGATCTTGAACGTCACCGGCGAGATCTCGATCATCCCGGGCGGTACCGCCGGTCAAGCCCTCCCCTCCGCTGAGACGATCTCGATCCTCGGCCCGCGTCGCACCGCCGACCCCGCAACCGACGCCAACATCGGGTTCTCCGTAGCATGCCTGGGCGACGTCAACAAGGACGGCGTGGACGATATCGCCTTCGGCTCGCACACGATGTCTCGCGTGTGGGTCGTCTTCGGCGGCTCGCACCTGCGCGACGTCGACCTCAACAAGCTCGATCCGGCGCACGGCTGGTACGTGGATCTTCCGTCGGTGGGCGCGGGCGCGTTCAACATCACTCGCGTGGGCGACGTGAACGGCGACGGCATGGCCGATGTCGGTTTCATCGTCGCGAACGCGGCCGTCTCCGCCGACAAGAACGCGACCCCGCAGGGCGCGGCGTTCATCCTCCGCGGCAAGGCCGATGGCGCGCCCGTCGACATGCGCGACCTCACGAAGAACGACCCGGCCGTTCTTCAGCGCATCGATTCGCCGGAGGGAAACACCTTCAACAGTTTCACACGCGTGGGCGACGTGAACGGCGACGGCACCGCGGACTACGTCGTGACCGACTTCCAGCACATGCGCGACTACGTGATCCCCGGCAAGGCGTGGGTCGTCTACGGGCGGGCCGCCGACGCTACGAGCGACCGCTCCGCCGCCGGAGCGCGCGTCCGGGCCGGAGCCCCCGGTGCCGGCTTCGCGCTCACGATGCCCTTCGACGCCTCTCACCGGCTCGGCGCGGGCACCTCGGTGGCGAACGTCGGCGACGTGACCGGCGATTCGATCGACGATTTCGTCATCGGATTCGACGGCGGCCTGCTCGCGAACCAGGGAACCGGCGGCGTCGCGCTCGTGGCGGGCGAGAAGGCCGCGATCGGCCAGGAGCTGGACGACGTCGTGATCTCGCCGAAGGACCCGGGCGCGACGTCGGCGCGCGTCAGGATCATCACCGGCCCCGAAGGCGAGAAGGACCACGGGTTCGGATACGCGGTCGACGCCCTCCCGATTCCGGGATCGGGTTCGGCGATGCTCGTGGTCGGCGCCTACGGCTCGACCGGGAACGGGCGCGCGTGGGTGTTCTCGACCGACGAGTTCGCGTCGGATCCTCGAGGAATCGCCGATATCAAGGCGACGGAGATCGCTTCGCGCGGCGAGCGCTCCCGATTCGGCCGCGCCGTCGCCTTCATCGGCGACTACCTCGGGAAGGCCACGGTCGCCATCGGCGGAGACGGCGTGATCGACGACGCCGCGACCGGCGACCAAGGTTTCGCCCACTCGGCGCACATCCTCGCCAGGGCCGTCGACCTGCCCGATGGCGCCGCGCCGAAGCCCGACGGGAACGCGCGTCCCGGCGATTCGTCGACCGCTCAGTCCTCGACGACTCAGACGCCCTCCCCGGGTGCCGAGGTCGCGAAGGGGCCGGGTCGTGGGAAGGCCGATCTCGCGCGCACCGGTTTCACCGCGGGCGGCATGATCGCGGTGGCACTCGGTTGCCTGGCGGCGGGCGCGGTGCTGATGCGCCGCGGCGCCGAGGACTGATCCTTCCAACCTCATCGAGGAGTCGTCCCCGCGAACGGGGGACGGCTCCTCGATGCGTTCCCCCGTCGGGGAAGGGCGCTCATTTCGCAGCCGGGCGATGGGAGCCGAGAACACCATCCCGGCGCTCGCGATTCGCGCGGGAGGCGCCGACGCGGCGCAGGAAGCCGGACTGACCGCCACCGCTCCCATCGACGCCGAACTCGTCGTGCGCGCGGCCCCCGACATCGTCTTCGTCGAGGACTTCATGGGAGCGGGCATGGTCCCCTTCCAAGAACTCCTGTCGAACCCGGCTCTGGCCGAGGTCCCCGCCGTGAAGAACAAGCGGATCGTGCTCCTGCCGATGAACGAGGCCTCGGCGGTCGCCGGCACGAATCTCCCTCTCGGCTACGAGAAGATCATGACCGAGGTGCATCGGTGAGACGCCGAGGACGCGGCCCTCTCGGGGGCGAAGCGGCGACGGCTCGGGGACGCTCCCCGGAGGCGCGCGCCTTCTTCGCCCCCGGGAACCCGGCGATCGCGCGTCAAGCCCTCCTCATCTCGATCCGCGCCTGCGCCGCGGCTCTCGCCCTGATCGGCATCGCCGACGTCCTCGCCGCGCACCTGGTCGGCGCCCGACTTCACGAGTCCTCGATCATCCTGACGGCGGTGTGGATCCTCGTCGTCTGCCTCGCCAGGCTCGCCCTCGGCCGCGAGACCGACGCCTCCCGGAGCCGCGAGGCCCGCCGCATACGGCGGGCCCTGCTCGAGCACGCCTTCCGCCTGGGGCCCGCGCGAATCGGCGCCGAGGAGACCGGGCGCCTGATCTCGCTGCTCACCGACTCCGTCGAACGCGTCGTCGAATACCGGCAGGCCTACATCGGCGAACTCATCGGCGCCGTCGCCACGCCCTTCCTCGTCCTCGTCGTCATCGGGGCGCTCATCGACCCGGTCGCCGCGCTCGTCCTCGTCGCCTGCATCCCCTTCGTCCCCCTCTCGATCGCTCTCTTCCAGCGCTTCGTCCGCGACGACTCGTCGGCTTCGCGCGAGATGCGGGCCCGTCTGTCCGCCCAGTTCCTCGAAGCCATCCAAGGCCTGTCCACTCTGGTGGGGATCGGCGCGGCCGACCGCGTGGGGGAGCGCCTGGCGCGCACGGGCGAGGACAACCGCCTCGCCGTCATGCGGGTTCTCGCGCGGAATCAGCTCATCCTGTTCGTCATGGAGGGGGTGTTCTCCCTCTTCCTCGTGACGGCCGCGATCGTCGTCTCGTGGATCAGGCCACCTCGGTAAAAAGTCGCGAAAAACGCCTCATTGGAGCGAGGTGGTCTGCACTTTGGGCGAATCGTGACGACAGGCTCAGCCCCGGCCTCGTGAATGTGGGTGCCCTGCCCGCGACAAATGTGGGGCAAGGCGATCTCGCCCTGCCCCACGTCTCACGCGCCTGTGTCTGTTCCGGTGATTGCCGGCGACGGCTGGCCTGTGACGGCCTTCGATGTTGACGTTGAACTCACCGAGCGCGCCAGGCGTACGAGGACATCAACCTGCTTGGGAGGCGTCCCCAGAGACGTAGCGACGTCCTCGTTCAACAGCTTCCTGAGTTCGGTCACGGTCCACTCGACCTCGCAGTCCGGCGCGATGCTCGTGTCCGCTTGAACCCAGAGCTTGCTCGGAGAACCGGTGACGAAAACGGTGCAGCGCTCGACCCCGGGAAGGTCCTGAACGCGCTCGGACAGCGCCTGCGACAGAACATCGGGGGAGAGAATAGCCAGCAGAGCGCCATCGGAGCCGCTGAGCCTGAGTGGAGAATTCGCAGGCCTGCGCGGCACCTGCATGAGGAGCAGGAACAGACCGACAACGAAGGCGAGAACGGACGCCAGAACGCCGCACGGCACGAGCCAGTGGGCGTGAGGCGAGAGAATCGCCCCGATCTGGTCGTGCGTCGCGGCCAGGTACGCGGAAATGCCGGGCAGATGGTGGCCGGCGTCGAGGCCGGATGCGAAGAACCATGCGGACGCGCAGACGATAAACAGCCCGAAGAATGCCAGGAGAACCCTGTTGAGAGCGGCAGAAACTGAACGCATAATCGGCTCTCCTTCAACTCACACGCCTGGCGCGGACGCGGCTGCGGGTGATGCCCTCGGGGTTGAAAACCTCCAGGGCCTCGTCGGTCTTCTCGGACGCGGCTTCGCGCACGGCGTCTAAGTCATCCGCGTCGCTGAAGACGACAACGTCGACTCGTGACCTGCGCACGGTGGCGGAAGCGGACCGAATCGTGGCGAGCTGTTCGACGTGCCTCTTTATGAGGATTGCCAGGTCAGAACGGTGAAGTGCCGTCTGCCCGGGGATATCGTCGGGAAGAAAAGCGACGTGCCTGGGGCGACCGGGCCACAGGGCTGCGACAAGCATCAACAGGCCGCATGCGGCCGCGATTCCGGCAGCAATAAGTGCCGCGATGGAGCTAAAGGACACCGTGCCGATCGCGTTGAGCGTGGTGACGGTGCGCTGCGGCCAGGACCCCGTGAGGAGGCGGTATCCCGTCAGCCATGTGCCGAGTCCCCCGATAATGAGGAGAAGCAGCGCCAAGACGGTGGCAGATGCGCTCCGGGTCGGGCGATAAATGAGCGCCGGTACGGGTGCTCTCATCTCAGGCTCCTCCTGACATGATTGCTCGGGTTGAGCCACGAAATGTCGATGGACATCTTGGCGACGCGTACCCCGCACAGCTTTTCGACGCGACCGCTCACGTGCGTGCGTAGGTCCTCGATAGTGGAGGACAAGGGGGTGGGGAAGACGAGGCCGAGGTCCAGGTGGAGGATCGCGCGCTGCCCATAGAGTTGGCACGTTGCCTCGGGCCGAGACCCGAAGTTTCGGCGGGAGCCAATCCCGAGGACTCCACCTGCGTTCGAGCCGACGGCGGAAAACTCAAACGCGGCTTGAGCGGCGATTCGGGCGACGACATTGGCCGGAATAGTCGTGGTGCCGCGCTGCGTCAAAGAGGAATCCTTCTCGCGCGACTGCGTGACTGTGGAGTCAGGCGCGGCCACGCTCGTCACCTCTTTCGCCAATCGAGGATACGTTGGACATCGACCCGGCCCTCCAGATAGAGGCCCACTACCCATCCGACGACGCCGCACAGGGCAACGAGGACGAAGCTGGCGAAGGAACCGAACGCGAGAACGGCTCCCATGAACAGGCCCACCAGGAGAGCCAGGTGCGTTGTCTTCATGAGAATTCCTCAGATCCAGGCGTCGAGGTCGACTACTTCAGATCGGTTGAGGCGGAGGTGTTTATTTCCTCCTCGGGCAGGTGGACGTCGGTGACGTCGATGTTGACCTCGACGACCTCCAGGCCGGTGGTTCCTTCGATCTGGTCGATGATGTTGCTGCGAATATCGTTGCAGACGTTGATGATGGAGTAGCCATACTCGACGACGACGATGACATCAATGGCGGTCTGGGTTTCGCCCTTGTGTACGGTGATGCCGCCGGTGACGTTGGTCTGGGTGGTGGGGATGCGGTCAGTTACGGCGCTGAAGGCGCGGCGCACGGCGTTGCCCATGCCGTACACGCCGGGTACCTGGCGGGCGGCCATGCCGGCGATCTTAGCGACGACGTTTTCCTCGATGGTGGTCGTGCCGTGGTCGGTCTGGAGGGGACCCTCGGGGGTCTTGTCCTGGTCAACGTTCTCGTTGTTGTCGCTCATGTGAGCCTCTTTCATTGAATCGAAGGTGGGGGCCGCTGGGTGATGCGCGGCTCAAGCAACAGGTCAGTGACGTGTCACTGTAGACACCGCGATTAGCTTGTGTGCCCTGCTGATCGCCCTGGTTTTGCTCCCCGCGACCATTCTTCCGTGGTTTGTCGGATCCTGTTGGTTGAAAAAACGCTGTGATCTCGTTAAGTGAGATGTGTCACTGACGGGTGGTAAATAGTGATACGAGGTCACGAGAATTTTCTTCATGACGAGGCTGTGGCCGGCTTGTGTGGGCGTGTCACTGAGTTGCTGTTGGGGGCAATGAATACGCGCAGACAGGCTCTGCACGGCGCATCAACCGTTATGGAGATCAAGCCCTATCCTGGTGCTGGAGGATTCTATGCGGATGACAATTGACGTTGACGACGAGTTGCTCGCGCGCGCCGAGGAACTCACTGGGATCAGTGAACGATCCGCGTTGATCAGGGATGCGGTCGAACTCCTCGTTCGCATTGAGACCGGACGACAGCTCGCTGCGCTCGGTGGTAGCGATCAGGTGGCGGAGGCTGTGCCCCGGAGTCGCGAGCACGCATGAGAGTCCTCGTCGACACGAATATCTGGATCGATTACCTGCGGCAAACTGAGCCGGTCCTGGTCGACCTCCTTGAGCGCGACCAGGTGTGCGTGCACCAGAGTGTCATCACCGAGCTCGCGCTGGGCAACCTCAGGGATCGGGCGATCTTTCTGAAATTGATGATCGTTCATGCCGTGGGCTACCGAGGGGTCCGGCACCTCCTTGAGGAGCGGCGGCTGTGGGGCAGGGGACTGAGTGCTGTCGATGCGGCGCTCCTGGCAAGCGTTGTCGTGACCCTGGGGTCTTGTTGTGGACGCGCGATAAACGCCTGCGTCAGGCCGCACGTGACGTGGGCGTGTTGGCCGACATTGAATGAGGTAGGGGTCTCCGACGAGGCCGTGGCCGGGTCGAGTGAGAGGGTGGCCCGGTCGCTTGCTTATGGCGAGAGCAGCAGGTCCGTCTGCGTGGCGAGGTGTGCGATGCTCTTGGAATACCAAGGGATCCTCGCCGTGATGGCGAGGATCCCCGTAGTAGAGTGCGCCGGTCCAAGCCCGATGCGATTAGTAGGATGGTAGCACTGGGTCGTTGAGAACCAAAGGGTGCTCCGTTCAACGGCGGTGCCTTTTCAAGCGCAGTCGTGATGGGTGACGGCCTGGATGATGCTGGTCCAGAAGGGGTTGAGATCGTTGACTACCACTAAAATTGCTCCGATTCACCCGGGTGAAGTCCTCATGGAAGACTTCATCGAGGGCTTCGGAATTACGCAGCATAAGCTCGCCGTCGCTATCGGTGTTCCGCCCCGCCGTATCAATGAAATTGTTCATGGGAAGCGGAGAATCACGGCGGACACCGCAATGCGTCTCTCCCGCTACTTTGGTACGACCCCGGGTTTCTGGATGAACCTGCAGATGCGCTACGAGCTCGATCGCGCCGAAGATGCGCTGGGGGATACGTTGAGCGGAATCGTTCCCCTCGCGACGGTTGAAGTCGCCTAAACCACCTCAGCCTGACGAGGCCATGGCCGGGTCGCGCGAGGCCGTGGCCCGGCTGTGCTGTTATGTGAGCTGGGTGGACTAGAAGCTGCATCAAAATCCGAATCAACTGATGATGCCTGCGGTGCTATGCTGAGGGTGGAGGTAAGCATGAGAACCACAGTGACACTCGATGATGACCTGCTTGAGCGCGCCGAGGAGCTGACAGGGGTCAGTGAGCGATCCGCTTTGATTAGGGACGCGGTTGAGCTCCTCGTCCGCATTGAGACTGGACGGCAGCTCGCTGCGCTCGGCGGCAGTGATCCGGGGGCGGAGGCTGCGCCTCGGAGTCGCGAGCACGCATGAGAGTCCTCGTTGACACGAACATCTGGATCGATCACCTGCGGAAAAGTGAGCCGGTTCTGGTTGATCTGCTCGAGCGCGATCAGGTGTGCGTGCATCAGAGTGTCATCACGGAACTCGCGTTGGGGAATCTCAAGAACCGCTCGATCTTTTTGAAAGCGCTTGAGCGCCTCATGATCGTTCGCAACGTCGACGACCAAGGCGTGCGGCACCTCGTCGAGGAACGGAGGCTGTGGGGTAGAGGACTCAGCGCGGTCGACGTGGCACTCCTGGCAAGTGCTGTCGTAACCCCCGGTGTCTCGCTGTGGACACGCGATAAGCGCCTGCGTCAGGCGGCGTGCGACGTGGGCGTGTCGGCAGACTTTGAGTGAGATAGGGGAACTCTGAGCGAGGTTGTGGTCGGGTCGCGCGAGAGCGTGGCTCTGCTTTGCTGTCGGTTGAGTGCGAGTGTGAATCGTGTCGTCGATCACCCGGGTGGTAGGGTGTGGCCATGATGACGGATAGCCGGTACTTATGACCGCGCTTCTCAAGGAGGTAACAATGCAGGGAGCAGCTCTCGGGGATGACGGCGTTCAGACCGTGCGCTACTGGCTCTACGTGCCGGGCCACCGCACATCCATGTGGGACGACTTTTACGCGCGCGGCATCATGGGGCTCGCCTAGGGGGAGCTAGGTGACTTGAGGGCGTACGCCAGCAGGTCGGACATGGAACGCCAGCTGCTTCAGACATCCTCTCTTGGAGTGGCAGCACCGCCCCTTAGAAGCGTTCTACCCGGTGATCTACCTGGACGCGATCCGCATCAAAGTCCGATGCGATCACAGGGTGGAGAACCGGGCCTCTCACCTGGCGGTCGGAGTGGACATGGAGGGGCTGAGCTGTCCCGGGTATTGTGGAGAGTGTCTTAGGCCGGATTGAAGGTTTGGGATGTTTGGTCAGCGCCAGTATTCGATGGAGTTGCGTGAGCGTGCGACGCGTATGGCGTTGGAGGCTCGTGCTGATCCCGGGCGGCGTAGGGGTGCTATTAAGCGCATTAGCGGCCAGTTGGGGATCGATCCTGAGGCGCTGCGTACGTGGGTGCGCGCCGTGGAGCAGGGCGGGCGCAATGAGCGTGGCGAGATCAGTGATCAAGAGGCCCATATCCGAGCGCTGGAAGCTGAGAATCGTGAGGTATGGCGCGCCAACGAAATTTTGAAGGCGGCATCGGCTTTTTTCGGGGCGGAGCCAGGTCGCCTCGGACGCTAGTCTGCGATTTCATCGAGGCCAACCGGCATCGGTGGGGAGCTGCGCCGATCTGCACTGCTTTATCCCAGTTTGGGGTGCGGGTTGCTCCCAGTGCCTATTGCGCTGCCCGGACTCGTGCCTTGTCGGCGCGCAGCGTGCGCAACGAGGCGCTGATGCGTGTGATGAGGCAGGTGTGGAAGGAGAACTACTGTGTGTTCGGGGTGCGTAAAATGCACGCCTTCCTCAACACTCACGAGTTGGGCGTGGGACACGTGGCGCGGTGCACGGTCGAGAGACTGATGCGGCGTATGGGCATTCGTGGCGTGAGTCGGCGTCGGACCCGCCATGTCAGCCTTAGCACCGCGCCATGCATGCCCCTTGGACCTGGTCAATCGGCATTTCGGGGCCCATGATCTCAACGAGTTGTGGGTTGCGGACATCACCTACGTGCCAACCCAGGCTGGCTGGGTCTACGTCTCCTTCGTCACCGACGTGTGCTCGCGTAAAATCTTGGGCTGGAAAGTTGCGTCCTCGCTGCATACCGACGTGGCCCTGGACGCGTTGAACATGGCGATCTACCAACGTCGCCGCGATGATATAGACACTCGTGGGCTCGTGCACCACTCCGACCGAGGCGTCCAATACCGCGACGTGCGCTATGGGCAAGCTCTCGCCCGTTGCCAGGCAGTAGCGTCGGTGGGTTCGACCGGTGACTCCTACGATAACGCCCTGGCCGAAGCGTTGAACTCCTTGTACAAAGCAGAACTCATCTACAACGAGGCGCGCCCCGGCTACGCCGGCCTCTGGCGCGATCGGAGAGGTCGAACGCGAAACCCCGCCTGGGTCCACTGGTACAACACTCGCCGCCCCACCTCGCCCTGGGCGGCATCACACCACAACAAGCAGAAAACCAACACACAACAACACGAAAGGAAGCGGCCTAAACAAGCCTCCACAAAACCCAGGACTTGACATGGGGCTCCACGCCTTCCGCAGGTCGCGCTCAAAACGCCAGGTTTGTTCCCAGCGCGGCCAATCCCGGCCCACGCGCCCGTAGACCGCGAGATCCCGGTAACGGGGTGTGCGCAGGTTGAGGACGTCGATGATCCCCGCCGGCCGCAGCACGAACACGTCACGTGCGGCGGCGGTCAAGATGCGGTCGGAGTACTCGCCGGTGCCGAGCGTGTCCACCTCGAACGCGACCGGATCAGCCTTCCCAATCGCATACGAGATGCCCACCTCGCACTCAGCGGCCAGCCCGGCGTCAACGATCGTATGAGCGATCAGGCGAGCCATGTAGGCCGCTGACCGGTCGACCTTGGATGGGTCCTTGCCGGAGAACGCGCCCCCACCATGAGACCCGAGCCCGCCGTAGGTGTCGACCATGAGCTTCCGGCCCGTCAGCCCGGTATCGACTCGCGGCCCGCCCTCAACGAACTGACCCGACGGATTCACAAGAATTTCGGTGTGCTCGTCTATGGGTAGGTAGGTCTGGCAGGCCGGGGCCACAATCAGCGAGCGCACCTCACGCTCCAACACGGCCAGATCCTTGCCCGCCTCATGCTGCACCGAGACCCGACGGTCTCGACGGCGGCGGGGGTACCGGTGTCGTCATAACGCACACTCACCTGGGCCTTGCCGTCCGGGTTGATCCCGCAGATCGTCCCCTCGGCCTGGGCAGTATCGAGACGCTCGCAGGTGCGATGTGCCAGGACGAGCGGGAGCGGGAGGCGTTCAGGGGCCTCGGCGGTGGCGTAACCGTAGACCGTGCCCTGATCGCCAGCCCCCTGCAACGCGAACGCTGAACTATCACCACCGCGTGCCTCCAGCGAGGTGGTGACCCCGGCGTTGATGTCGCTCGATTGGCGGCGCGTCCACACGTAGATCAGGATCCCGAGCGGACTGTATCCGGCACGCGCGAGGGCAGGGCGCACAGACTCCCGGATACGCGGGCGGTGGTTGGTGGTGATTTCGCCGGTGACGATGATCCGCCGACCGGCTGCCATCACCCCCACCGCCACCCGTGCGGCCTTGTCGTCGTAGAGGATGTCGTCGAGGAACTGGTCGGCGATCTGATCGGCCAACTTGTCCGGATGACCAGCACACACAGACTCGGCAGTACAAATCGAATACATAAGCACACTCGCTTCCACGAATCGGAGGGGAACAAGAAAGCGTCCACCCCACTAGAGGATGGACGCGAAGATCATGAGGGGCGGTTAGTAGCGGGCGTTGAGCAGCTGCTCCGTCACCTCTTCGCCGGGCGTGGTGCCCGCGTAGTCGGTGGTGCAGGTGGCGCGCACGATCTCGTAAATCTCGTACCAATACACATTCGCCTGCTTTCCGAAACTCTGGGACATGGCGACAAACGGGCTGGCGATGGCAGCACCGGTGGTGGGGTGTTTGCCGAGCAGGCCGAACTTGGAGATCGCCTGCTCGCACTGCACATACCGGGCAAACGCCTGCGCATACGCCTCAATCAAGCGAGGCGCCACGAAATGGGAACAGCCACGTTGATCGAGCCACTGCCACGTCTCCCGATAGACGAGGTCAGCGCCAAGCGGTTTGCCGTCACGCTGAATCTCCGACAGATAGTCCGATGGTTCGGGCATCGTCTCCCCGGCACGCACCGCATCGTCGCCAATGTCATTACCTGCGAAGTCGAAGGGTTCGTTGAGCGGGTCTTCCAGGCGGGTGGCGGGGCGTCCGGCGGCGAGTTTCTCGCCCAGCGGGCCGGGCTTCGCGCTTGCACGCACGCAGCGTCCGCCCCTGTTGGTGCCATCTTTGGCCATGGGTCGCCTCCTCGCCGTAGTATCGTCATGATATCGGTACTGAAGTCCATGGGAGGTGTGAGTGGTTGAGTCTTTAAAACTATTCGTTCGGACCTACGTGTATTGGGTAGGGATCATCCTCGGCTTCGCGGTAGTGCCCGGTTCTCTGCTCTTCACTGCTGAAGTCGCTCCGGTGAACACTCCATTGTGGCTTGCACCTTTCGCCGGGCTGCTGCTTTTTGTCATTGATCGGCCATCAACATGGGAGCCACCGCTCTGGCGAGCATTACTGATCCGAGTATTGGGTGCAGGATTTGCAGCCACCATGCTCATCGCGTTTGATGCAGTTGCTTCCACCCACTATGGATCTCAACACTGGAGTGAGACGCTCCTGTCTTTCGGTCTCGGTTGGATTGTCTTCACGGTAGTAGCAGGACACATGCTCATGAGCAGCTCCGCCCGATTTGGCACACCTGCTCACACGATCAGGGACGCGATCCGTACCTACACGACATGGATAGGAATCTGCTTCGGGATTTTCTATATCCCCGCCGCGGGACTCTCCGCAGCTGGCACTCTTTTGATGGTTCTTCCGCTTTATGGAACCTTCCTCGCCGGCCTGGTTCTTTTGATAGTTGACCCGCCACGACGATGGCCGCAACCGCGAGTGAAGGCACTGTGGATACGACTCTTATCAAGCGGGGCAGCAGCATTACTACTTGTTGTCACGAACTCGTTCTATTGCAGTACTCGCACACACGAGATTTTCGTCGGGGACTGGCAGGAAAACCTGGTCTTCTTCGTGGGTGCTTGGGCACTTTATTCCGCAGTGGCTGGGG
>NZ_ALCA01000083.1 GCF_000278725.1 Actinomyces sp. ICM47 | reverse complement strand
CCCCGGCCGACCAGACGGCCCACACACCCGAGAACAGCGAGACCGCGCCCGGTTCGGATGACGCCGCCCAGGCCTCGTCCGAGGCCCCTGCCGACGACATGAGCGCCTTCGAGGAACAGGTCGGGGACTCCGACCTCGCCAAGGCTCTCGAACGCATCGCGAGCGTCGAGGACCAGCTGGCCCGCGTCAACGCCGAGCTGTACAACCAGGGCCAGGAGTACGCCAACTACGTACGTCGCTCCAAGGAAGCCATTCCCGGCCATAAGACCGCGGGCCAGGATGAGGTCATCGACGCGCTTATCAGCGTCCTCGACGACATCGCCGCCGCCCGCGCACACGGTGACCTGGAGGACGGTCCCTTTGCGTCCATCGCCACGAAGCTCGAGGACACCCTCAAGACACGCTTCGAACTGGAACGCTACGGTGCCGCAGGTGAGGACTTCGACCCGAACCTGCACGACGCCCTCATGGCCACCACCAGCGCTGACGTTGATCACCCCGTCATCGGGCAGGTCCTCACCAGCGGCTACCGCCGCGGCGAACGCGTCGTGCGCGCCGCGAAGGTGCTGGTGAATAACCCTGAATAACAGCAACAACACGCTCGTGACTGAAAGTGAGGTGAAACGCGCGTGAGTGAACAGGATTGGTTCTCGAAGGATTTCTACAAGGTCCTGGGAGTTGATAAGACAGCGGACAAGAAGGCCATTACGAAGGCCTACCGCAAGCTGGCGCGCAAGTGGCACCCGGATCAGAACCCGGGCGACAAGACAGCCGAAGCCAAGTTCAAGGAAATTGGTGAGGCATACGCGGTCCTGTCCAACGATGAGGATCGCAAGCGCTACGACGCGATTCGCGCGATGGCCGGCGGCGGAGCACGCTTCTCCGCCGGATCGGGCGGCACGGGAGGTTTCGAGGACCTCTTCGGTGGCTTCAACGGCGGCGGTTTTGGCGGCGGCGGCCATAACGTGCGCTTCCAGACCTCCGGCATGCCCGGCGGCGGCGCTGGTTTCGAGGACATCCTCTCCGGCCTCTTCGGAGGGGGCGGCGGCGCGGGCGCGCGATTTGGTGGCGACCCCTACGGCTCGCCCTTCGGTGCCGGCGGCCATGCTCAGCAGGCGGCACCCACGCCCGAAAAGGGCGGGACGGTGCGTGCGAAGCTGTCCATCTCCTTCCGGCAGGCCCTCAACGGTGCGACCTTGACCATCAAGGTCGGCGGCTCCCCGATCAAGGTCCGCATCCCTGCGGGCATCAAGGACGGTCAGAAGGTCCGCGTCAAGGGGCATGGCAAGCCGGGTATGCACGGCGGTCCCGTCGGCGACCTCGAGGTTGCCGTGACGGTCAAACCCCACCCCGTGTACTCGCGCGAGGGTAACGACCTGGTCATGACACTGCCGGTGACAGTCTCCGAGGCCATCCTCGGTGCCACCATCGACGTGCCCATGATCGACGGCAACACGGCCACGGTCAAGGTGCCTGCAGGTTCCTCCTCGGGCGCGGAAATCCGCGTGCGCGGCGAGGGAGTGAAGACCTCGAAGGCGACGGGTGACCTTATCGCTCGTCTGTCCATCCAGGTTCCCGCGAAGCCCAGCCGCGAACTCAAGAAGCTCGTGAAAGACATGGCGAAGGCCGAGGGTGACCTCGACGTGCGAGCATCGCTGGCGAAGGCGGCTGAGGAGTAACTCATGGCGACGACCGGCCCGGACGAGCCGATCACCTTCGTCATCTCGGTTGCGGCCGAGCTGGCGGGGATGCACCCCCAAACCCTGCGGCAATACGACCGTCTGGGCCTGGTCATCCCCGCCCGCACGAAGGGACGAGGACGGCGCTACACGAAACGCGACGTGCAACGCCTGCGTGACGTGCAGCGCATGAGTCAGGAAGAGGGCATCAACCTCGCTGGCATCCGTCGGATCCTTGAACTCGAGCGACGCGTCGAAGCTCTCGAAGCCGAACGTGACGCCCTGCGCGACGCCGTCGCTGCCTCCGAGGCGCGCCGCAACCGCGTGTTCGCGGCTTCCGCAGATGGCCAAGTCATGCCGATGCGACGAGGCCAGCGTCCATGGGATCGCTCCTCGAAGCCCGCGGCCGCTTCCGGCGGATCGCTCACCGTGTGGGATCCGATGCGCGCGCTCGCGTCCCTGGCTTCCTCCGGGACTCCGACACGCCACGCGCTGCCGGGACCGTCTTCGGGCGTGCGATCTGTCATCGAGGGAACGATTATTTCCCGCTGATACGGTCGCGCGTCTGCTGATCGACGTACCTGTGCCGCCTCGATGCTGCTGCGTCGGGGCGGCACAGCGTATTGGAGAGTTTTGCCCGTGTTCTGGGTGCCTCCGGCTTCTCCCCGCACGCTAACCCGCTATTCCGCACGCTAACCCGCTATTCCGAGTGTGGGCGGCCATGCCCACGTGCGGAATAGGAGGCCCACGTGCGGGATGCGGACTCGGACTCGCACGAGCGGCCCGCGTGTATGCTGCGGGTCCCTCCGCTCGAACTGCGTCGGTTGGGGTGCGTGGCCCGGTTGTTATGGCGGCCCGATAGCGTCCAGGATGGGTCAGCGCGTCGCCGGGAGACAAAAAGGAGCTGCGGGACCCATCCAACGGATGAGTCCCGCAGCCTAATTCGATCAAGGATCCGGGGGCACACAGGATCCCTGACCGAAGCCTGGAACAGGCGACAGGCTCTCGCCTGCTGAGAATAGTTTTACCAGGTCACGGCTGGTTTGGGTACTCGATCAGCGGTGATGTGCGCACTTCGCACGAACGTGCAGGCCGTCCGAAATGAGCGTGCGTCTCATCGGCAACATTTTTGTGAAATGGGCGCTGACCTGCGGCTTTGTATTTGAATCGAGCTTTTCATTGAAAATACGCAGATTGTGAAGCGAGAATGTCGCAGAAGCGGCGGGGTGGACTCTCCGTATTGACCGTTGAGTCGTATTGATGCGATCACACCGACATGTTGTGGGTAACGTTGGTATGGTATTCAGCACTTTTGGTGCTGGTGATGTGTTCTCGGCGTGTCGCGTGGGACGGTGCATAGCCCAACCCGGCCCCGGCCTCGTCCGTGAGAAGATCGCGGAGTGCTCCGCCGACGCGAGCATGGCCCCGCAGGCGCTAACCTTGGGCCATGACAAATTCACCGCATCACCTGTCGGTGCGCTCGCGCGTGGCCAACGTGGCCGGCGCTGCCGCCCGCTTCACCTCCCGGGCCCTCGGCCGAGGATCCGGAGGCATGATTGGCGGAGAGGTCGCCCTGCGCATCTCCCCGCAGTTCCTGGCCGAACTGGCCGCCCCCTTCTCCTCGGTCATCGTTACCGGCACGAACGGCAAATCCACGACGACGCGCATGGTACGCGCCGCCCTGGAGAGCGCCGGGCCCGTCGCCTCCAATATCAACGGTGACAACATGACCTCCGGCGTCATCACCGCCCTCATGCAGGGAAAGAACGCGACTCGCGCTGCCCTCGAGGTCGACGAGATGCATGTGCCTGCGGTCGCCGCGGACGTTCACCCCGACGTCTTCGTGTACCTCAACCTCTCGCGCGACCAGCTCGACCGCGTCGGCGAGATCGGTTCGGTCGAAAAGCGCCTGCGTGAGGGTGCGTCCGCTCACCCGAATGCCGTCGTTGTTGCCAACTGTGACGATCCGCTGATCGTCTCCGCCGCCGCCGACAACCCGAACGTCGTGTGGGTTGCCGCCGGTGCCGGATGGGGCGGAGACTCTGCGGCCTACCCGCGTGGCGGCCGCGTCGTGCGCAGTGGCGATGACTGGCACCTGATCCCTGCCTTCGAGGGCGAGGAACTCCCCGCACTGCAGAGTCGCCCACAGCCCCACTGGTGGCTGACAGACGTCGACCTGGCCCCCGAGGGTCCGCGTGCCCTCCTGCACGGCCCAGGCGACGTCGCCGTGCGACTCGAACTCAAGCTGCCCGGCCGCGCCAACCTCGGCAACGCCGCGCAGGCCGTTGCCGCCGCCGTCGCCATGGGCATTACGCCCGAGGCCGCGGCGACAGCCGTCAGCTCCGTCACCGAGGTCGCGGGGCGCTACTCCGTCCACGACGTCAACGGGCGCCGCGCCCGCATGATGCTCGCGAAGAACCCCGCCGGCTGGCAGGAAGCCATGACGATGGTTGACCCGCGCGTCGACCAGGTCGTCATCGGCGTCAACGGGCAGGTTCCCGACGGGCAAGACCTCTCGTGGCTGTGGGATGTCGACTTCTCTCGCGTCAACCAGCCCGGCAGGCGCGTCATCGCATGCGGCGAGCGAGGTGCCGACCTGGCCGTACGCCTCGAATACGCTGGCATCCACTGTGACCTTGCACCCCTGCCCATGGATGCCCTGGCCGCGTGCGAGCCGGGGCGTGTCGAGGTCCTCCTCAACTACACGGCAATGCGCGACTTCAAGGTCCTGCTCGACCGAAAGGAAGGCAAGCGGTGAGCGCTTCCACACTGCGAATCGGTGTTCTCATGCCCGAGGTTTTGGGCACCTACGGGGACACGGGCAACGCCCTGATCCTGGCCGAACGCGCCCGCAGGCGCGGCATTGACGCCGAGGTCGTCCACGTGGGTCTGACCGAGGAAATCCCCGATAGCCTCGACATCTACACCCTGGGCGGGGGAGAAGACACCGCCCAGGCGCTCGCGGCCGACAAGTTCCGTGGCACCTCAGGTCTGGCGCGCGCCCTTGACGCCGGCCGCCCGCTTCTGGCGATCTGTGCCTCCCTGCAGGTTCTCGGTCACTGGTATGAGGATGCGCGCGGTGCGCGCGTGCCCGGCATGGGTGTTCTGGACATCACGACGCTGCCGCAGGGGCATCGCGCTATCGGCGAGCTGGTGACAGTGCCCCTCGTCGAGGGACTGACTCAGCCGCTCAGCGGTTTTGAAAACCACGGCGGTGGAACCATCCTGGGCGAAGACGCGGCCCCTCTCGGCCGGGTCATCTCCGGCGTCGGCAACGGCACCCCGCAGGGCCAGGAACCCGCCGAGGTCGCCTACGACGGTGCCGTCCAGGGATCCATCATCGCCACCTACATGCACGGCCCGGCCCTGGCTCGTAACCCCGAGTTGGCGGACCTGCTACTCCAGCGCGCGACCGGCATGTCGCTGCCGCCCCTCGAGGTGCCCGGCGTTGCGCAGCTGCGCGCGGAGCGCCTGAGCGGCGTCCAGCTGCCCTGACGCGCGCCGACGCCCGCGATTCCGGACGTAGCCACGGCCTCGTCCATCCGTCGCCGATCCCACCCGGGGTCGGCGACGCGCCTTTTGTCGACAAAGTGAGTGCAGAGTCTTGTATGCTTGGCGACAAACCCCATCAGAAAGGCGATACCATGTCGAACCCCTCCGTTGGAAATCCGAACCCGCAGAACGCGCCGCAGGCATACCCGGGAGGTGCATATGGTGCGCCTGCCCCGGTGGCAATGCCGAAGCTGCCCGGTCGCGCACCCAGCATTACGACGCTTGTCATTGGCATCCTGTTAATGGTTGTGGTCGCCCCGATTGTTTTCTTCGGAATAATGATCGCGGGTGTCACCAAGACCGAGGGCAATGCCGTCAAGGGCGGTACGACGGCCAACGGCAGCATTGTGACCGTGACTGCGGATGGCAAATTCACGGTTACCACCGACGGCGCTGACCCCGCATGCTTCCTCATGGATGCGGGTGGCACGCTGTACCAACTCACCCCCTATAAGGATAACGAGGGCGTCTACACTGCCTCAGGTATTCCTGCAGGCCAGTACAAGCTGCAGTGTGAAGGCATCGCCAGCAGCGCGACAGTTGTTGCCTTTAATGCCTCGCCGGAGGTCATGAAGCAGGCCTTCGTCATGCCGTTCGTGTGGGGAACAGTCGTTGGTGTTGCCGGTCTTGTCGTCACGATCATCGGCGTTGTGCTCCTCGTGAAGGTGAACGGCAAGCGTCGCCGCATCATGCAGGAAGCCATGATGGCGGCTGTGCGCTGACGCGAATCCTGTCAGGGGCGAGGCTGGAGTAGTTCCGGCCTCGCCCCTTTTCTGCGCCTTCTCTCGGTATACGGTCGGGGCGGTGCGCTGTAGGATCGCGTGCGCCGTCCCATTCGCGGTGAAACGCTATTCAGCGCGCGTGCAGCGTTGTTATGCTTAAGCAAAATTCCCACCAGGAAGGCACGCACATGTCATATCCCCCCTACGGTTCTTCGGGCGGCCAGAACACGCCCTGGCCTCAGTATGGTGAAAACACGGGTGGAGTCACGCAAGGCTACCCGGGTGGAGGTCCGCAGGGCTATGCAGGCGGCGGATATGTCGCCCCTACTCCGGTGGTCATGCCTCCGATGCCCAGTCGCGCGTCGGGCATCGTTGCCCTCGTTCTCGGCATTGTGATGATGGTCTTGATCGCGCCCATCGCGTTCTTCGCGACGATGGCTGTTGGCCTGACGTCGAGCGTGGAGGACTTGTCGAACGGTAGAGCGCTGGGGAACGGCGCGAGCGTCACTGTGACGGATAAGGGCAGTTATTCGGTGATGATCGGTGACGGGAGCGCCTCCTCGTGCGCGCTCGTCGACTTCAATAACAAGAGTTATACGCTCAATCCCTACGAGGGGAGCAACACCCTGTTCTCGGCGTCGGATCTGCCGGCGGGCGCCTACAAGATTCAGTGCCAGGGCCTGACCCCCGGCGCGGAAGTCGCCGGTTTTAACGGTTCCGCGGAGCAGCTGGCGAACAAGGCGATCGTCGTGCCCCTCATCTGGGGAACCGTCGTCGGCGTCGGCGGTCTCATCGTCATGATTGTTGGCGTCGTGCTCCTCGTGAAGGTGAACGGCAAGCGTCGCCGTCTTGCGCAGGAAGCCATGATGGCGGCCATGCGCTGACCCGCCACCCTGAGAGGGGCGAGTCCCGGAGGCGTCTCCGGCCTCGCCCCTCTCTGTCTGTCTGGCTACGCGTCTCTCACGAAAGGAACTCTCGTGTCCACTCTGTCTTTCACTGGCGAGCGCCGGGTGCGTTTCCCCGCCCCTGACGTCGCCCGCGGCTTTATGCTGGCCCTGATTGCTCTGGCGAACGTGCCATTCTGGGTTCGCTTCTTCCCGGACTATCCCGCGCCGGGGCAGGCGGCGCTTGATGCAATGAGTGGGGTGGATCAGTGGTGGTTCCTGCTGCGAGCGCTGTTCGTCGACCGCCGCGCCTATCCATTGTTTTCGATTCTCTTTGGTTTTGGTATGGCGATCATGGCCAAGCGCACGATCGAGCGTGAGCGTCGCGTCGCTCGTGAGGCTCTGCCCGCCGAACTCAGCGCCGGGTGGATTCCCCTGCAGTGGCAGTTTTTTGGCGAGGACGTGGAGCGTCGCGCTCGTCGCGCGGCGTCGCGTTTGATCCGGCGCCGTGGATGGTGGATGCTGGCGTTTGGCGCTGTGCATAGTGTCATTTTCCAGGGAGACATTATTGGGGCCTATGGCCTGGTGGCGGTGATTTTCGTGGAGGTTATTGTGATGAGGCGCGTGTGGCTGCGCGCGGTCATCGGGGTGACGGGTGCGTCGCTGAGTCTCCTTCTTCTGTCGTCGGGCGCGGCGGAGATGGGCGCCCATCCGATGACGCTGGAGTATCACGCGCAGGCGACGCTGGAGGCGACGACGCCTCTGTGGAATCTGGCCGGGTGGCTTGTGGCCACGCCTTTCACGGTGCTAACCACCCTGGTCGCGCCTTGCGTGATGCTCGGGGTTGGGGTCGAGCGTTGGGGGGCGCTGCAGGATCCGAGCGGCCATCGCGGTGCGCTCGTCGCGATTGCTGGTGGTGGTCTCCTGGCGGGGGCGCTGGGTGCGCTGCCCTACGCGCTCGGCCAGTTGGACTGGGCACACGTGGGTGGCTCGGGTTGGACGTTCCCTCTTTTTCACGCGTCGGGTGTCGCTGGGGCGTGTGGCTGGTTGGCGCTCCTTGCTCTCCTGGGTGGGGGTCCTCGCGAGGCCTCGGCGGAGTTCGCTCAGGGCGCGGCGTCGTTCGAGGAGTTGGGTGCTTTCCGCTCGTTCTTGAGCGCGATTGGCCGCCGGTCGATGACTGCGTACCTGGCTCAGACGCTCGTCTTTGCCGTGCTGTTCCTGGTGCTCGGGGCTGTGGGAGTACGCTCCGTGGGCGTGGCGGTCTCCGCCCTTATTGCACTCGCCGTGTGGGCGCTCATTGGAGTCGGGTGCGTTATCTCCGACGCGATGGGACGTACGCGTGGTCCCGCTGAGCGTCTCCTGCGCTGGTTGGTTGCGCGCACCGCGTGGACCCTGCCGCTGCCCAAGCTGCCGATGTCGATTTACGGTGCGCCGACGCCGGGGGCAGTGCAGAACCACGGGGTGAAGGGCGCTCCCAAGGCAATGATGTCGGTCTCTCGGGACGCTGAGGGAGTGCTGCCGGACTCCTTGGACGGCATGCAGAATGATGCAAATAGCTGAAAACTCTGCATCGTGCAAGAGAAGGAAGCAAATGTGACTGAATAGACAAATGAGTTCTGGGTTGTCAGCACCTCTCGGATGAGCTGCGGTGATGGCTGTGCGGCGTTCATTCGTGACGTGGTTGCGGCGGCCTCTAGGCCTTGTGGCCATTGGTATTTCGCCGATTCTGCGCTACTGTGAGGGTGTAGTGATACACACGCTGATGGCACGATGTAGTGAGCGGAGGAGGCGGCCGATGGTTGTGCACATGTCAAACGCACAGAGGGGTGGCCGACGCGCTCACACCCCCGGGGTACGGACGCAGTGGCGCGTCACGAACGACGGATACGAGTAGGGGAGTCATCATGGGCTGGCTATGGCGGGCGGATGCCGACGGCGGAACCGACGGCGAGGAAACGCCTCGCCGCGCCGAATCGGCGGACGATAACCGCTCTGATATGGGACAATGGGAGGGTAGTAAAGCAACGTCGGCGGAAGGAATCGCCACGGGTAACTCGGAGTTTGAGGCCAATCGTTTCGATATGGTCCGTCCTATTACGCAGGAGCGCCTGGGGCTCCTCTTTGATTCTGAGGGATGGGCCTGGCGTATCGACAACGATGGAGACCTGTGCGGCCTGTGGGAGGGACACCTGTTCTGCTTCCGCTTCCTCGGCGACTCGCGCGAGGTGCTTTCGATTGTTGCGTTTATGAAGCAGTTGGTTCCCCTTGAATATGGGGAGGATCTGCGTGATTTCCTGCAGGCGTGGCATGGGGAGTTCCTGTGGCCCAAGGCTTACGTCGCGGAGCAGCTTGAGGGGGATCGTGTCGTCGCCGAGGTGAATGGCGACTACGAGTACGGCGCAACGGATGCGCAGCTGATCCAGCAGGTCATGTGCGCGCTGGCGACGACGCTGCAGCTCTTCCGTGCGCTCGCGGATCGTTACAGTATTGAGGATGCTGAGGGACCTGGTTCCTCGGGTGGTCATCAGCGCGGATTCGACGGTCCTACCTGGCTTCCGGAGAACTGAACTCCGGCCTCGCCTGTGCCTTGTGTTCCCATTTTGAAGTTGAGTGGAATAGACTCAACTTCGGGTTCGTTATGTCTACCAGATGCGTCGACAACCGTCGATGCGAGACGAATGAACCATTTGGAGGAACGATCTCATGGCACGTGAGATGACAACGAAGGCGCAGGAGGCCATCGCCTCCGCGCTCCAGGCCGCGTCGGCGGCCGGAAACCCGCAGGTCGAACCCATTCACCTGCTGCAGTCCCTTATTGAGCAGCGTGACGGTATTGCCCTGTCCCTGCTCGGGGCAGTGGGGGCGGACGCGCGCGCAATCGGCGCACGCACCCGTAACGCACTGGTGGCGCTACCCAGTACTCAGGGGGCATCCGCGGGTTCCGCTCAGGCCTCGCGCGCGCTGCTCGCCGCCGTTCAGGATGCGGGGGAGCGCGCCGAGAGCGCGGGAGACCAGTACATTTCGACCGAGCACCTGCTCATCGCTCTGGCAGCGTCCGATACCGAGGCGGGGCGTATTCTCACCGCCGGTGGTGCGACGGCTGAGGCCCTGGCGCAGGCGCTCGCCCAGCTGCGTCCTGACCCGATCACCTCGCCCGACCCCGAGGGGTCGTTCGAGGCTCTGTCCAAGTACGGTCGCGACCTGACCGAGGTGGCGCGCGAAGGCAAGCTTGATCCTGTCATTGGGCGCGACAACGAGATTCGTCGCGTCGTCCAGGTCCTGTCCCGGCGTACGAAGAACAACCCCGTCCTGATCGGTGAACCCGGCGTCGGTAAGACCGCCGTCGTCGAAGGTCTCGCCCAGCGCATCGTCGCGGGCGATGTCCCGGAGTCCCTGCGTGACAAGCGCCTGGTGTCCCTCGACGTGTCGTCGATGGTCGCCGGTGCGAAGTATCGCGGCGAGTTCGAGGAGCGCCTCAAGGCGGTCCTGGCCGAGATCTCCCGCTCGGACGGGCAGATCATTACCTTCATTGACGAGCTGCACACAGTCGTGGGCGCGGGCGGCGGTTCCGAGGGCGCGATGGACGCGGGCAATATGCTCAAGCCCATGCTCGCCCGCGGCGAGCTGCGCATGGTCGGTGCGACGACCCTCGACGAGTACCGCGAGAACATCGAAAAGGACCCGGCGCTTGAGCGCCGCTTCCAGCAGGTGTTCGTCGGTGAACCCTCGGTTGAGGATACTGTCGCCATTCTGCGCGGCATCGCCCCGAAGTACGAGGCTCACCACAAGGTGACCATCTCCGACGGTGCGCTCGTCGCCGCGGCGACCCTGTCGAACCGCTACATCACGGGACGTCAGCTTCCTGATAAGGCGATCGACTTGATTGACGAGGCCGCATCTCGCCTGCGCATGGAGCTGGACTCCTCGCCGGTTGAGATCGATGAGCTGCGCCGCAGCGTGGATCGCCTCCGCATGGAGGAGTCCTATCTGACCGAGTCCGACCCGGAGGGCCTCGACGAGGCCACCCAGGATCGCCTCAGCAAGCTGCGTGCTGACTTGGCGGACCGTGAGGAGAACCTGCGCGCCCTCACAGCGCGCTGGGAGGCTGAGAAGGCTGGGCACAACCGTGTTGGTGACCTGCGCGTCCAGTTGGATACGCTGCGTACCCAGCTTGAACTGGCGGTTCGCGAGGGGCGCTGGGAGGAAGCGGGTCGTCTGCAGAACGGCGAGATTCCCTCCGTTGAGCGTCAGATTGCCGAGGCCGAGGCTCAGGCTGAGGATCAGGAAGCTCAGGGCGATGAAGAGCCGATGATTGCGGAGAAGGTCGGTCCCGCAGAGATCGCAGAGGTGATCGAGGCGTGGACCGGAATTCCCACGGGCAAGCTCCTTCAAACTGAGACGGACAAACTCCTGCACATGGAAACCGAGTTGGGTAAGCGGCTCATCGGGCAGAAGGATGCCGTGCGTGCGGTGTCCGACGCTGTTCGGCGCTCGCGTGCGGGGCTGTCGGATCCGAATCGTCCGACTGGTTCCTTCCTGTTCCTGGGACCCACGGGTGTGGGTAAGACCGAACTGGCTAAGTCGCTCGCGGAGTTCCTCTTCGACGATGAGCGTGCAATCGTGCGCATCGACATGTCGGAGTACTCCGAGAAGCATTCGGTTGCCCGCCTGGTCGGTGCCCCTCCGGGGTACGTCGGCTACGAGCAGGGTGGTCAGTTGACTGAAGCGGTGCGTCGTCGGCCATATTCTGTGGTCTTGCTCGATGAAGTTGAGAAAGCTGACCCTGAGATTTTCGACATCCTTTTGCAGGTTTTGGATGACGGGCGTCTCACTGATGGCCAGGGTCGGACTGTTGACTTCCGCAATACCATTTTAATTCTCACGTCTAACTTGGGATCACAGTTCCTGGTGAACCAAGACTTGACGACCGAGGAAAAACGGGATGCAGTCATGTCTGTCGTCCGGTCGAGTTTCCGGCCAGAGTTCCTCAATAGGTTGGACGAAACTGTCATGTTTGACGCTCTGACCCGCGAAAACCTGGGTGAGATTGTTGACCTGCTGGTTGCTGCACTTCAGTCCCGCCTGCGTGATAGGCGTATCAACTTGACAGTTAGTGAAGCGGCGCGCGGTTGGCTCACGCGCGTGGGGTATGATCCTGCCTTTGGGGCGCGCCCGCTACGCCGCTTAATTCAGCGCGAAATCGGCGATCGACTGGCTGTTCTCCTGCTTGCAGGGGATGTGCAGGATGGGCAGAACGTGACAGTTGACATTAACGCAACCTTTGACGGGCTTGTCATGAATGTTGATAAACCCTGAGATTGCGCGCTACACTGAATACCAGTGTGTATTTCGGACTCGCAGTATGTGATGTCCGCAACAGCAGGAGATGATATGACAACGCAGAGGAAGGCCCGTGGAGCCTATTCCGTTGGACAGGCGACGCGTGAATCCATCCTCTCGGCAGCGATGGTTCTGATCGCGGAGCGAGGCTACAACGGCTTCTCTCTGCGCGACCTCGGTCGTCGAGTCGGTATTTCCCACCCCGCCGTCGTCTATCACTTCCCCTCCAAGGAAGCGATCCTGCGCAGTGCGATCCAGCGTCACGAGGAGATGAACGCACTCTTCGACGTCTCCATTAACGAGGAAGCGGAAGGTGGATTCGACGAGGGCGGCATCACCGCCGGTTCGTTCGTTGACTGGGCCGTCGGGGAGATGCGTTTCGCCATGAAGCCCGGCGCGGATGCGGCCATCGCCCTGGACTGCGTCCTGTGGGCGGAGTCTTCGTCGGAGACTCATCCTGCGCACGCACACTACAAGTACCGTACGCAGCAGATGGAGGAAGCTCTCACCTCGATGATCACCGCTTTCGTCGAGGACGAGGGCGCCGACATTGGTACGACTCCTCGCACCCTGGCAAAGATCCTGATCCGCTACTGGTATGGCTCCGTCGTGTCGGCTCGTTACAACGACGAACCCATCGACGCTCGCGAGTTCGTCGCGGACTTCCTGGCCGTGTGTGTGCAGCTCCTGCACCTGCCGGCGCACTACGTCCTCCAGCTCGGTGCCTCCGTGCCCGAGGAAGTCGCGGAAGTCTACGCCCGCACGCTGCGCAAGATCAGCGAGAAGACCACGGCGGCAGCAGAAGCCGCCGCTGTAGCCGCGGCTCCGGAAGCCACTACCGCATGATCGGCCCGCTACCTTCTTTCGATGTCGCCCTCGTCCTTCGCGTCGGGGGCGACGTCGTCTACTCGCACGGCGATGTTGATCGCGCGTTCCCGCTCGCGTCTGTCACCAAGCCGATTGTCGCGTGGTCGGTGCTGGTCGCGGTCGAACGAGGCCTGATCTCCCTCGATAATCCTGCGGGTCCTGAGGGGGCCACGGTTCGTCACCTGCTCGCCCATGCCTCGGGCCTACCCTTCGAGGGGAGGCGTCCTGTCGCCGCTCCCGGCAAGCGCCGCATCTACTCCAACGAGGGCTTCGATATCCTCGGCGAGGTCGTGGCTGAGGCGAGTGGAATGGGGGTCGCTCAGTGGGTGCGCCAGACGGTGTTTGACCCGCTTGGAATGGGTTCCGTGGACATCCCGGGTAGTCCCGCTCATGCGGGTGTTGCGAGCGCCGCCGACGTGAGCCTTTTCGGTGCTGAGCTCGCCCGTCCGACTCTGGTGAGCGCGCCGCTGGCCGCCCTCGCGGGACTCTCACAGTTTCCGGCGCTCGCCGGCGTCGTGCCCGGCTATGGGCGTTTCACGCCCTGCCCGTGGGGCCTCGGCCTGGAAATTCGTGGCGAGAAGGCTCCGCACTGGACTGCGCCCGACGCGTCGGCGCGCACGATTGGGCACTTCGGGCAGTCTGGTTCTTTCGTGTGGGCGGACCGTGACCTCGGGGCCAGCGCCGCTTTCGTGGGTGCTGAGCCCTTCGGGCAGTGGCATCACGATAACTGGTCGGTCCTCAACGCGTCGTTGTTGTCCCTTGCGCGCGAGCGTGCCTAATTGGTACGGATCGAGGGCTGGGTGCGTGCCCAGGCCTCGATCCGTACCGGAGGCGTCGCCCCGGCTTCGTCCCTGATCTGTTAGTCGACGTCGACGATGACGGGCACGTGGTCGGACGCGCCCTTTCCTTTGCGCTCGTCGCGGTCGATCTGCGCGCCGCTCACGCGGGCCGCGAGTGCGGGCGAGCAGTAGGCGAAGTCGATGCGCATGCCCTGGTTTTTGGGGAAGCGCAGCTTCTGGTAGTCCCAGTAGGTGTAGTTGGTGACGCGATCTCGCGTGACTTCGACCCAGCCGTCGGCGGCGAAGGCGGCGAAGGCCTCGCGTTCGGGTGCGGAGACGTGTGTGGCACCCTCGAAGACGCTCATGTCCCACACGTCTTCGTCGAGGGGTGCGACGTTCCAGTCGCCCACGAGGGCGATGTGTGCCTCGGGGTCGGACAGCCAGTCGCGGCCTTGCTCGGCGAGGTTGGCGAGCCACTGGAGCTTGTATGCGTAGTGCGCGTGCGTGAGTTCGCGGCCGTTGGGCACGTACAGGCTCCAGATCGTCATTGACGAGGCCTGCCCGTCCCCCGAGGGAAGGGCGTCGGTCGTGTCGATGGTGACGCCAAGCGCGCGGGCTTCGACGACGGGCGGTTCGCCGAAAGCGGGCTGGGTGGGGAAGTGGTCCTGAATATCGAGGATGGGCAGGCGTGAGGCGACGGCGACGCCGTTCCACTGGTTGAGGCCGTGGATGGCGACGTGGTAGCCGGCCTTCTCGAAGGGTTCGATGGGGAACTGGTCGGGGCGGCACTTGATTTCCTGCATGGCGAGTACGTCCGTGTCGGAGCGCTGCAGGAAGGCGATGACTCGGTCGACGCGCGTGCGGATGGAGTTGACGTTCCAGGTCGCAAATCTCATGGGGTCGAGCCTAGCCGTGAGTGGGGGAGTGGGCGCGTAAAACACGCGTGAAACAGGTGTGAAACGTGCGGAGTTGCGCAGTTGTCGGACAGGCGCAATAGAATGATAATGATTCTCATCTATAGCATAGCTAGAAAAGGCACTCTTATGTCATACCTGCGACGCGTGAGCACAGCGGCGCTGGCCCTCTTCCTGGCGCTCACCCCGGCCACCGCGTGGGCCGGACCCGACCAGGACAAGGATTGGATCGTCACCAGGCAGCACGTCGATGCGCCCATCCCCATCTGGCACGACGACACGAACAGCTTCTCCCTGAATACCATCAACCTACCGATGGAGAAGACCGCCCTGTGGATCCCCAAGGCGTGGACCGGAACCAGTGAGAAGGACGAGGCGAAGTCGCAGCTGGTCATACCCGCCAAGCGCCCCGATCTGGCGTTCCTCGGTTCCGAGGGGGCCGTCCTGAACGCGGCCCCCCAGAACCCCGGACCGGGCAATACCCCCATCTGGGCGGGCCTGGGTGCCGGCGAGGTCGGCGACGCCGACAAGTTCGAGGGAGAGACCTACACGCTCGACCTCATCAGCGTTGACGGCCCCGGGCGCATGGAGATGTTCATCGACAACGGCGACAGCGTCAACCGTTTCCTCTCCAGCCACGACACGGCCTACCGCAGCGTCTACAACCCGCGTCACTCGCACATGTATACGACCTTCACGCAGCCCGGTCGATACGTCGCAAACTACAAGATGACCGCGCGCAGCGCCGACGGGACTGCCATCTACTCCTCGCCGATTACGCCGCTGGTCTGGCAGGTCGGCGGTGAGAACCCCGCCGATGGCACCATCAAGGACATCGAGGCCGCCTACAACGCCGCGCGCGCCGAGCGCGGTGACGGCAACGAGGCCCAGCCCACGCTGACCCTGTCCCACCACGCCGAGCGCGCCCACCCCGGCGACAACTTCCTCACCGACGTCACGATCGACACGGGCGTTTCCACCGACACCGGGCGTGCGTGGATCACCGTCAACGGCTACTTCCTCACCGAGGTCGCCGTCGAGGGCGGTCGAGCAACCGTCTCCGAGCTGCTCGGAGAGGACGCTGCCGCCGTCCAGGCGATCTACATTCCCGGCGATTCCGGATCGTCGCGCTGGATCTCGCAGGTCGTGCAGTACTCCCAGAAGGACACCGAACCAGTCACCGTCGGCACCACCGACACGATCCTCGTCGACTCCAACCCGGACCCCGCGCCCGTGTGGAACCCCGACCACCTCCCGCTCTCCTCGCGCCGCGTCGACGTCTCCTACGACCTCAAGCCCGGCACGACCGACCAGTACACGGCCACGGTGCGTGCGAACGACCCAACCCTGCGCGCCACCTACAAGATCGAGTTCCTCGAATCCAAGTGGGATTTCAGCCCCTGGTGCTCCATGGAAGGCACCCTGGGTGCGGGAGGCATGGACACGAAGACCCAGGACCTCGGCGTGTGCCAGTCCGACCCCATGTACATGCGCGTCATCCTGCGCCCCCACCCCCTCTCCGACGCGGTCATGACCGTCGCTGATGCCTCCGACGTCACCGTTGGCGACCACGTGGGACTCACCGCCATGCTGACAATGCGTGACGGCGTCGCCGCCCCCGAAGAACCGGAACCCGCGCCCGCGCCGGAACCGACCCCCGAACCCGCGCCGACGCCCACGCCGGATAACGGCGGTGGCCACGAGAACCCGACCCCGGCCTCGTCCCTCCTGAGCGACCCCGTTGAGATCGCGCGCGGACACCTCGACGTGCGCCTGATCCAGGCGAACGGAGAAAACGGCATCACCTACGGGCTGGCCGTCAAGGACGACTCGCTCACCAACGCGCGCACCTCCGTGATGCGCACCGTCGGCTCCACGACTCTCACGGTCGCCCCCAACGCGCGCTTCGTGCGCCCGGCCTCCCTGTCTGACCCAAGCTATGACGTACTCGGACCCGTCGGCACCGCCACCTACGTGCTGCCCGAGACGCAAAACAGCGACATCGTCTGGCCCGGGCTGTCCACCGAAGGGGTCGACTACGCGGCCCTACCTGACGGTGCCGACCTGACACTGCACTTGGCCGAGGCCCCCGCGGGCGCGCGCGTCGCCTTCTTCCAGGGTGGAACCTTCGGAAGCGGTGCGAAGATCCACTTTGACTCGACCACGGGCGACGGCGTCGTCCACACGACCGAGTCCACCCACATGCACGGCAACTGGGTCTTCAGCGCTCCCGGCACCTACCGCATCGAGGTCGGTGCACGCAGTGGCGAGCGTGTCCTGGCCGAACCGCAGGCGTTCACCGTGATCGTGCGCGGAGGCCACCACGAGCAGCCCGGTCCCACCCCGGGCGGAGAGCCGGTGCCCACGCCCTCGCCGGATCCTGCGCCCAGCCCTGAACCAGCGCCCAGCCCGGAACCCGCGCCTTCGCCGGAACCGAGTGTGGATCCCGAGCCTGCGCCTGCTCCCGAGCCGAGCGTT
>NZ_ALCA01000082.1 GCF_000278725.1 Actinomyces sp. ICM47 | reverse complement strand
AAAGCTCCCTGCATGGCGAAAATCAGGGCCACCATGATCGAGTTGTTGAGCGCGTGAAACATCCACGAGTAGGCGACGCTCTTGCGGGAGAACACGTAAACGAGCGTCAGGACGATGCTGATGGGCAGGTAGGCGATCATGTCCTGCCACTGGTGGCAATGCATGTAGGCGAACAGGAGCGCAGAGATCGACGCAACGGCCCACGTGGGCGCATACGCGCTGAGCTTGCCGATGAGGATGTGGCGGTAGAAGATTTCCTCCACCAGGGGCACGCCGACGGCGACGAAGAATGCGAACGGCAGCGCGAGTCGACTGCTTGTGAGGGCGTCGATGACGAGCTGCTGGTTCTCGGCGACCGGCGGGTTAATGCCGTAGATGGCCAGGCGGGAGACAAGCTGGACGACCGCGACGACGAACCACAGGCCGAACAGTACGGCAATCTTGAGGAGAGGGTGTGTGCGCAGGTAGGAAAAAGTGGAGGCGAACTCGCGCCAGAAGAAAGTTAACACCATGACCAGGAAGACAGAATCGATCGCGATATTGACCGTGGTCAGGTCCCACGACTGCGGAATGATCGAAGCCGGCACCAGCCCGAGCAGGAAGAACGCTGCGTAGGGGATCCCGAAGATCGCGATGCGCCCCCAGTCGGCGCGGGTGGGGCGCGTGGGGGACGAGGCCGGGGTGGCGTCCGCCGTCGTGGTGACGGTAGGCAGGGGGGCGGGGAATTCGGTCGGTGTTTGTGGCGAAAGGGAGATTTCGGCGGGGTGAGGGTCGGTGGTCACGGGCTGTTGGGTGCTTCCTGTCGTTGAAGGGTGGTGCGGGGATATTCTGACAGACTTTGAAATAGAACGGCGTCTGGCGGGGGAGTGGTGACATTGACTAATCGCTGCAAGCAAGCGCGTTTATGGCATCGTGTCACTAAACAATAATTGCGGGCCTTTGGTCCCAGAAGGTGAGTGCGAGGGGGCGCTAAATAACGTTACGACGGGGTTGCAATTTAGGAGAACCTAATCGGACTACTTTTCACCTGGGCGAGATGTGGCTACGCTCAATGGGTAGAAAACCCATCATCCCGGCGCGCCCATCACGCCGGTCCCTCAGGAGGCAAGCGATGGCAGTGCTTCGTGCTCGCGCAGATCATGTTGTCCAGCGGTCTATTCGTCTTCTCATCGCCCTGGTCATGGCGTCTCTCGTCGTGGCGATTGTCGCTGTGCCGTCGCGCGCGGCCAACCAGACGTGGGGCGACGTCGCGACGACGATCAACGGCCTCATCGACGAAGGCGTGTCCACCTTTAAGGGGGGCGACGCTAAGGGCGGCAAGGATAAGGTCAACGACGCCTACTACAAGCACTACGAGATCACCGGTATGGAGAAGCAGGTCATGGCCCGCATCTCCGGTTCGCGTGTCTCTCAGGTCGAAATGGAGTTCTCCCTCCTCAAGAAGGCCATGACGGACGGTGATAGCGCGGGCGTCGACAGTTATGCCACGACCCTCAAGCAGTACATCGTTGAAGACGCCGCGTCCCTGGACGGTGTAGCCCCCGGTACGTCCTCCCAGGCCTCGTCGAACGACTACAGCCCCGGCGCGTGGGGCGAGGTCGCCAAGACTATCAACGGCATCCTTAATGACGGTGCCAACGCCTACAAGGGCGGCGACGCCAAGGCCGGTAAGGACAAGGTCAACGAGGCCTACTACAAGCACTACGAGATCACCGGTATGGAGAAGCAGGTTATGAGCCGCATCTCCGGTTCGCGCGTCTCCCAGGTCGAAATGGAGTTCTCGCTCCTCAAGAAGGCCATGACCGATGATGATTCGGCGGCGGTCGACCAGCACCTCGCGACGCTGACGAATTACATCCGCGAGGACGCCAACAGCCTCGACGGCTACACCGGCAAGGCCGCTCAGGATTCGGGCACCTCCCCGTGGCTCGCGCAGTTCCTGCCCTCCCTCCTCGTGATCCTGCGTGAGGGCATGGAGGCGATCCTCGTCGTCGCCGCAGTCCTGGCCTACCTGGCCAAGGCCGGTCACAAGAACAAGGCCCCGATCGTCTGGGGTGGCGTGGCGCTCGCCTTCGCCCTGTCCATCGGTCTGGCCGTCCTCTTCAGCTACGTCACTTCCCTGGCGGGCGCGAACCAGGAACTCCTTGAGGGCTTCGCCGCGCTCTTCGCGGTCGTCATGCTCATCTGGGTCTCCAACTGGATGATCAACAAATCCTCCAACAAGGCCTGGGATGAGTACATCAAGAAGCAGACGGATGCGTCGCTGAGCAGCGGCTCCCTGCTGGGCCTCGCCTTCATCTCCTTCCTCGCGGTCCTGCGCGAAGGTGCCGAGACGATCCTCTTCTATGTCCCGATCGTCGCCGCCGCGGGCGACAAGGTCCACTACGTGTGGATCGGCTTGGCGGTCGGCCTCGTGGCCCTCGTTGTCATCTACCTGCTCATCCAGTTCGCGGCGGTTCGCATCCCGCTGCGCCCCTTCTTCACCATTACCTCGCTGCTGATGGCCTTCATGGCCTTCACGTTCACGGGTTCTGGTATCGGGGAACTGCAGGAGGCGGACGTCGTGTCTCTGACGCCCATCTCCGGCTTCCCCACCATTGACCTCTTGGGGATCTACCCCCGAGTGGAGAACCTGGCCGCGCAAGCCATCGTTCTCGCCATCATCGTCGGTCTCTATTTCTTCGGAAAAGCTCGCCTCGCCCGCGAGGCCGCCCAGTCGCGGGCTGAGGACTGACTCCTCTCGAGCGACACCGACGTTTTACCCAACCAACACGCACAGGAGATCATCATATGAAGCGCTCTCTGTTCCGCGTCGGCGCGGCCCTGGCCACGCTGGCACTCGCAGGTACCCTGGCGTCCTGCTCCGCCGGTTCCTCCTCGTCCACTTCCAAGACGGGCACCTCCACCTCCACCTCGGCCTCCGAGGGCGCGGCGCCCGGCGAGGACGCTGGCTTCGAGGAGCAGCCCCTGGGTGACGATGTTCACGTCGGCCCGCTCGTCGTGGGTGGCGTCTACTTCCAGCCCGTCGATATGGAGCCTGAGATGGGCACCCCGGCCGCCGAGTCCTCGATGCACATTGAGGCCGACGTCTCCGCCGCCGCTGACAACAAGCTTGGCTACGGCGCGGGCGACTTCGTCCCCGGCCTGACCGTCGACTACGCGATCAAGGACAAGTCCGGCACGGCCGTCCAGGAGGGCACGCTCATGCCGATGAACGCGTCCGACGGCCCGCACTACGGCCTGAACCTGCCCAAGCTCGACGCCGGCACCTACGACGTGACCTTCACGATCAAGCCCCCCAGCGGTTGGCTGCTGCACACCGATAAGACCACGGGCGTTGAGGGCCGTTTCTGGACCGAACCCCTCGTCGCCGAGTTCCCGGATTGGCAGTGGGACCCCACCGCCGTTTCGTGGTGATCGACGCTTAAGCAACGCGGGGACGAGGCCGTGGTCCACCCGGGATCGCTGGCCTCGCCCCGCGCCCCCGTGGGGGACTACACTCGGCACCGGAGCCGCATGACTTCGGTGTGCCTTTGGTGAGAGAGGAAAGCCAATGCTTGTGCAGATGAGTGAGGCGACGCTGACGTTGCTGCTGACGATGCTTGCCGTCGGAGCCGTCATCCGCTTTATGCCCGCAGCTGGACGGGGACGCCGCGGAAAGTTGGCGCGCTCGAGGGCCGTGTGGGGCGGCATCATCGTGGGCATGGCGTCCTCCCTGGCCCTCACGATTATCAATGTTGAAGCCCCCAAGTCTGTTAACCGCCAGACCGTGGGCCTCTACACGCTGCCGATCGCGGTGGTCCTCGCCCTGATTTTTCTCGCTCTGGTTGCTGTACGCGCACGCCGGATGCGCGCTCACCTGACGGAAACCATGGACGACGAGGCCCGGGCTGCCTCGTCCATGGAGACCGCCCTGCGCGGGGATGGCCTCGTGCGTCTGGTCGGCGCGCTTTTCATTGCCTTCGCCCTGTTCCGCGGCGTGCCCACCGCAATGAATCAGGCGCTCATGATGACGTCGGGCGGCGTGCAGCTGTATTCGACGCCGATGGTGCTCGCGATTGTCGGTTATGCGCTGGCGTGGGTGCTCGTGTGTTTCCTGACGTGGGTGTCGTACCGGCTGTGCGCGTGGAATAACCGCGTGTGGCCGGCCGCCGTGATCCTGGCTGCGCTGCTGTCGAACTACGCGCTGCTGTTCGTGCGCATCCTCAAGGCGAAGCGCTGGATCAAGACGTCCAAGGAAGCGTGGGCAGTCATCTCCTGGTTCATCAACAACGAGGCCGTCTTCACCATCGTGGCCGCCGTGGCCCTGGGCATCGTCGTTGTTTTGACGTGGGTGGCCTCGCGCTCCATTCCGACCGTTGGAGCCAACCCGGCCGAGGGCCGCCTGGGCCGTGCCCGCTCGCGCCTCTATAAGTCCATGGCGGGCACCGCCGCCATCGGCTATCTGTGCGGTGCGCTGCTTATCACCGTCGGTGTCGCCTACGGTAGCCAGGAAGTCGAGCTGTCCGCCCCCGAGTCATACAGCGTCGTCGAGGACCAGGTGAGCGTCAACCTGGCCGACATTTCTGACGGCCACCTGCACCGCTTCGAGTACACGACCTCGGGCGGCGTGAAGGTGCGTTTCATCGTCATTCAAAAGTCCGGTTCCTCCTATGGCGTGGGTCTGGATGCGTGCGAGATCTGCGGCCCCACCGGCTACTACGAGAAGGACGGCAAGGTCATCTGCAAGCTGTGTGAAGTGGCGATGAACATCGCGACCATCGGCTTTAAGGGTGGCTGTAACCCGATCCCCATTGACTACAAGGTCTCGAACGGGACACTGACCGTGCCGATTTCGGCGCTTGAGGCCTCGGCCTCCATCTTCGCGAAGTAAAGGGACTCACGTGTTTTTCCGAATGCTGCGAGGGGCCCTCACGAGGCGCGGTAACCGCCACCTCATGATCGCCCTGACCGTCGCCCTGGGCGCGGGTGTGGCCACGTCCATGCTCTCCGTCATGTTCAACGTGGGCGACAAGGTCAACCAGGAACTTAAGTCGTACGGTGCCAATATTGTTGTGCGTCCTCAGGGCGCGGCCGTCCTCGATGACCTGTACAACACGGGCGAGGCCTCAGAGGCGCGCTCGTACCTGCGCGAGGACGAGCTGGGCAACATCAAAACGATCTTTTGGACCTACAACATTCTCGACTTTGCGCCGCTGCTGAACGTGTCGGCGACCGACGCCAGCGGCGAGCACGTGCCCACGACGGGGACGTGGTTCAGCCACCACCTCGAGTTGGCCACCGGCGAGAGCGTCGAGACTGGTCTGGACAAGCTGCGCGGCTGGTGGGGTCTTCAGGGCGCGTGGCCGGCGGATGATGACGCGACCGGCGCGATCGTTGGCACGTCCTACGCCTCGGCGCGCGGCCTGAACGTGGGCGACACCTTCACGCTCACCCGCGAGGGCGTCTCCCAGGATTTCACGGTGCGCGGCATCATCACTAGCGGTGACGACGCCGACCGCGGCGTCTTTATCCAGCTTCCCGCCGCCCAGACACTCATCGGGCGTGAGGGGGCCGTCGGAAGCGTCGAGGTCTCGGCGCTGACGACCCCCGACAATGACCTGGCCCGCAAGGCCGCGAAGAACCCGAACTCGCTGAGCGTGTCCGAGAAGGAAACGTGGTACTGCACGGCCTACGTCTCCTCGATCGCCTACCAGATTGAGGAAGTCATGACGGACTCCGTGGCCCGCCCGGTCCGCCAGGTCGCCCAGTCCGAAGGCACGATCCTGGAGAAGACCCAGCTGCTCATGGTCCTCGTGACCATCCTGGCTCTCATCGCCTCGGCCCTGGCCATCGCGAACCTGGTGACCGCCGGCGTCATGGAGCGCTCCAGCGAAATCGGCCTCATGAAGGCCGTGGGCGCGAAAGATAAACAGATCATCGCCCTGTTCCTCACGGAGACGATCATCGTGGGCCTGGCCGGCGGGGTTCTCGGCTACGGCGGAGGCCTCGCTCTGGCCCAGGCGATCGGATACATGGTCTTCCACTCGTCCATCGCGTTCGCGCCCGTCGTCGTCGGCCTCGTCGCCGTCCTCGTCATCCTCGTCGTCCTGGGAGCCTCCATCCCGGCGATCCGCTACCTGCTGCGCCTCAACGCAGCCGAAGTCCTGCACGGAAGGTGATGCTTATGTCCAGACGAGCAATGTTCTGGCGGATGGTCATCTCCTCCATCCTGCGCCGCCGCTCCCGCGTCCTCATCGCGATTCTCGCCGTCGCCATCGGTGCGACGACCCTGTCCGGCCTCGTCACCATCGCGGTGGATGTGCCTGCGCAGATGGCCCGCGAGATCCGCTCCTACGGCGCAAACCTCGTCGTCACGCCCGCCGGTGACGGGGTCCTCACGGACGAGGCCGTGGCCACCTCGACCGCCCAGGTGCCCGCGAGCGCTCTGGTCGGATCCGCCGCGTTTGATTACGAGACCGTCACCATCAACGACCAGCCCTACGTCGCGGGCGGGGCAGACCTGGGTGCCGTGCACGCCATGAACCCGTACTGGTTTGTGGACGGGGAGTGGCCCGAGGCTTCGGGCCAGGTCCTCGTGGGCGAGCAGGTCGCCTCGACCATCGACGTCAAGGCCGGAGACACGATCACAATCAGCCAGCTGGACGCGAGCGCCTCGTCGAAGGCTGCTGCGCAGTCCGGGGCGCAGGCCTCGGCCCTCAAGGTCGATCCGAGGACCGTCACCCTGACCGTGTCCGGCATCCTCAAGACCGGAGGCAACGAAGACGGCTACGTGTACATGTCCACCTCGGACATGGATGCGCTGACCGGGACCAGCGGCACCGTGTCGCTCGCCGAGTACTCGATCACCCTGGAAGGCGAACAGCTCAGTGCCGTTGCGGACGCGATGAACGCCGCGAACCCTGACATTCATGCACAGACCGTGCGACGCCTCGCCCAGTCCGACGCGGGCGTCCTCACCATGCTGAGGTCCCTGCTCATCGTCATCACCGTCATCGTCCTGGCGCTGACCATGATCGGCGTATCCACCACGATGATCGCCGTCGTCACCGAGCGCCGCAACGAGATCGGCCTGCGCAAGGCCTTGGGCGCGACCGCCCGATCCATCACCCGCGAGTTCATGGGTGAGGGCGTCATGCTCGGGTTCATCGGAGGAGTCCTGGGTGCCGGGGCCGGCTACGGCCTCGCCGTCCTCATCTCCACCTCCGTGTTCCACCGGTCCATCTCGCTGCACCCCGTGATCCTCCTCGGCACGGTCGCCTGCTCGATCCTCATTGCCGTCCTCGCCTGCCTCCCGCCCGTGCGCCGCGCACTGGCCGTCGATCCCGCGCTCGTCCTGCGCGGAGAATGAGAGAGCCACCATGACTACCCCCGACACCCCCACCGCCGCCGCCGATGCGCCCGAGGCCGCCAAGGCCTCGTCGACCTCCACGGACGCGCTGCTGAGCCTGGAGAGCGTCTCCAAGATCTACGGCGACCTGCACGCCCTCGACAACGTGTCCCTCGAGATCCCACGCGGCCAGTGGGTCTCCATTGTCGGCCCGTCCGGCTCCGGCAAGACGACCCTCATGAACATCGTCGGAGCCATGGACACCGCCACCGAGGGCACCGTCATGCTCGATGGGCACGACATCTCCGACCTGACCGCCGACGAACTCACCGAGGTCCGCTGCCGCACGATCGGCCTCGTCTTCCAGCAGTTCCACCTCATCGGCCACCTGACCGCCCTCGAGAACGTCATGGTCGCGCAGTACTACCATTCGATGCCCGACGAAAAGGAAGCCCTCGAGGCTCTCGACCGCGTGGGTCTGGCCGACCGCGCCAGTCACCTGCCCCGCCAGCTCTCCGGCGGCGAGCAGCAGCGCGTGTGCGTGGCCCGCGCCCTCATCAACTACCCCAAGCTGGTCCTCGCCGACGAACCCACCGGCAACCTGGACGAAACCAACGAGGAAATCGTCCTCGACCTGTTCAACCAGCTCCACCAGGACGGCACGACCCTCATGGTCGTCACACACGACGCGCTCGTCGCCGAACAGGGCCAGCGCGAAATCCGGCTCGACCACGGTAAAGTCGTCAAGGAAACGTGGCACGACCACGATTTTGAACAGCGCGCCTCCGGCCTCGTCCTGCCTGGCCGCGATGGCGCCGCGCGCAGCGGAAAGGACAAGGTGCGATGACCACGCCCACCACGCTCGATACCCGATCCCGCTGGGTCGCCCCGGCCTCGTTCGCGGTCCTCGGTGCGCTCGGCGCGACCATCCTGGCCGCCTGCACGCCCACCACCGGCCTCGACATGAGCAAGCCGCTCAGCGACGGCACGTGGACCGCCCAGTCCAACGCCGACGACCAGGGTTCTATCGGCACCATCACCATCACCGTCGAAGGCGGGCGCATCACAGCCACCTCCTACGAGACGACGCTCGCCGACGGCACCGACAAGGGTGCTGAATACGGCAAGAGTTCGTCGGGCGAAGTCTTCAACGAGGACTACTACAAGAAAGCACAGGCCGCTGTCGCCTCCTACCAGGAGTACTCCGACAACCTCACCCAGGTCGGCGACCCCGCCAAGGTCGATGTCATCACCGGTGCCACCGTCGCCCACCAGCAGTTCGTGCAGGCCGCGATCCGCGCCATCGCCGCCGCCCAGGGCGTCTCTCCCGACGGTGCCGACGACATCGACATTCCCGGCCTCAACGACTCCACGAAGGACAGCGACGTCGACGGCTCCGACAGCTGAGCCCGTGCGCGCCGTGGGCTGCGTGGACTCTGCGGGCCCTGTGGGTGCCGTGGACTCTGCGGGTCCTGTGCGCTCTGGGGGTTCCGTGGGTGCCGTGCGCTCTGCGGGCGGCTCGGGGGACGAGGCCGTGGCTATTTCCTCGGGGTCTGCCCGCGCTGCGGGTGCGTCGCATGCTGCGGCTGAGACGTGCGGCGATGCAGCCACCGATTCTCGCGGAGCGTCCGGCGCGTCGGGCACCGCAGAGAAAACGCTCACCGGTGCCGCTGCTCATGAGGGGGCTGCGGTTCCCTCCGTCCCACCGATGTGGCGCTCGTCCTTCCCCGCGATGGGCACTCGCGTCGACATCATCGGGTGGGGCGGCGAGGGCATGGCTATCGTGAATGCCCTCGTTGAGGTCGTGGCACGCCACGAAGACCTGTGGAGCGTGTTCCGGTCATCCTCCGAGGTATCGCGGCTCAACGCTGCGTTCCGCGTTGATACCTCGTGCGTGTCAGATTCAGGGATTCTCGCGATCAATGGCGCGCATGGGAGCACCGGCCCGACAGCCGCTGGAGCGTCCGCTACGTCCTCCGACACAACCAAGAATTCTGATGCACTGCATCCCGCCTCGCACCGCCCGCAACCATCCCGCGAAGGAGCCTGTGACGCGAAGGTCAGCCCAGGCCTCGTCGTCAGCGAAGAAACCGACCGGCTGCTGCGCGACGCGCTGACGCTCGCGGAGGCGACTGGGGGAGCGTTCAATCCGCTGGTAGGGCCGCTCGTTGCCGCGTGGGACGTGCGGGCCATGCGGGCCGCCTTCGTCGCGGGTACGCCGTTACCTCCCGCGCCGTCTGCTCGTGTCGTCGAGGCGGCGTTGCATGCCTCGTCGTGGCGCTTGCTGTCGCGCGTCGGCGAGAGGCAGTGGGCGCTGCGCAGCGTTGACGACTCTGCGTGCGGGACCGATACTGCCGACGTTGGCGCACCCTGCGTGCCAGGCGACGGTACCCGCGATAAGCAGCGTGAACGTTCGTCAGGGCGGCGAGAGGATGCTGCCAATTCCAGCGGTGCACAAGACGCGGCACGCGTTGATGCCTCGGGCGCGCGTGCACTGGTGGGCTGCGAGACGGATTTGGGCGCGGCTGTGCTTCCAGGCGATCAGGGGCATGACGCGCTGAGTCCGCGCGTGGACCTCGGCGGGATTGCGAAGGGATACACGGCCGATACATGCCGCGATCTCGCGGTGTCTATGGGGGCGCGCGGCGTCCTCGTGTCGGTGGGGACGTCGTCGGTGTCCGTGTTTGGGACTCGTGCCGACGGTTCTGCGTGGCGGGCAGGCCTGCGCGACCCGAACGGCGCGCCCACGGCCGTTTCTGGCGTCGTGGAACTTCCCGCGGGCGATATGGCGTCCCTGTCAACGTCGGGGGACAACTTGGGGCCGCTGGGCGGCCTTTGCGCCGCGCGTGACGGCGAGCGTGGGGTTGCCGATTCTGCTGATGATCATGCTCGCGAGTGCGCACCCGATCACTGCGATGGCGCTCGTCCCGTCGATGGTAGCGGCGTCGCAGTGAACGCTGTCGCGCGTGAAACAACCCGTGAAACAGGTGCGAGTGGCTGTGTATATGACGGTGCGCAGAGCGGTGGGGACTGTGTACATGGCGGTGCGCAGGGCGGTGGGGGCTGTGCTGGTGGTGGCGTGTCAGGCGAGAGTTCTGTCGCGGGTGGTGCTGGCTCTGATGGTGTGATTTCTGAGGCTCGCACTGATGCCCGTACTCATGCCACTGTTATTGCTGCCGAGCCGGGCGCGCCCACCGGGGGAGGGCAGGCCTCGTCCCTGCGTGAAACACCCGTGTGTGCGACCGATGCTACCGTGTCCTCTCACGCCGATGGGGCGGCACCCTCCTCGCGCCTGCTGGACCACCACATCATCGACCCGCGCACAGGCTATCCGGCGCGTGCGGGGGTGCGCCAGGTGAGCGTGGTGGCAACGTCGGGGGTGCTAGCAGAAGCGCTGTCGACGGCCCTCCTCGTTGACCCATCGCTGGATGTTGACGCGGTCGTGGCGCGCTGGGCTCGCGTGACGGGCACCCCGGCCTCGGCGCAGGTCGTTGGCCTGGTGCGGGCAGAGCGGGGGTGAGGCCGTGCGTCCGCCGCATGTGGCTTGAGTCGGGCACGTGGCGGTTGAGTCCATCGGGGGCGTGAGCTTCTGCTGTGTCCTTGCGTGCCTATCTCGATTACTGCGTCATGTGATGGGTAGTTCTGCACCAGTTAGGGAGCATTACACCAGTTAGGGAGCATTACACCAGTTAGGGAGCATTACACTGCCTGGGAAGTGGTGTAATGCCCGGCTAAATGGTGTAACACCACTTAGGAACAAGTGGATATGTGGAGAATGCTGGCGTTTGATCGATTTCGACTAGCGATTGTGCCACGAGTGTTCACAGATGCATACGAGAGTGGCAGTTATCCACATACCTTCGGAGCGACTGGGCTTTATCCACAGGTCTGCTCTCAGGTCGTGACAACGCTTGTCGTCGTGCGGATGATGGGCATATGAACGCTCAATCGCTGACTGTTATTAGGTCTTCGACAGATGGACGGCCTTCAGTGGGGGATCTGTCGTCAGGAAATGTACTTCGTATTCAGCGCGGACGTTACGTCATGATCGATCGATCCGGCCCGCCGATGACCTACTGGGAGATATGGGCTCTCGTAGCCAGGGCTCGATTACTTGTCGTGAGTGACAGTAGCTCCTGCTCTCCGGTGTTCGTAGGCGCTAGTTCATTCGTTGCACGGTCGATACCGCTCTGGGAGGCAAATCCCGATGTCGTGATCTGGTGCGCGTCGCGGCATGGTAGGCGCTCAATGCCGGCTGTCACCATGCAAACGGTGACTATTCCATCGACGTTTGTGTGTTCGACAGTGAAGAAGCCCTGTGAATGCAACATCGAGATCGTTGATCGGTTGCGATGTGAATCTGTCGTTGAAGCGGCAGTTCGCATGGCTTGTTATTCGGAACGTCTCAGCGGATTCGTGGCGATTTGCATGGCGTTGCGCCACGAGTCTCGGTTCGTGTTGCTATCTCAGGAAGAAAGTAGGCAACGAGCTGAACGCGTTCGAGGCAAGATGCTTGAATGCTTGGATCTGTATCGGAATCAAAAAGAATGTGTCCCCTACAGGCGGGCACAGGGCCTGATAGTCGCCGCTGATCCCGGGTGTGACAACCCAGCCGAGGCTGCGTTGCTGTGGGTCTTGAAGTCGGTGACCGTCTTCGAAGTCGTGACCCAGTTCGAGATCATTATCAACGGACGCCGCTATTTCGCGGATATTGCGATTCCGGGGCTCATGATCATCTTCGAGTTCGATGGCATTGGAAAGTTGGGCAAGGACGATGCTGAGTTTGCCCGGGCGAAGCGTGACTGGATCCAGCGCGAAAATGACTTGCGTAGTGCCGGTTGGAGGATCCACAGGGTCTCTTGGAGAGACTATGAAGACTTCAATGCGTTACGTGCGTGGGCGATCCAGCTCCTTCGTCCGCATCAAGTTGCCATCCCTGAGCATGCTGAGGCGTTGTGGGCGTTGCCGTCTGCCGCGTGCGATGGTCCAAGCCGACGTTTTCATGTCCATGCTCGATGAGGTCTGTACTAGTTAGGGAGCATTACACCAGTTAGGGAGCATTACACCGCCTGGGAAGTGGTGTAATGCCCAGCTAAATGGTGTAACACCACTTAGGAACAAGCGGCACCGTGGAAGCGGGGTCCGGCTTCCGTGCCTGTGAGTGGAGGCGGTGCCTACTCGGGCTTCGGGACGATGCGCTAACCGTACGTCAGCATGCCGAGCGCCGCTGGTGTGGGGGTGTCGGAGGGGTCTGGTTGCGGTGCCGGTGGGTGGGGTAGGGCCTGGAGGGGTGTCGGGATGATGTGCTAAACCGTACGTCAGCATACCGAGCGCCACTGGTGTGGGGGTGTCGGAGGGGCCTGGTTGCGGTGCCGGTGGGCGGTGGCAGGGCCTGGCCGGGCTTCGAGACGACGCGCCGAGCAAAGCTCGCGGCGCGGACGGCGAGCGG
>NZ_ALCA01000081.1 GCF_000278725.1 Actinomyces sp. ICM47 | reverse complement strand
GCTCGTGGGCGGCGGCGGGGCCTGGATGGGATACGCACAGTAACGACAAACCACACTGGTGTGGATGGGCGCGGGAGGAATTGGTGGGCCTGGCTGTGGCGCTGGTGGGCGGCGGCGGGGCCTGGATGGGATACGCACAGTAACGACAAACCACACTGGTGTGGATGGTGCCGGAGGAATTCGTGGGCCTGGCTGCGGCGCTCGTGAGCGGCGGCGGGGCCTGGATGGGCTTCGAGACGACGCGCCGAGCAACGTCAGCCACCACAGCCCTACTGGTGTGGATGGTGCCGGAGGAATTGGTGGGCCTGGCTGTGGTGCTGGTGGGCGGCGGCGGGGCCTGGATGGGATACGCACAGTAACGACAAACCCCACTGGTGTGGAGGGTGCCGGAGGGCCCGGAGGGCCAGGGCGGGCCTCGAGACGCGGCGCCGAACGCAGTGAGGACGCCAAGTCTCGCGGGCGGCCGGGCTCTCCGGCACCCGGAACACCCGTGGGGCACGCACAGCAGCCCGGAACACCCGTGGGGCACGCACAGCAGCCTGGCCCCGCGGGCACGCACAGCAGCCCGGCCCCACGGGCACGCACAGCAGCCCGGAACACCCGTGGGGCACGCGAGAAACAGCAGGGGCCCGAAGCGCCGCAGCGCCTCGGGCCCCACACTCACGTGCGTCAGTTGCTCACAGGTTGAGCTGGATGTTGCGGCCGGGGACGGCCTCGATCAGCTCACGCGTGTAGTCCTCGACGGGGTTGTTGAACAGTTCGTCGGTGGTGTTGGCCTCGACGAGCTTGCCCTTCTCCATGACGATGACGTCGTCGGCGATCTGGCGGACGACTGCCAGGTCGTGCGTGATGAACAGGTAGGACAGGCCCAGCTGTGCCTGCAGGTCGTTGAGCAGGTACAGGATCTGGTTCTGTACGAGCACGTCGAGCGCGGACACGGCTTCGTCCAGGACGATGACTTCCGGGTTGAGTGTGAGGGCGCGGGCTACGGCTACGCGCTGGCGCTGGCCGCCGGAGAGTTCGTTGGGGTAGCGGCGCATGGCGCTGCGCGGCAGGGCTACCATGTCGAGCAGCTCGGCGGCGCGTTCGATGCGCAGCTTCTTCGGGTTGAGTTCGCGCTTTTCGGCGGCGGTTAGGGTGCGCTTTCCGTCGGAGGCTTCGACGAGCTTCGTCATCCACTCTTCGGGGTCGCGGCCGGTCGCTTGTGCGCGTGCGATCTCCTGCTTGGCGTATGCCAGGGTGCCGTAGCCGTGGATCTTCAGCGGTTCTTCGATCAGGCGGAAGATCGAGTACATCGGGTCCAGGGACCCGTAGGGGTTCTGGAACACGGCTTGGAGGCGGCGACGCAGCTGGAATAGTTCCGTGCGCGTCATCGTCGAGGTGTCCTTGCCGTCGAAGAAGATCTTGCCGGCGGTGGGTTCGAGGAGTTGGAGGATCATGTTCGCGGCGGTCGACTTGCCGGAGCCGGATTCGCCGACGACCGCGAGGGTCGTGCCGCGACGCAGCTCGAAGGACACGTTGTCGACGGCCAGGAAGGTGTCGTTGCCCTTCTTGGCACCACGAATGTCGAATTCCTTGGTGAGGCCTTCGACGCGGATGATTGCTTCTGTGGAGGTCGCGCCCTTGCCGGCACCTGTGAGTTCCTCTTCGGTGACCGAGATGCCCTGCTTGTGGGCGGATTCGATGCGGGCCGAGGCGAGGGAGGGGGCGGCTGAAACGAGGCGCTTCGTGTAGGGGTGCTGCGGGTGCTGGAGGATCTCCAGGGCGGGGCCGGATTCGACGATGCGGCCGCGGTGCATGACGACGAGCTGCTCGGCGCGTTCGGCTGCCAGGCCGAGGTCGTGCGTAATGAACAGTACGGCGGTGCCCATTTCGGCGGTGAGCTTGCCGAGGTGGTCGAGGATGCGGCGCTGGACGGTGACGTCCAGGGCGGAGGTGGGTTCGTCGGCGATCAGCAGCTTGGGGTGCGCGGCCATGCCGATGGCGATGAGGGCGCGCTGGCGCATGCCGCCGGAGAATTCGTGCGGGTACTGCTTGGCGCGGCGTTCGGCGTCGGGCAGGCCGGCTTCCTCGAGGAGCTGGGTGACGCGTTCGCCGACCTCGCTCTTGGGCACGACGTTGTTTGCGAGCAGGGCCTCCTTGACCTGGTAGCCCACGCGGAGCACGGGGTTCAGGTTACTCATGGGGTCCTGGGGGACGAGGCCGATGCCGGATCCGCGCAGCTCCACCCACTGGTTGGTGCTCAGGTTGGTGATGTCCTGGCCGTCGAACTCGATGGTGCCGCCCGCGACCTTGCCGGTGCCGGGCAGTAGGCCGATGACGGCGGCGGCGGTCGTGGACTTGCCGGAGCCGGACTCGCCGACGATGGCGACGGTCTGACCGGGGTAGATGGTCAGGTTCGCGCCGCGCACGGCGGGGACGACGCCGGTTGAGGAGGTGAAGGTGACTTCCAGGTCTGTGATCTTGAGCAGGGGGCGCTCGTCGTCTGGGTGGACGTCGGACGAGGCCGGGGCCGCGCTGGGGGCGACGGCTCGTTCGACGATCTCTTCCATCTCCTTGTCGGAGAGGGCGGGGTTGTTCGTTTCGCTCACTTGCGTGCCTTCGGGTCGAGGGCTTCGCGCACGGCGTCACCCATCATGATGAAGCTGAGGACGGTCAGGGCCAGGGCGACGGCCGGGTAGAAGAGCACCATGGGGGCGTCGCTCAGCTGGTCTTTGGCCGTTGAGATGTCGGCACCCCAGGAGACGATCGTGGGCGGCAGGCCGATGCCCATGAAGGACAGGGAGGCCTCGGACACGATGAAGGTGCCCAGCGCGACGGTCGCGTACACGATGATGGGGGCCATCGAGTTGGGGATGATGTGGCTCATCAGGATGCGTCCGCGCGAGGCGCCGGTGGCGCGTGCGGCGGTGACGAATTCTTCGTTCTTGGCGCTCATGACGGAGCCTCGCGTGATTCGCGCGATGGACGTCCACGCGAAGGTCGACAGGACGATGACGACCATGGCGATGGAGCGGGATTCCTTGAACATCTGCATGAAGACGATGGCTGCGAGGAGCAGCGGGATCGCGAAGAAGACGTCGGTGATACGCGAGAGGACGGCGTCGATCCAGCCGCCGACGTAGCCGGCGATGGCGCCGATCGTACCGCCGATGATGACGACGGCGATTGTGGTGAGCACACCGACGGAGACGGAGGCGCGGGCACCGTAGATGACGCGCGAGTAGATGTCGCAGCCCTGCTTGTCGAAGCCGAAGGGGTGGCTCCACAGTTCGGGGCCGCCGAGGGAACGGGACAGCTCGCAGTAGCGCGGGTCCTGGCTGGTGAACAGCGAGGGGAAGAGCGAGATCATGATGGCCACGAAGATGATGATGGCCGCGAACCAGAAGAGGGGGCGAACGCGCAGTCGCTTCCAGGCCTCGCCCCACATCGAGGAGGGGGCGCCCTCGTCGGGCACTGCGTCGACGGCACCGAGGCCGGTCTCGTCGATGTCGGAGACGTAGTGGTCCTGCCCGGCGCGGGTGCGGGCGATGTTGGCGGAGGGGATGATGTCACTCATAGCGGATCCTCGGGTCGAGCACGGCGTAGAGGAGGTCAACGACAAGGTTGGCCAGGATGTAGACGAGAACGAGCACGGTCGTGATGGACACGACGGTGGGGGCCTCGCCCAGTCGGATGGCCTGCCAGAGCGTGCCGCCGACGCCGTTGATGTTGAAGATGCCCTCGGTGATGATGGCGCCACCCATGAGGGCGCCGAGGTCGCCGCCGAGGAAGGTGGCGACGGGGATGAGGGAGTTGCGCAGGATGTGGCGCGACATGACGGCGCGGTTGGTCAGGCCCTTGGCGCGTGCGGTGCGCACGTAGTCGGCGGAGACGTTCTCGGAGACGGACTGGCGGGTCAGTCGGATGACGTAGGCCAGGGAGACGCCGCCGAGCACCATGGCTGGCATGGTGAGGGATGCGAAGTCGACGGAGACGCTGGCTGTGACTGGTAAGATCCCGAGTTTGATGCCGAGGAGGAACTGTAGGACGAAGCCGAGGACGAAGGTCGGCACCGAGATCAGCAGGAGCGAGAACACGAGGATCGTGGAATCGAACCAGCCGCCGCGGCGCACGCCGGCGATGGTGCCCAGCGTGATACCGAAGATGGATTCGATGGCCAGGGCGTAGATGGCGAGGGCCATCGTGACGGGGAATGCCCGCGCCATGACGTCGATGACGGGCTGCTGGTTGAAGGATTTGCCGAAGTCAAGGGTGAACACGCCCTTGAGGTAGAGCAGATACTGCATCCAGAAAGGTTGGTCGAGGTGGTACTCGGCGCGGATCTTCGCAGCGGCCGCCTCGGTGAGGCCGCGGTCGCCGCCGAGCGCGGCAACGGGGTCACCTGGCATCAGGTAGACCATCGCGAAGATCAGAAAGGTGGCTCCGAAAAAGACCGGGATGGTCTGGAGGAGTCGCCGTCCGATGTAGCGGAGCATGGGCAATCCTTTAGATTCGTGTCGAGGGATGGGCGCGGTGCCGCTCCCGAGCGTACGCCCCGCTGGGGGCGGGGCTGCCTATATCTCCCATCATAGGGTAAAGAATGAGCAAATGAGGTATGGGGTTCGTTATGTGGCCGGTGGATCAGGCGTGTTCCCCCTGCTGGTGGGCGAAAGTGTGGCCCACGATGCGGGCATGTACGAGGCCGGGGCGGGTTGGGTGCGTGGCTCGTCTGTCGGTGGGCTACTTGTTGCGCGAGGGGGCGGGTGGCTTGAGCCACCCGCCCCCTCGAGAGGTCAACTCTTAGGAGTTCACTTCTTCGCGGTCGTCTTGGTGATCTTGTAGGCGATCGGCTGGCCGTGCCAGTCGAAGCTCACATTGTCGACCTTGTTGTTCCATGCGCCGTTGGCGTTGTAGTACCACAGCGGGACGACGGGCAGGTCCTTGAGGAGGAGTTCCTGGGCCTGCTGCATGATGGCGATGCCATCGTCTTCCGTGGGGGCACCGGCGGCCTGGGTGATCAGGTTGTCGAACTCCGTGGAGGAGTAGAAGCCCTTGTTGGAGGCTGCGCCGGTCACGTACAGCGGCTGCAGGAAGTTGTAGATCGACGGGTAGTCGGCCTGCCAGCCCGAGCGGAAGGCTGCGCCGATGGTCTTCTCGTCCTCCTGCTGGAGCATGGTCTTGAAGTCGACGATCGGCTTGCCCTCGGCGCTGATGTTCAGCGTGTTCTTGATGGAGTTCGCGGCAGCGTCCACCCATTCCTTGTGGCCGCCGTCGGAGTTGTAGGCGATCTCGAAGGTGCCGTCCCACGGGGCGATGGCGTCGGCCTGGGCCCACAGTTCCTTCGCCTTGTCGGGGTTGTAGGTCAGGACCTCGGAACCGGGCAGGTTATCGGAGTAGCCCTTGAGGGTGGGGGCGGTGAAGTCCTTGGCGGGGGTGCGGGTCTTCGAGTAGATCTGATCGGTGATCTCGTCACGGTTGATGGCCATGGAGATGGCCTGGCGGCGCAGCTGGCCTTCCTCGCCGGAGAAGTGATCCAGGTACTGCGGGATGGTCAGCGTCATGATGCCGGCGTAGGGCATGTTGACGGAGCGGTCCGCGAAGGTGGTCTGGTAGGAGCCGATGGCCGAGGAGGGCATGGCGTCCAGAACGTCCACGTTGCCGGCCTTGAGGTCGTTGTAGGCGGCGTCCATCGACTGGTAGAACTTGAAGACGACGCCCTCGTTCTGTGCCGGGGTGTCACCGACGTAGTTCTCGTTGGGGACCAGGGTCACCTTGACGTTGTGCTCCCACGCGGTGTCGGAGGCGAGCTTGTAGGGGCCGTTGCCGACCGGCTTCTGGCCGCCGGCCTCGGGGTTGTCGAGGGTCGAGTCGGGCAGCGGCGCGTAGGCGGTGTAGCCGAGGCGGCTGACGAGGTCGTAGCTGGGCTGCTTCAGCTTGATCGTGAAGGTGTAGTCGTCGACGTCCTCGACGCCGGACAGGTCGCCTGCGCCCTCCTCGTCGGTGCCTTCGAAGGAGTCGAAGAAGGAAGCCTGCGTCTGGTTCTGGGAGGTGATGAGCTTCCATGCGCGGGTGAAGTTCTCAGCCTTGACGGGGGTGCCGTCGGAGAACTTGCGGTCCTGGTGGAGCTTGACGGTCCAGAGGGTGTTGTCCTCGTTGGGTTCGATGGACTCGGCGACGTCGAGGACGGGGGTACCGTCAACGTCGTAGCGGACGAGCTGGCTGAACATTGCGGACAGGATCTTGCCGCCGCCGTTTTCGCTGGTCATACCCGGCAGGAGCGGGTTCTGGGGTTCAGAGCCGTTCATGACGACAGCGTTAGCGTTGGTGCCGCCAGAGCAGGCGCTCAGCGCGAGTGCGGCGCCGACGGGAATGGCGAGCCATGCCTTCTTCAGGTTCACGGTTACTTCCTCCTGGTTGATGGACGGGACCGTGGGGCGATGCCCTAGGTCATGGTCTGAGGGTAGCTCGTTGAACGTGGAAGATACCGTGGCTGTCCATCATGTGCGCATTACATTTTGGTTACAAACGTAAAAAGAAGGTCAAATAATGGTGCGAGTCACATAAAAGGGCTGTTTTGTGACCAAATAATCAATCGACGAGGCCGGGGTGAGGAGCGTGATCACCCATCCTCAGCCCCGGCCTCGTCCATAAGAGAGGACTCAGGAGAGCAGGCCCTTGGAGGTCAGCCACTCGCGCGCGATCTGCGAGGCCGACTTCTGATCCTGTGTAGACGCGCGGTTTATCTCGACCAGGTCCGAGGGTTCCAGCGCAGCGCTGACCCGATTGATGACGCTGGCGGCCTTGTCATCCACTCGCGACGAGGCGAGGGGCACGACATGCGAGGCCAGGAACAGGCCCTGCGGGTCCTCAAGGACCGTCAGCGACCCGTCAGCCAGCACCGGATCCGAAGAATAGATGTTTGCCAGCTGAATATCGCCGTCTGTCAGGGCCTTGACGGTGAGCGGGCCGCCCGAGTCCTCAATCGGCGTGAAATTGACCGACACTCCATAGGTCTGCGCGAGTCCCGCCGGGCCGTACGGGCGCGTCTCCAGCTCCGAATTTCCTCCCAAGGTCAGCGGCCCCGCCCCGGCCAGATCCCCGATGGAGGACAGCGAATGCTCCGTCGCGAAGGTCGTGGTCACCACGTAGGAATCCTGATCGGTCGCCGGTGCCTGATCGAGCGCCCGCAGCCCCTGCGGGAGGAGGGTGGTCAGCGCGTCGTAGACCTCGTCCGTCGAACGGGCGGTCGCGTTCTGATCGAAATATTGCAAGAGGTTGCCCGTGTACTCGGGGAACACGTCGATTGTGCCGGCCTCGATCTCGGGCATGTAGACCTCGCGCTGACCGATCCGCATCTGTCGGTCCACCGTATACCCGGCGTTCTCCAGGGCCTGGGCGTAGACCTCGGCGATGATCTCGTTCGAGTAGTAGTCCTGCGAACCCACGACGAGCGTCGTCGAGCCGCTCTTGGAGCCTTCTGCGCTGGCGTTGCCGCTAATCGACTCCGCCGAACCGCAGGCGGCCAGAGCCAGGGTCGAGGCCGCGATGGCAGCCATCGTGATCATTGTGCGTTTCATAGTGACTCCTTGAGTGAGTTCTTCTCTTCGTCAGCGAAAGAATGGGTGCGGGTCCGAAGTCGCCGGGCGATGAGCGCCAGTAGCGCGTCGGTTGCCAGCGCAAGGGCGACCACGACGATCGCGCCACCGATCATCTGCGCGTAATCGCGGGTCTTCAGGCCCGTGTACAGGAAACGGCCCAGGCCGTAGTTCGCCGTGTAGGCCGCCAAGGTGGTCGTCGCGATCACCTGCAGGGTCGCCGAGCGCACGCCCGCCGCGATGAGGCCGACCGCGTGAGGGAACTCCACCTGCGCGAGGATCTGGGGTTCCGTGAGTCCAATCGCTCGCGCCGCATCGACGGTCGGGCGCGGCGTCGAGGCGATCCCTGAATAGGTCGCCGACAGCAGCGGTGGGATCGCCAGCACTAGGAGCGCCAGCGTTGGGGCCGCGAGCCCGATCCCCAACCACAGCCCGGCAAGCGTCAACACGCCGAGGGTGGGGACCGCGCGGGCCGCTCCCGTCGCGCTCACCAGCCACCGGCCCCTGCCCGTGTGGCCGATCACCGTGCCCAGCGGCAGTGCGACGAGGGATGCGAGGACGACGATCAGGAAGGTGAGGCCCAGGTGCTCGGCGCTGCGAGTCAGGATTCCCGACTCTCCCAGCCAATTCGCCGGGGTAGCCAGCCAGCTCAGGGCTTCGAGGAAAATACTCATGCGCGCTCCTGACGGACCCACGGGGTCAGCGCCCAGCCTATCCCCTGCACGGCCGCGTCCACCACGAGCGCCAGGAGAACCGTCGCGACCAAGCCAGCCACGACCTCGGCGGTGATGCCGCGCTGAAAACCATCCGTGAACAGCGTGCCCAGCGAACGCACCCCAATAAAGGCGCCCACCGTCACCAACGACACCGTGGACGTGGCGACCACGCGCGTGCCCGCCACGATCACCGGCGTCGCCAGCGGCAGCTCCACCTCGACGAAACGTCGCGGCAGCGAGTAGCCGCACGCGTTCGCGGCCTGCAGGGTCGCGCGCGGGATCGTGCGGAAGCCCTCGGCCACCTGGCGCACCAACACCGCCACACCGTAGAGGGTGAGTACCGCGATCATGTTCGCGTTTGAACGTAGCGCCACCCCAATGATCACCGGAATAACCACCAGCAGCGGCAACGAGGGCACCGCGTACAGTGCCGACAGCGCCGACAGAACCCATCCGCCGCGGCGCGAAAACGCCGCCCAACGCGCCACCGGCACCGAAAGCGCGACCGAAAGCGCGATCACCGGCAGGGCGATCCACAGGTGGGCGAGCGTGAGTTGCCCGATCAGCGCCCAATTCGAAGACAGCCAGGTCACGAGCGCTCCCGGGCGACGGGCCGGGCGCTCCCGCGCGGCGCGGACGATACGCCCAACGCGGCCGAGGCCTCGTCCCCGTCGCGTGCGAGCGTTCCCACGGGCGTCCCGTCCTCGTCGAGGACCAGACCGCCCGGCCCGGCGACGCGCACCGGGCGCGCCGCGCGCGAGGCCCCCACGAACTTCGCGACGAAAGGCGACGCGGGGGAGGAGAGCAGCTCGGCGGGGGTCCCCACCTGCTCGATGCGCCCGCCCGTCGAAAGAACCGCGACCTGGTCGCCCAGCGTGAACGCCTCATCCACGTCGTGCGTCACGAACAGGATCGTCGTTCCCAGCGCCCGCCGAATCTCCTTCAACTCCCGCTGCAAGTCCGCGCGCACAATCGGGTCCAGCGCGCCGAACGGCTCATCCATCAGCAGGATATCCGCGCGGTTCGCCAGCGCCCTGGCTACGCCCACGCGCTGGCGCTGCCCGCCCGACAGCTGGGATGGGTAGCGATCAGCCATCTCGCGCTCCAGCCCCACCAGCGTCAGGAGCTCGAGTGCGCGCTCGCGGGATTCGGCCTTGCTCACGCCCTCCAGACGTGGAACGGTCGCGATATTGTCTGCGATGCTTCGATGCGGGAACAGGCCACCCTCCTGCAGGACGTAACCGATCGAACGGCGCAGGCGCACCGGGTCCGCGCCCGCCACGTCTTGGTCGCGCACGAACACCGTGCCCGAGGTCGGGGTAACCATCGCGTTCACCATCCGCATGAGCGTCGTCTTGCCGCAGCCCGATGTACCCAGGAACACGGTCGTTGATCCCCGTTCGATGGTCAGGGAGAAGTCCTCGACGGCTCTCGCGCCGCCCGGGTAGGTCTTGGACACGTGGTCGAAGCGAATCACGCGCGGCCCCTGCGTGCTGATGTGACGCGGCGCGCGGGGTTCGAGGCCTCGGCAATGAGGGTGAGGGCTCGGGCGAAACTGTCCCGCTGATTGGGGGACAGGGGAGCGAAGAGGCGTTCCTGTTCGGCAGTGACGATGGTTTCTGCACTCGCGAGGTGGTCGATGCCCGCGTCCGTCACAGTCAGGATGATGGCGCGGCGGTCGTGCTCGCAGGGCGTGCGGTGCAGCAGACCGTCACGATGCAGACGATCCACGAGGCGCGAGGCTGCGCCCAGCGTGATGCCCTGGCTCTCCGCCACCTCCTGGATGCGGCAGGCCCGGGTATCCCGGACCGTGCGCAGGACCAGGAAGCGACCCAGTGACAGCGGGTTTCCGGCCTCCGTGAGAGCGGCCTCGAGCGAGTTCCAGACCCGCAGTTCCGCGCCCACGAGGGCAGTGAACAGGGATGACGTATTCGTTGCCATGTATATGATCCTAGGGGGAAATGATTTCTATGTCTACTTTCTGTCAGGTTGAGGATGTGTCACTCATATGTTCGGCGTGACCGCGGTGGTACAGTGCGTTATGTCGGCAATGGTGCGGGCGCGCGCAGTGAGGAGGTCGCAGGTGCGACAACGGCTCTACAACCTGTTAAACGGCGATGAAGGCCTTGCGATGTGGTGCGGGCGCGTCATGACGGTCCTCATCATCGCCAGCCTCCTGCCCCTGTGCTTCAAAGAATCCAGCCCCATCCTCGAGACAATCGAGTATGGGTGCGTCCTCGTGTTCATCATCGACTACCTGGTCCGATGGGTCACGGCGGACCTGAAGCTCCAAAAAGGCATGCTGTCTTTTGTAATCTACCCGTTCACGCCGATGGCGATCATCGACTTGCTGTCGATCCTGCCCGTCTTCAACGCCCTCAACGACGCGCTACGCACGCTGCGAGTCCTCCGCCTCTTCCGCTCCCTACGGGCCTTCAAGCTCATCCGCTACTCGAAGGGCGCCTCAGCCATCGCCGCCGTTTTCGAGAAACAAAGAGAGGCGCTGCTCGCCGTCCTCTGCCTGGCGATCGGCTACATCCTCGTCAGCGCCCTCGTCATCTTCAATGTCGAGCCGGACACCTTCAACACGTTCTTTGACGCCGTCTACTGGGCTGTCGTCTCCTTGACGACCGTCGGCTACGGCGACCTCTACCCCTCCTCCGACGTGGGGCGCACCATCGCCATGATCTCCTCGCTCATGGGCGTCGCCGTCGTTGCCTTGCCCTCGGGCATTATTACGGCGGGCATGCTCGACGAACTGCGCGGTGGCGGTGGTATGAGCGACTGAGTGTGTGTGGAATTTAGAGGAATAAACGAGGCCGGGACCCGACCCACCCCTCACCGTGCGGTGAGCGAGTGGCTGAGCCCCGGCCTCGTCAATGAAAGCGTCAGATCAGGCGTCAGCCCGCGGCGTGGGGGAGCGGTGGCGCTTCGAATACGCCTCACCCTCCAGCTCCGAACCCGACGGAGCCGACGCAGGCGTCGCCGCCTCCAGGTTCGTGCCGCGCAGCTTCGAGATCAGGCGCATGCCGTGGTAGATCACCAGAGCCGACGCAGTGCCCAGAGCGATGCCCTCGAAGGACATCCCGCCCACGTTCCACGTGAAGTTCGCGATCGCGACGATCAGAGCGACCGCGGCGGTGTTCAGGTTCACAGGGTTGGAGAAGTCCACGCGGTTCTGCACCCAGATGCGAACGCCCAGCATGCCGATCATGCCGTACAGGACCGTGCCGGCACCGCCCAGCACGCCCGGGGGAATCGTCGCAATCAGGGCACCGAACTTCGGCAGCATCGACAGGACCAGGGCAACGGCAGCCGCGATGATGTATGCCGCCGTCGAATACACGCGGGTCGCCGCCATCACGCCGATGTTCTCCGCGTAGGTGGTCGTACCCGAACCGCCGCCACTGCCGGCCAGCATCGTCGAGAGGCCATCCGCCATCAGCGCGCGGCCCGTCAGGTCGTCCATGTTCTCGCCCGTCATCGCGGACACGGACTTCACATGGCCGACATTTTCAGCAACCAGGATGAACACAACCGGCAGGAACAGGCCGAGGGTCGAGACCGAGAAGGCCGGGGTGTGGAACTCGGGGAAGCCAATCCAAGCTGCCTGACCGACGCTCGAGAAGTCGACCTGCCCCTGGAAAATTGCGGCCGCATAGCCGATCAACACGCCGATCAGGATGGAGAGGCGGCCGAGGATCCCCTTAAAGAGAACAGTCACGAGGCAGATCGACACAATCGTCACGACAGCCGTGATCGGTCCCTGCTTCACCCAGTTCCACGCGGCGGGAGCCAGATTCAGGCCGATGAGCGCCACGATCGCGCCCGTCACCACCGGCGGCATCACCGCGTCAATCCAACGCACGCCCGCGAAGTGGACGATCAGGCCGACGAGCGCGAGAGTCGCACCCACGGCGATGATGCCGCCGAGCGCGTAGGAAGAACCCAAGGTCCCCGACACTGCCTGGATCGGCGCAATCAGCGCGAAGGACGACCCCAGGTACGAGGGCAGACGACCCGCCGTAATCAGGAAAAACAGCAGCGTGCCGATCGCGGTGAAAAAAAGCGTTGTTGACGGCGGGAAACCAGTCAACAACGGAACAAGGAACGTCGCACCAAACATTGCAACCACGTGCTGGGCGCCAATGCCAATAGTGCGCGGCCACGACAGTCGCTCACCCGGGAGGACGACGTCACCGGGATTAATGGACGTACCGTTACCGTGAAGCTTCCAACGGAACAGCGAGGTCTTCGTTTCGCTCATAAGCGTACAAATCCGATCAGTTGATGGGCGGGATGGCCGTACCGGTCGGAACAACAGGGTAGCGCGTTCATCTACTGACCTGCGCATTTTGACGCTGAAAACGCGCATGCGCCGACAAAGTGTGGTGGACGCCCCTTTCGTTATGCGATAGTGGACGCATGAGCGCACAGGCACCCTATCCAACCCCCGCCCCCAGCGGCGCGCCTTCGGGGAAGGCAGCCACGGCCTCGTACCCAGCCACGGCCGCGTACCCGGGCGCGACTCCGTATCCCGGCGCTTCATACCCGGCCTCGCCGTTTTCTTCGGACCAGGTCGACCCGTACGCCTACATGTCAGCCACACACGACGCGACCAACGCGGGTACCGCCCCCTTCCCCGGCACCGAATACGTCGACTCGTACGAGGTGTTCGCCGGCGGCGGCTACACATCGCCCAAGCCAATCACCAACCCGCTGGCGCGCACCTCCCTGTGGTTCGCGGTCTTCAGCATCCCCGGGATGGGCATTACGCTCATCATCAGCGTGGTCCTGGCGATCATCGCCCTCATCAGAGCGCAGGAACTCCCCGGGCGGATCGGCACGCGCGAGGCGCTCGCCGCGCTGATTTACGACGCCTTCGTCGTGTTCTTCATACTCACTATGTATGCACTGGCGTAGGTGGCATGCGCGTGACTCGGCGTGCTGTGACGTGCCCCATTGGCTTGGATTGGCGCTGCGGGGTGTTTATTGCTTATGATTGTCCGGCACGATGTGCACGGAGGATTCGCCTAGTGGCCTATGGCGCACGCTTGGAAAGCGTGTTGGGTGCAAGCCCTCGGGGGTTCGAATCCCCCATCCTCCGCCGCTAACCCCGGGACCTGTTGAGGTTCCGGGGTTTTTGTTGCTTGTGGCGCCGTTGGTGTTCCCGGGCGCCTTCGGGCCCGGCCGCCCGCGAGATCGCCACACGCGAGCTTCGCTCGGAGTGGTCGATCTCGAAGCCCGCCCGTGCCCTCCGGACCCTCCGGCGCCCGTCACACCGGCGGCGGTTGTCGTGCTGTGTGCACTGGCCAGGCCCCGCAGGCCTCGCGGCGGCCTCCAATCGGGCGGCGCTTATTGCTGTGAGCGGCCAGGCCTTGCCGCCGCCCGCGGGCACTGCTGCCAGGCCTTGGGGGTTCCCTGGCGGGCGTCAATCGTGCGGCTATCGCCTTGCCGCGCCCCGGCCTCGTCCCCCGTGAAACGCGCGTGAAACGGCGGGGGAGAGCGGAGCGGACCCCAGGCCTCGACCCGACGTGCTTAGACCCCGAGGCCCTCGACGATCTCCGCGCCCGGGAGCGCCGCAAGGACCTCGCCCGTCACGAAGAGCTTCGAACGACGCAGACCCGAGCCGATGCAGCTCCAGCCCGACGCGCACGCCGAATCGATGAGCAGCCGCCATGAACTGGGCACGCCCACCGGCGTAATCCCGCCGTACTCCATGCCCGACGCCTCGACGGCGCGGTCCTGCGGCCAGAAGCTCGCCTTGCGCACGTCGAGGCGCTTCTTCACGACGTGATTGACGTCCGCGTTCGTCGTCGCGCGCACGACGCACGCCGCGATCCGTTCCTCGCCGACGCGCTTGCCCGCCACCAGGATGCAGTTCGACGACAGCGCCAGGTCCATGCCGAACTCGCGGGTCATGACCTCCGTGTCCGCTAGCTCGGGGTCGATCGCGACGACGAGGGCCGACGAGGCTGTGGCAACCCCGCGCTCGGCCAGTGCGGTGAGTGCGCGCGCGACCGGAGGCGCGAGCAGGTCTAGATGATCCAAGGCGGGCACCGGCTGCAGCGAGCCGACGCCGGGAATGATGATGTCGCTCATGCCTCCCAGCGTAAGACGCGCGTCGCAGCCGCGCGGTCAGGGGTCGCTGCGTGAGTCGACGTGACAGCGGGGCTGCGTGAATGCCAGACGGTTGTGCGCTCTTGAATCGGCGGCGTCCTGAGGGGCGGCCGGTTCTGCCATGATGTCGCGCGCTTGTGTGTGTTTGTGGCGGAGCGGCTGCGCGCGGGGGGCGGAAAACGTGTATGCTGGTGGCCGGTCCTCCGCGTGACGGTATCATCCGAACCTCCCCAGGGCAGGAATGCAGCAAGGATAAGGGTGCGCTGCCGGGTGCGCGGAGGATCTCTGTATATGCTGCTCGTTTTCGGTCGGCCACAGGATGCAAAACTAGAGTGTGCTTCAAGCCATATCATTTGATTTTGCATCTCGGCGAGAAGCGTGTAAGCTTATGCTCAGCCAAACGGCAAAGCGCCCGTAGCTCAATGGATAGAGCATCTGATTACGGTTCAGAAGGTTGGGGGTTCGAGTCCCTTCGGGCGCGCAGCGGCCCCCCTCGGTGCGATCCACCGGCGGGGGTTCTGCATTTTAGAAAGCACTCCTGCGGGAGTGCTTTTTCCGTATCCGCCGACCACTGCGGCGACAGTTGTGACCGGTGGGATAGCGCGCTGCGACGCGTCACGCGCTTGGCGGCGTCACGACCCACGGCTCGGTCGGCAAGGAACGCAGCCCCTCAATCCCCAGTGCATCTGCGATATCGGAGGCGCAACGCGCCCCGGGTACTCCCAGGGAAGACCCAATGAAGGCCACGACATCCGCGGTGGACCAGCCCAGGCCTCGTAAATCTGAGAGAGTGACCGCGCCGTCGCGCTTGGCCAGGCGCGCCCCCGAGGGCGCGAGCGCGAGGGGCACGTGCGCGTAGGTCGGCTCGGGAGCGCCCAGCAGGTGCGCGAGCTGGGCCTGCGCGGGTGCCTGAGAGAGCAGGTCGAAGCCGCGCACGACCTGGTCGACCCCCTGGTAGGCGTCGTCGACGACGGCCGCCAGGTTGTACGCGGGCACGCCGTCCGCGCGGCGCACGACGAAGTGGTCGACGGGTCCGGTGTAGGAGCCGTGCAGCTCGTCGAACACAGTCCACTCGGGTGAGGGGGCGGCCAGTCGCAGCGCGGGCTTGCGCCCCAATGCAGCCAGAGCCGCGCGCTTCGCGTCGCGCTCTGATTCGCTCAACGACAGGCACGTCCCCGGGTAGTGGCCGGGCGGCACGTGCGGTGCGGAGGCAGCCTCGCGGATGTCGCGGCGGGTGCAGTAGCACTCGAAGATGAGGCCGCGCGCGCTCAGCGATGCCAGGGCGGCCTCGTGCGCACCGGCCCGAGCCGTCTGGATGAGCGGCTCGCCATCCCAGTCGACGCCGATCGCCTCCAGGTCCTCGATCTGACGCTGAGCGGACCCCGCGCGTTCCCGGTCGATGTCCTCGATACGCAGGACAAAACGCCGCCCGGTCGTGCGCGCCCACGCCCACGCGAGGATCGCGGTGCGCAGGTTGCCCAGGTGGAAGTCGCCCGTGGGGGAGGGCGCGAATCGTCCGGTGTTCGTCATGCGCCCAGTGTACGAGGCCGTGGCCGCCTCCCGGGATCCGCCTCCCCGGGCGGGTAGCTCGACGGGCGTACAGTGGGGGACATGACGAGATTTCGAGTGCCCGACTGGTTGGCGGTCTTCGTGGGCGGGGTCGCTGGGACGGCTGCACGCGCGGGACTGGATGAGGTCGCGAAGGCATCTCCCGTGCGTGGCCTCTTCCTGTCGTGGTCGACGCTGACGGTTAATGTGGTGGGCGCGTTCCTGCTGGGCGCGCTCTCCGCGTGGGTGGCGGGACGCCTGGCGCGCGGCGTGGGCGATCCGGCGTCGCTCAAGACGTGGAAGCTCCTGATCGGCACCGGTTTTGCGGGCGCGTTCACGACGTACGGGACGTACATCGTCGCGTCGGTGGGGTACGCGTCGCTCAATGGAGTTGTCGAGGCCGTCTCTCAGTCCCTTGGTCTCCTCGCCCTGGGCGCAGCTTCCGCGTGGGCGGGTGTACGCGTGGGGGAGTGGCTGTGCGGACCGTCAGCGGCCTCAACGGTCTCCGCGGCATCCGTCAATGACGAGGAGGGCCGAGCATGACGGGAGGGACCTTCCTGGGTGTGGCCCTGGCGGGTGGTGTGGGCGCGTGCGCGCGCTTTGGGCTGGACCGGGGCGTGCAGCGCACCCTGTCGTCGTGGGGTGACCCGGCAGCCGCGAAGCTCGGTATCTTCGTCGTGAACGTGATCGGCTGCTTCCTGGCCGGCGCGGCCACCCAGTTGGTGCCGGGCGCGCTCATGCCCGCTGTGTCCACGGGCTTCCTAGGCGGTTTCACGACGTTTTCGACGGCGCTCCTGGACGCGGTTACCCTGTGGGGGGATGGTTTCCGGGGCCGAGCACTGGCCCTCGCGCTGGGTACGTGGGCGGCCTCGTGGGCGGCGGCCCTCGCGGGCATTGCTTGCGCCGGATAGGGAGTTTTCTGCGTAACTACAGCCACTATGTGGGCCGATCAGTGAGGGTTTAACCACGATACGGAGTTTTGTAACGGCATGCCGTGCGCGCCTGTACAACGCCCCCATATGCTGATTGTGCGGGCCAAACGGCCCAGTAACGGAGAAGCTCATGATTGACCTCACCGGGGTGTCCAAGGTCTACCCCGTGAAAAACGGCGGCCAAGTCGTCGCACTCGATGGGGTGAACCTGCACGTTGACCGCGGCTCGATCCACGGCATCGTCGGTCGATCCGGCGCGGGCAAGTCCACCCTCATCCGGTGTTTGACAGCCCTCGAGAAGCCCACCGAGGGACACATCGTCGTCGACGGCCACGACCTGGCCGCCCTGTCCGGCAAGCCACTGCGCGCCGCACGTCGCCGTATTGGCATGGTGTTCCAGGCCGCGAACCTTCTGGACGCGCGCACCGCCGCCGAGAACATCGGCTACCCCCTCAAGCTGGCGGGCGTCCCCGCTGCACAGCGCCGCGCGCGCGTCGAGGAACTCCTCGCGCTCGTCGGCCTTGAGGGCCGCGGCGACTCCTATCCATCCCAGCTGTCCGGCGGTCAGCGTCAGCGCGTCGGCATCGCCCGCGCCCTGGCCGATGAACCCGCCGTGCTCCTGTGCGACGAGCCGACCAGCGCACTTGACACCGAGTCCACCGCGCAGGTCCTCTCGCTGCTGCGCGAGATCCGCGATGTCGCCGGCGTCACCGTCGTCATCATCACCCACGAGATGTCCGTCGTGCGAGAGATCTGCGACTCCGTGACTCTTCTCGGCCACGGCAAGGTCCTGCAGACAGGCACCCTCGAAGAGGTCGTCGCCGACCCGGGGACCCCGCTTGCTCGCGAGCTGGTTCCCATGCCGCTCGTTGAATCGGAGTCGACCGCCGAGGGTGCTGCCACCCTTGACGGCCACACGAAGAACAGCGTCCTCCTCGACGTCGTCTTCACCTCGCACCCGGGCGTGCCCACGGGTGCGACCGTGCTGCACCTCGCCTCGTCCATGGGCGCGGACGTGACCGCGGGAACCTTCGAATCCCTCGGATCCGTGCAGGTTGGCCGCCTGGCCCTGACCGTCCCCGCCTACCACGCTGACAAGATCATCGCGCAGCTGCGTAAGAACAACGTCCACGCGGAAGTGAGGGACCAATGATCACCGCACATCTCGCGAGTGTAACCGCGCAGGCCGCCGCGCAGGCGCTCGTGCCCACAGGCAAGGGCGACCCGACGTGGTTCGACAACCCGGCACTGACCCAAAAGTTTGTCCCCGCGATCCTTGAAACCCTCATGATGACGGGCCTGTCCACGCTGTTCGCGGTCATCATCGGCACGCTGCTGGGCCTCCTCCTGGTCCAGACCGGCAAGGGCGGCCTGACCCCCAATAAGGGCGTCTACCAGGCCGTGTCCTTCGTCGTCAACATCGTGCGCTCCTTGCCCTTCATCATCGGCATCATCATGCTGATCCCGGTCACGAAGGCGATCGTCGGCAAGTCCACGGGATCGCTGGCCACCGTCGTGCCCCTCGTCATCCTCTCCGCGCCCTTCTTCGCCCGACTCGTGGAGACGAACCTCCTGGCCGTTGACCCCGGCAAAGTCGAGGCCGCCCAGATGATGGGTGCCTCGAACCGCCAGATCCGCTGGGGTGTCCTCATCCGCGAGGCCATGCCCGCCCTCGTCCAGTCGATCACGACTCTGGCGATCACCCTCATCGGCTACTCCGCGATGGCGGGTGCCGTCGGCGGCGGCGGCCTGGGCCAGATGGCCATCAACTACGGCTACAACCGATGGCAGGACGATGTCATGATCTCAACCGTCGTCGCGATCATCGTGATCGTCCAGGTCATCCAGCTGATCGGCGACTTCATCTCGCGTCGTCTCGACCACCGCGCGCGCTGAGAAGCTGAGAAACCGCGGACACCATCTCATCCACCTGAGGCCACCCCGGCCTCGTCCCATCCCATCGAAGAACACAGAAAAGAGAAGCATCATGCGTCATCGCTCTGTCGCGGCCCTCGCGCTGGCGGCCGTTGCCTCCCTGGGCCTGGCGGCCTGTTCCGGCGGCTCCACCTCCTCCACCCCCTCCGACGTCAACACCCTGAAGGTCGGCGCGACCCCCTCGCCGCACGCGAAGATCCTGAACTACATCAACGACAACCTGGCCGCGGATGCGGGTATTAAGCTCGAGGTCGTCGAGTACACCGACTACGTCCAGCCCAATACGGCCCTCAACGACGGCGAACTTGACGCTAACTTCTACCAGACCGTCCCCTACCTGGAGAACGCGGAGAAGCAGGCCGGCTACGACTTCGAGGCGGGCGCGGGCATCCACCTGGAGCCGCTCGGCATCTTCTCCAACAAGCACCAGTCGCTCGACGAGCTACCCGACGGCGGCACGATCGGCATCATCTCGGACACCTCCAACCAGTCGCGTGCGCTCCAGCTCCTGGCCACGCAGGGCCTCGTGTCCATCCCCGAGGGTGACGGCGATGTCAACATCAACACCGTCACCAAGCTGAAGAACTTCGATTTCCGTGAGGTTGAGGGTCCGCAGCTGGTTCGCTCGCTCGATGACTTCGACTACGCGGTCATCAACGGCAACTTCGCCCAGGAGGGCGGCAAGTCCATCTCCTCCGACGCGCTCGTCGTGGAGTCTCCGGTCGATAACCCGGCCGTGAACGTCCTCGTGTGGAAGAACGGGTCGAACAAGGCCGAGGCCATCGCCAAGCTTGAGGAGCTCCTGCACTCTCCCGAGGTCAAGCAGTACATTGAGCAGACCTGGCCCGACGGCTCGGTTATCCCGGCGTTCTGAGAACGAGGCCGGGGCACGCAGCGGTGAGCGTGCGGCGGGTGGACCGTCCAGCGAATACCGCGCGTGG
>NZ_ALCA01000080.1 GCF_000278725.1 Actinomyces sp. ICM47 | reverse complement strand
CTCTCGAGGATCCGACGAACGCCATCGACGGACCCTGGCGTGCCGCCGATGGCAGTGCCCTGCGTCGCAGCGCTGTGCGTCATAGCGCGATCCCTGCCCTGGCCTCGGCCCTGGGGGTGGACCCCGTGCCGGCCCTCGCCCGCACGGCCGCCCTGTGCGCGGCCGACGACGACGCCCTGAGCGAGTGGACGCGTGGCCTCCTGGCTGTGAGCTGCGAGGCCGCGTCCCTGGCAGGGGAAGGGAGCCTCGCCCTGGTGGTGTCCGAGGTGTCAGGCGCTCCCCGGGCCGTGCGCGCCCGCGCGCTGCGCGAGGTGGCTAGTCGGGCAGGAATCCGCTTATTGTCGGGGGTTCACGTGGACGCCCTCGACGACTTGATCGTTGCTTGGAGGGGGCAGGGGCCGATCCCTCTGCCGGGCGGCAGGGCCACGCGCGTCGGTCGCGGCACGCAGGCCCGTATCCTCTTCGAGGCGCGCTCTCCCGAGCCGACCCGAGACGGCGGATGATGCTCAGGCCTGCCGAGGCCTCGTCGCTGCGATCCCACCCGCTCGGTCGCACGCGTGCGTGCGGAAGTTTGTCAGTGGAGGTCGCGGTGTGCGCAGGACGCATGCCGACTCCCTCGGGCGCTCGGAGCGGGCAAGCGTGACCACACGGTGTTGCGCTGACAGTGAGAATAGATGCCTTTTGAGCACAAACACCTGCTCTTATGGCACGCTTATAGTGCAACCGCTCGCGGAGCGCCGATAGGAAAAGAGGACACGGTGGACGCCACCGACATGGGAAACGATCTGAAGGAAATCCTCGTCACTGCCGAGGACATGGACCGTAGGCTCGGCGAGATGGCCGAGCAGATTGACCGCGACTACGCGGGTCGGGAACTGCTCATCGTCGGCGTCCTGCGAGGGGCCGTCATGGTTATGGCAGACCTGTCGCGTAAGTTACACACCCCGATCGAAATGGACTGGATGGCCGTCTCCTCCTACGGGTCGGGCACCAAGAGTTCGGGCGTCGTGCGCATCCTCAAAGACCTCGACCAGGATGTGGCGGGCCGCCATGTTCTGATCGTTGAGGACATCATCGATTCCGGTCTGACGCTGTCCTGGCTGAAGGCCAACCTGCAGGGGCGTGGTGCCGCCTCCGTTAACATCGCGACCGCGCTGCGCAAACCCGCCGCCGCGAAGGTCGACATCGACGTGGCGTACGTGGGCTTCGACATTCCCGACGAATTCGTCGTCGGCTACGGCCTGGATTACGCGGAAAAGTACCGCAACCTGCCCTTCGTTGGCACGCTGCAGCCGCACGTCTACTCCAACTGACAACTTCGGAACCTCTAAGGGGCATACGTGAACGACAAGACGAAGATTAAGCGCCCGAGCTGGACTTGGGTGACGCTTCCCCTCGTCATCCTCATCGTGGGCGGGTGGTTCCTCTGGCAGGCCTTCCAACCGCGGTCGATTTCGACGTCCGAAGGCATGGCGCTCATCTCGGGAACCACGGTCGAGAAGGTCGTCCTCAACGAGGGCACCCAGCAGGTGAACCTCACGCTGAGTGAGGATTACCAGCATCAGAGCACCGGTGCGGGCGATCCGACGACGAACATGGGCAAGAACGTCTACTTCACGTATTCCTACGTTCAGACGAAGGACATCCTGGACACGGTCGCCGAGCAGGCCCCCGCGAAGGGATGGAACGCGGTGCGTCCCCAGTCCAGCGCTCTGGGTGCTATGTTCCAGCTGATCGTCCCGCTGTTGGTCCTCATGGGCGCGTTCTACTTCATCATGCGCTCCATGTCGGGTTCGCGGATGATGGGCGGTTTCACGGCCTCGCGCGCTAAGGAGTTCAACCAGGAACGCCCGGACGTCACCTTCGCGGACGTCGCCGGTGAGGACGAGGCCGTGGAAGAACTCGAGGAGATTCGCGAGTTCCTGGCATCCCCCGACAAGTTCCACAAGGTGGGCGCGCGCATCCCGCGCGGCGTTCTGCTCTACGGTCCTCCCGGAACTGGTAAGACCCTGCTGGCCAAGGCCGTTGCCGGTGAGGCGAAGGCCCCCTTCTTCTCGATCTCCGGCTCGGAGTTCATGGAACTCTACGTGGGCGTGGGTGCCTCGCGCGTGCGCGAGCTCTTCGAGCGCGCCAAGAAGAACGCGCCGGCCATCATCTTCGTCGACGAGATCGACGCCGTGGGCCGCCACCGCGGCAGCGGCATCGGCGGCGGCAACGACGAACGCGAGCAGACCCTGAACCAGCTCCTCGTCGAGATGGACGGCTTCGATGAGCGCGCCAACATCATCCTGATCGCCGCCACGAACCGCCCCGACATCCTCGACCCGGCGCTGCTGCGCCCCGGCCGCTTTGACCGCCAGATCGCCGTCGAGGCCCCGGACCTCAAGGGCCGAGAGGCGATCCTCAAGGTGCATGCTCAGGGCAAGCCGCTCACCGCGCAGGTTGACCTGCGCCAGATCGCCAAGCGTACCCCCGGCTTCACGGGTGCAGACCTGGCAAACGTCCTCAACGAGGCCGCGCTGCTTACCGCCCGCTCGAACATGCAGTTCATCGACGACCGCGCCATCGACGAGGCCATCGACCGCGTCATCGCCGGCCCGCAGAAGCGCACGCGCGTCATGAACGACCACGACAAGGCCGTCACCGCCTACCACGAGGGTGGCCACGCCCTGGCCGCCGCCGCCCTGAACTACACGGACCCGGTCACGAAGGTGACGATCCTGCCGCGCGGTCGCGCCCTGGGATACACGATGGTCATGCCCACCGAGGACCGCTTCAACAAGACCCGCAACCAGCTCCTCGACGACCTGGTGTACAGCATGGGTGGGCGCGTCGCCGAGGAAATCGTGTTCCGCGACCCGTCGACCGGCCCCGCCAACGACATTCAGCAAGCCACGAAGACGGCCCGCGCGATGGTCACCGACTACGGCATGAGCGACCGCATCGGCATGGTCAAGCTCGGCGACGCCGATACCGAGGCCTTCGGCCACGGGTCCGGCGAAGGCCCGCGCGCCTTCTCCGACGAGACCGCCGCGATCATCGACGAGGAGGTCCGCCGCCTCCTCGATAACGCGATGCGCGAGGCCTGGGAGATTCTGACGAACAACCGCGCGATCCTCGACACCCTGGCCGCGCGCCTCCTGGAGGAAGAAACCCTCGATGAGGCGCAGCTCGCGCAGATCTTCAAGGACGTCGTCAAGGCCCCCGAGCGCCCCGTGTGGAACTACCAGGCCGACGCGGCCGTGCCCGGTGCCCGCCTGGGCAACCCGGTCGGTATCAAGGCCGAGGACGAGTGGAAGCCCGTTCCCGTGCAGGGAATCGACGTGTCGCCGATTGACGTCATCGGCGCCTCGGGTGTGGAAGAGGAGCAGGAGTGACCTACGATCCCGCAGCCGTGGAAAAGGCCTCGCGCGACCTGCTCATCGCCATCGGCGAAGACCCCGAGCGTGAAGGCCTGATCGGCACGCCCGACCGCATGGCACGCGCGTGGCGCGAAATGTGCTCCGGCCTGTTTGAGGACCCCCGTGAGCATCTGCGTACGCAGTTCCACGCGGGCACCGATGAACTCGTCCTCGTGCGTGACATCACCTTCCACTCGGTGTGCGAACACCACCTCCTGCCCTTCTACGGGCGCGCGCACGTGGGCTATATTCCGCGCGGCGGCGTCGTCACCGGCTTGTCGAAGCTCGCGCGCCTCGTCGAGGGCTATGCGCGGCGCCCCCAGGTCCAGGAGCGTCTGACCGCGCAGGTCGCCGACGCTATCGCCGAGGTCCTGGATCCTCAGGGCGTCATCGTCGTCATCGAAGCCGAGCACATGTGCATGTCGATGCGCGGTATCTCCAAGCCCGGCTCGTCCACCGTGACCAGCGCCCTGCGCGGCATCATGAGCGACGGCGCCACGCGCGCCGAGATGATGGCCCTCGTCCTGTCGGGGAGCCGCTGACGTGTCCGTGCTTCCCCTGCCCCCAGCCCCGGCCTCGTCCCCGGTTCCCGTGCCTCCGGCGCTGCCGGGCGGCCTCGCCCTGCCGACCGGGCGCGCGGCGATCATGGGCATTCTCAACGTCACGCCCGACTCCTTTTCCGACGGGGGCCGCTACGCGGACGTAACCTTGGCGCTCGCGCACGCCCGGGCGATGATAGCCGCCGGTGCCGACCTGATCGACGTGGGCGGGGAGTCCACGCGGCCCAACTCCACGCGCATCACCCCCGAGGAGGAGTGGGAACGCATCGGTGCCGTCGTCTCCGCGCTGGCGGGCGACGGCATCATCGTGTCCGTGGATACGCTGCACGCCTCAACCGCTCGCGCGGCCGCGGACGCCGGAGCGGCGATCATCAACGACGTGAGCGGCGGGCGCTGGGACCCCGACATGAACGCCGCCGTAGCAGCGTCGGGATGCGCCTACGTGGTGCAACACTATCGTGCGCTGCCGGGCATGCCGGGGGAACATTTCGACTACGGCGAGGACTTGGTGGGGACTCTCATTGAGCGTCTCAACACCCAGGTGCGCGATGCTCTTGATGCGGGTGTGACAGCTGATAAAATTGTTATTGACCCGGGCCTCGGCTTCTCGCTCACGGCCGACCAGTGCTGGCAGATTCTCGCCGAACTGCCGCGCCTGACCACCTATGGGTACCCTGTACTTATCGGAGCGTCGCGCAAGCGTTTCGTCAAGACTCTCGGAGGCAACATCGACACCGACAGCGCCGCCATCGCAGCCCACGCCGTCAAAAGCGGCGCGTGGGCCGTGCGGGTCCACGACGTAGCGGCCACCGCGGCCACCATCGCCTGAAAGGAGAACGACGTTGAGCAGCAGACGCGTCATCATCGCCCTCAAAGGACTGGGGGCGCTGGCAAACCACGGCGTCTACGATTTCGAGCGCAGCCAGGAGCAGCGCTTCAGCGCCGACGTCGTTATGTGGGTCGAGACAGCGGGTGCCACCGACGATATCGCAGCCACCGTCTCCTACGCTGACATCGCCGACGAGACCATGGCGGTCCTCACCGGCAAACCCGTCGACCTCATCGAGACCCTGGCCGAAACCATCGCCTCGAACGTCATGAGCCACGAGGGCGTGGTCGGCACCGAGGTCACCGTCCACAAGCCGGACGCCCCCATCGACCACCCCTTCACCGACGTGTCCGTCACCGAGCGCCGCGGCCAGACCGACGCCATGCCCCTCTCCCTGTCCCTCAAGGGCATCTACGAGGCCGAGGACGGCTCCGTGCTCACAGGCGAGATCGAGGCATACGGCCGCGCCCAGGCACCCAGCCCCGCGCAACAGACGGACGCGCCCCCCATCCGCAAGCGCAGCGGCGACCACGCAGCGCCCGCGCCCCGCGCCGAGGATGCCTCGCGTCCCGCACACCTGCGTGCCCGCCGCGTCATCCTGTCCATCGGCGGCAACCTTGGCGACGTGCCCGTCACCCTCATGCACACCGTCGAGGCCCTGTCCTACATGGAAGGCTTCCAGATCGAGGACGTCTCCCCGATCATGCGCACCAAGCCGGTCCTCGCCCCCGGACAAGCACCCCAGCCCGACTACTGGAACGCCGTCGTCGTCGGTTCTGCCATCGCCACTCCCGACGAACTTTTCGCCCAGACCAGCCGCATCGAACGTGAGCTGGGCCGCGAACGCCACGAACGCTGGGGCGCACGCACCATCGACATCGACATCATCCAGGTCGAAGGCCTCGCTTCCTCCGACCCCGCCCTCACCCTGCCACATCCGCGCGCCAAGGAACGTGCCTTCGTTCTCGCTCCCTGGCTGCTGTGCGACGCCAATGCCGTCCTCGAGGGCGTCGGTCGCGTCTGCGACCTGCTCGCCGTCGCGCCCGACCGCGAAGGCATCATCGACGCCGTCGACGACTGGCTCGAAGACCCCGCCGCCGTCATGTCCGACTCCGACCGGCTCATCGCCCAACGCGTCGAACAGGCCAGTGCCGACATGCGCGAACTCCTCGAAAACCTGACCGGCGAAATCAGCCACCTCGCCGATCTTGGTGCACCCACCGGCGAACCTCCGATGGCTCCCGGAACCGCCGTCGAGGCCACTGCCATCCCCGCGCTCCCTGCACCTATGGCCGAGCAGACCCAGGAACTTGCCAGCCCCAAGTCTGGCTCAGGCTCCGTCGCGGGTGAGTTCGCATTCGCCGATGACGCTGTGGCAGACAGCTTTGTGGCTGGCGGGCCTGTGGTCGAGGAGGTACCGCCCCTCGCCCCAGAAATCCACACACCCGAAGCTCCCGCGCCCGTTGAAGCGGCGACCGAAGACGCAGCGGGCGACGTCACCATCCCAACCCCCGTCGCCGGCACTAACATACTCACGGACAGCGGCTCCGCGCAGCGCGCCAGCCTGTGGCACCGCCGGGACTCTCTGGATTCTGTTTCCGCGAACTCCGCGAACAGCGAACAGTCCCGCGCCTTCGACAACACCGACGACCGCGCCAGACTGGCAGCCGCCTACGCCGAATACGGCTTCGACACTGACTTCGGCCAGGACGTGCCCGAGGAACCCGCGCCCCAGGTTTCCCAGTCGGCAGCCCGCGCCGACCAGAACTTCGACATAGATTACGGCGACGACCTCGAGCCGGATGTCGATACCTCGGAATTCGCAGCCGATGCACCCGTCAACGCGCCCACTCGGCCCAGCGCACCCCGACCGACCACCCGGGGCACAAGAGGAGCGCGCGATGCCAAGGCCTCGCCCAAGCCCGCGTGGCACCCCGTCTCCTCCGTACCCGCGGATTCGCCCGCCGGACGCATGACCCGAAGGATCGGTTCGGGCAACTACACGCCGACCGGCGACGAAAAGCCGCGGTGGGCACCCGTATTCCAAGACAAGCGTCAAGAGTCGCGCACCGAGATCAAGCTGCCCGACTGGAACTTCAACGTCGGCACCGCCCACGACGTGCGCGTCGTCGACGACCGCTCGGGCCTCGGCCGCGAGGATGACACTCCCAAGGCCACCATTCACGCCGACGGTCGCTCCACGATCCTGGCACCCGGACTGCCCGACAACACGCCCGTCGGCCCCATCCCCGACGACGAAGCCACCCACACCGGCATTCTGCGCCGCGTCGTTGTGCGCCCCACGATGACCGGGGCGATTCCCATCGTCAAGAGGCGCTAAATGAAACCGCTGGCGATCATCTGGGTGCTGCTGGTCGGCGTCGTGAGTGCTGCCCTGAGCTTCGTCGGGTTTTTCGCGCACATGCGCACCGGTGGAACCCCCATGATCGTCACGCCCGGTCCCGCCGTCGTGTTCGCCCTGGCCACGGCCATCCTCATCTGGTCCGGCATGGCCGTGCGGCGGCTGCGCGCCGGTAAAGACACGTGGATCGACGCCATCGGTGCCATGCGGGTTGCCGTCTTCGCGCGTACCTCCGCGCTGGTCGGAGCCAACCTGTCGGGTATCCTCGTTGGCGTCATGGGCGTCTCCCTCACGCAGCTCGAAGCCACCGCCATGGTGTCCAACGCGATTGGCTCCGGCGTCAGCGCCCTCGTCGGCATCGTGTGGGTAGTCATCGCCGTAGTCATCGAACGCTGGTGCGTCATCACCCCCGACGACGCAGCCACCTCCAATAAGCGAAACGCGGCGGCCTGAACGGCCGCGGTGCCCGGCTGATCGCTGCTGCTGGCCTGGTGGGGCTAGGGGATGGCATCGCGGATAGGTTGTGGGCACGCGGATAGGTTGTGAGCATGCGGATAGGTTATTTTCCTATCCGTGAAGGCGTTAACCTATCCGCCTGTTTGTTTCCTATCCGTATCGTTTCGTCGGGGCTGGGTCTTCCTGTTGGGGTGTCGCAGTTGTGCTCTCCGGGTTCTGTGGTGCTTTGTTACAGGTGCCCGCGCCGCGCAGGGTGGCCCCGCGCCGTGCGGCTTGTCGGTGTCAATGTGGTGCGCGTTCCGAGAGTTACGAGCGCGGTTGCGCCCCGGCCCGGTATCGTGGAGGCGTGGCCGATCAGCGTAAGAATTCCCCCAGGCGATCATCCACCCGGCGTAGTCCGTCGGGCGGCTCCTCCGGGCGCGCAGCAGACCGCACATCGCGCGCTGCGGGTGCGACGTCAAGCAATAACGCGTCCTCACGTCAAAGAACAGCCGGCACCGCAGCAAGTGCCCGCTCCGCGCGCGGGACCAAGGCGGCTGGCACAAAGGCGCGCGGCACCAAAGCGGCATCGGGTAGAAGCAAGCGTACGTCGTCAGGCGGTCCGCGCCCACCTGTGAACCTGTGGCCCCGCCGCATTATCACGGGTCTTGGCCTGATTCTGATCCTGGCTCTCATCGTGTGGGGCGTTGTTGCTCTCGTCCGCGCTGTTATCGGCGTATTCACCTCGGATCCAGTTCCGCAGTCCAGTACGCAATCCGTCCAGTCGGGCACGGTCGATGCCTCCGGTTACACGCTCAAGGGCGGTCAGGAGGTCACCGCGGACGGCCTGCTGACGGACGGCACGGCGATTGAGATTCCGGTGTGCCTCGACAAGGACATCGCCGTCACCGCGACGGCGTCTGATGCCTCGGTCGGTTCACCGCTGTACGTGTCGGTGACACTCGAAAACAGGGGATCGGTCGCCTGCTCGACGTCCCTGTCGAATTACACGTTGCAGGTGTCCACGGGCGGCCACCAGGTCTACGATTCGGCACGCTGCGCGGCGGATGATGAGTCCGCGAAGACCCTGCTGCTGCGCCCGACGGGCACGTGGTCCGGTTGGCTGAGCTGGGATGGCTACGTGTATGCGGATGGTTGTACGCCTCCCGCGGGCGGTGCCAAGGCTGCGACGGTGGGCACGTACAAGCTGGCCATCCAGCAGGGGAGCCGCGAGGTCGGCTCGGCCGTCGCTGACGTCACCGCTCCGCCCGCGCCTCAGTCGGGCGCGCAGTCTGGTGCACAGTCGGGGCAGAAGGCTGGGACGCAGGCTGGAGCTCAGTCTGGTGCTCAGTCGGGAGCCCAGAAAGCTCGGTGATGCGCTCTCCTCGTTGACGAGGCCGTGGCCGCGTGCCCGCGACAGGTGTCGGTGAGTGTCCGCGACAGGTGTCGGGTGAGTGCCCGCGACAGGTGTCGCGTAGGTGTTCAAGCGCCCGATGTGGGATTACCAGCCGACGACGCCCGCGCCGACGGCTTGGGCCTGGTGGGCCAGGTTTTCGACGATGAGTTGGGCGCGGTAGTGGCCGACGCCGTCGATGACTTCGATATCGGCGATGGAGGCGGCCCGCAGCTGCGGCAGGTTCGTGAAGTGCGCGGACACGGCTTTGATGGCATTCCACGACAGGTGGGGGACCAGGGAGAGGGCGCGCACTCCGCGCGGCATGATTTCGCGGTCGAGGTCGGCGACCTCGTACACGTCCAGGCCGAGGATGTTCGCGATGGCGGTCAGGTCGACGATTCGTTCGGAGCCGAGGGAGGTGAGTTCGGCTTCGACGCGGGCGACGTCGGCGGGGTCGCGGATGTAGTCGCGCATGACGAGGGCGCGTTCGGAGGCGGATCCGCGTATGAGGTCTTCGACTTGGAGGGCGAGGAGGCGTCCCTCGGATCCCAGTTCTTCGAGGTATTCGGTGATTTCGGAGGTGATGCGGCGGATCATTTCCATGCGCTGCATGACGGTGGCGACGTCGCGCACGGTGGCGCTGTCGCGCATTTCGAGGATCGTGAGGGTCTGCAAAACTTCGTCGAGTCGCTGACTGTAGCGGTCCAGGGTGTCCACGGCCAGGTTGGCGCGCGAGAGCAGGGCTTCGGGTTCTTCGACGAGGCGGTGCTCGGTGCCCACGTAGATGGAGATCATGCGCATGGAGGCGGACAGGGATAGGACGGGCAGGTGTGTTTGGCGGGCGGTGCGCTGGGCGGTGCGGTGGCGCATGCCGGATTCGTCGGTGGGGATGGTGGGGTCGGGGAAGAGTTGGACGTTGGCTTTGCGGATGCGCCATAGGTCGGGGTCGATGATGACGGCACCGTCCATTTTGCATAGTTCGCGTAGGCGAGCGGCCGTGAAGGCGACGTCAAGGTCGAAGCCGCCCGAGCACATGGCCTGAATCTCGGGTGTGTAGCCCAGGACGATGAGGGCACCCGTGTGGGAGCGTTGGATTCGTTCCAGTCCCTCGCGAAGAGGGGTGCCGGGCGCAACCGCGCGCAGTGCTTCTCGAAGGATCGCTGCGTCTGAGGTCAATGTGCTTCCCTCCCGAATGAGTAGGTCTGCTTTCTATTATTGCGAGTCTGTAGGAAATGCGACGCGAATCGCCGTCGCTAAATCAGAGACAGTGAACACGGTGATGCCGTCGACGCGGGCGAGGTCCTCGCTGCCTTGAGCTGGGACGATGGCTGAAGAGAAGCCCAATCGGGCGGCTTCGGCGAGGCGGCGCTGGGTGCCGGTGCAGGCACGAACTTCACCGGTGAGGGAGATTTCTCCGACTGCGACGAGGTCGGCGCGCGGGGGTACGCCTTTGAGTGAGGACACGATGGAGATGGCCATTGCGAGGTCGATGGCGGGTTCGACGGTGCGCGCGCCGCCGACCGTGGACACGTAGACGTCGGCCCCCGACGTGTCGGCTCCGATTCGGGCTTGCAGGACCGCGAGGATCATGGCGACGCGCGCGTGGTCGACGCCTGAGGTTGTGCGCCGAGGCGAGCCGCCCGACGAGGGGGCGACGAGGGACTGGATCTCGGTGGGCAGCGGGCGGCGGCCCTCGAGGGAGACAGCTGCGCAGGTGCCGGGCACGCCGCGTGTCGTGCGTGACAGGAATAGGCCGGAGGGGTCGGCGAGGCCGTAGATCCCCGAGTCGGTCAGCTCGAAGCAGCCGACCTCGTCGGTGGGGCCGTAGCGGTTTTTCACGGCGCGCAGCAGGCGAAGACGTGAGTGCCGGTCGCCTTCGAATTGGCAGACGACGTCCACGAGGTGTTCGAGGACGCGTGGACCGGCGATGCCGCCGTCCTTCGTTACGTGGCCGACGAGCAGGGTGGGTAGGTCGGATTCTTTGGCGACCCGAATGAGCGAGGCGGCGACCGCGCGCACCTGGGCGACGCCGCCCGCCCCACCTTCGACCTGGGCGGAGGAGATCGTCTGCACGGAGTCGACGATGAGCAGGGACGGAGCCGAGGCCTCGACGTGCCCCAGGACGATACCGAGTTCCGTCTCATCGGCGATGAGCAGGTTCGGTTCGAGCGCTCCGATGCGTTCGGCGCGCCCCCGCACCTGCGCCGCCGACTCCTCGCCCGTCACGTAGAGGACGGGGCCGCGCCCGCTCGATGCCGCCGTGCGCGCGGCCTTGGCGGCCACGTCCAGCAGCAGCGTGGACTTGCCCACGCCGGGTTCGCCGGCCAGGAGGATCACCGCGCCGGGGACGATGCCGCCGCCGAGGACTCGGTCCAGCTCGCCCACGCCCGTGGAACGCGACGAGGCGCGCTCCCCGTCCACGTCGCCAATGGGCAGCGCAGGGCGTCGTGGGGGAGTCGCGGCGGCGCGCTGCCCGCCCGTGACCTCGCCCGCCTGGTCGACGGTGCCCCATGCCCCGCATTCGCGGCACTGGCCCACCCACTTGGGGGAGGTCCAGCCGCAGTCGGAGCAACGGTAGGTGATCTTCTCTTTCGCCATGGACCCACCGTAACGCGCACCGCCTCCATCTGCGGTTTGCTCGTGGGAAAGCGATGAGGCCGGGGCGAGGTCGTGGATGGGTAGCGTAGGCGATGCGCGGGTATGAGAGGATGTGGTCAGGTTCTCCAGATGTGGCAGAGTGGCGGGATCGTGCCGTAAAGAACGTTGACGCGCGATGATAATTCCCAAGTATCCGTAGAATGTACGATGCTATTATCCATATGGTTAGCCGGTGTGTATCCTCGGGAATTCGCTCCGGTGTCTGCGGATGCTGCTGCGGCATCGGATGCTACATGCCATCGACACTGAGGAAGTGACATGAAGAAGGGGCACAAGACGCGAAGGATCTGGTCCAAGCGACTGCCTGCCATTTCCGTCCTGCTCGTGTCTGCGATCCTGTGCACGATTGCGTTCATGTCCCGAGGCGTGGAGGTCACGCAGGTCAGCGTCGATGATGGCGGTATCTGGGTGACCAATCAGGATCGCAAGCTCGTGGGCCATCTGAATTACGACGCCCGGATGCTCGATGGCACGGTGTCCGTTAAGTCGGCATCCTTCGATATTGGGCAGGCTGGCGGTGACGTGACGCTCGGGGAGGCGGGCACGCGCACGGTATCGCCTGTACGTCCGACGTCCTTTTCGATTGGTCAGGCGGTGACCCTGCCGGAAGGTGCCGTGCAGGTGCAGGGCGGTTCGGTGCTGGCGGTTCTGGATCCGAATGAGGGTCTCCTGTGGGTGGGTGACGCCGGTGAACCCGCGACGATGTCGTTCACGCGCGAGAGCGCGGTTGCCAACGACGTGGGCGACGGTGTTGTGACGGTGTCGCGCTCGGGCAGGGTGTTCGCGTACGCGCCGGGGACCTCGACGCTGGTGACGGCGGAGCGCGAGGGACAGGCGTGGCGCACGAAGACGAAGATGGTGAAGGGTTTCCAGCCGGTCGGCACCTTGTCGATCACGGCTGTGGGTGATAAGCCTGTCATCTACGATCAGGGTGGTAACAAGCTCGTGATGCCCGACGGGTCGGTGCGTGACCTCGCTGAGGATCATGTGAGCGGCGCGGTGTTGCAGGATCCGGGCGACGATGCCTCGTCTGTGCTGCTGGCGACGGATAGTGAACTCGTGTCGGTCCCGCTCAGCGGCAGGGGAGTGGAGCGTCAGGACGCGTCGGAATCGAAGGCGGAGGGTACGCCGGCTCCTCCGGTGTTCCATCGCGGCTGCTCGTATGCGGCGTGGGCGGGTTCGGGCGCGTATGTGCGCCTGTGCGAGGATAAGACGCGTAATCAGAAGCAGACGGTGGACGAGCTGGCGAAGGTGTCGTCAGTGGTGTTCCGGACGAATCGGACGCGTATCGTTCTCAATGATGTGACAACTGGCACGCTGTGGCTTCCCGATAAGAACATGGTCATGGTCAACAACTGGGACCAGGAGGACCCGACCGAGGAGAAGGAAGAGGACACTCCGACACCTGACCAGCGCCAACAGGTCTCGGAACCCGAGCGCAACGAGAAGAACACGCCGCCGATTGCCGTCGACGACGAAATCGGTATCCGACCGGGTCGTTCGACGCTGCTGCCGGTGTTGGATAACGACTCGGACGACGACGGTGACGTGCTGACGGCGCGCCCGCTCGCGGAGCCCGAGTTTGGTTCCGTGGCGCGTACCCGTGGGGGGCGCGCCCTGCAGATTGCGGACGTGCCGGAGGAGAAGACGGAGGGGTCGACGTCCTTCTCCTACGAGGCCTCGGACGGTTTGGCGGTGGCGACCGCGACGGTGACGGTGACAATCCGCCCGTGGATGGTCAATGAGGGGCCGCGTCAGGTCAAGCACCCGGTGGTGAAGCTGGGGGCGAACGCGCAGGTGGAGTACAACCTGCTGTCGGATTGGGTGGACCCGGACGGCGACCAGTTCTTTTTGAAGTCGGTGACGGCTCCCGATGGTATGGCGGCGCAGTTTTCCGAGGACGGAACCGTGCAGGTGCGCGACCTGGGTTCGGGTGCCGGCTTGAAGTCGCTGAGCGTGACGCTGTCGGATGGCCACGCGGAGAGCGTGGGCGAGCTGCAGGTGAGCGTGCAGGAGTCGGGCAATGTGCCTCCGATTGCGCGCGCGGACTTCTACGTGGCGCGCGTGGGTGAGCCTGTGACGATTGACCCGGTGGCGAACGACACGGACCCGAATGGGGATTCCTTGTCGCTTGTGGCGGCGGGTGCGGCACCTGCGGGTACGTCGGTGACGGCTGATCTGTCACGAGGCACCCTGATGTTTACGGGATCGGTGTCGGGTTCGTTCCAGTTCACGTACACGGTGTCGGATGGTCCGTCGACGACGATGGGTGTGATCCGCGTGGATGTGGTGCCGGATGATTCGACGGCGGTGCCGGTCGCGGAAGATGATTTGGCGGTGTTGCCCAGCGGCGGCGCGTCGCTGATCGCGCCGCTGGCGAATGATACGGATCCGTCGGGTGGTGTGCTGGTCGTGCAGTCGATTGATGTGCCCGAACAGTCGGGTCTGGAGGTGACGCTGATTGAGCGTCACTTGCTGCGCATTACGGCACCGGGCGGCCTGTCCGATGTGACGTCGTTTACGTATACGGTGTCCAATGGCGCGGGGTCGGCGACGGCGCAGGTGAGCGTTATTCCGACGGATGCGCAGAGTGAGGATGTGCCGCCTCAGGCCGCGCCGGACAGTGCGAAGGTACGTGCCGGGGATGTCGGCTCGGTGAGTGTGCTGGCCAACGACCGTTCGCCGATTGGTCTGTCGCTGAGTGTGGATCCGACGGTGACGGTTTTGTCGGGCGGCGATCTGGGCACGGTGTTCGTGACCGGTAACCAGGTGCGCGTCGAGGCCGGGGACGAGGCCGGGGTACTGCGCGCGTCGTACACGGTCGTCGATTCGGTGGGGAATAAGGCGACAACGACGGTGACCTTCGAGATTGTTGCCGCGTCGTCGGCCAACAGTGCGCCGACGCCGAAGGCTCTGAGTGCGTGGGCTGTGTCTGGCCAGATGACGCGTATCCCCGTGCCGCTGACGGGTATTGATCCCGACGGTGATTCGGTGGCGCTGGTGGGTATTGATCAGCCGCCGTCCAAGGGCAGCGTGGTGCTGGGCACCGAGTGGCTGGAGTACACGCCCTCCGATGATGCGGTGGGCACGGATACGTTCTCTTACATCGTGGAGGACCGCCTGGGCCTCCAGGGACGCGCTCGCGTGCGTGTCGGTATTGCGCCTCCGGGCACGCAGAACCATAATCCGACGGCTGTGCCGGATTCGGTGACGGTTCGTCCGGGGCGCGCGGTGAGCGTGAACGTGCTGAGTAACGACGTGGATGCGGACGGCGACGCTCTGTCGGTCAACACGGATTCGGAGAGCATATCGGTGTCGGATCCGTCGGTGCCGGTGTCGGTGCTGGAGGACGCGGTGACGGTCCAGGCCCCTGAGACGAGTGGCGTGTTTGTTGTCGCCTATCAGGTCCTCGATGGGCGCGGCGGTCGCGCGCAGGGGCAGCTGACGGTGACGGTTGATGAGGACGCGCCGCTGCGCACACCGGTGGCGCGCGACGATGTGGTGTCAGTGTCGGAGCTGCCCGCGGATTCGAAGCCAGTGAACGTCCAGGTGCTGGCGAACGACGAGGACCCGGATGGTACGACGGATGCCCTGTCGGTGTCTGCCGATGGGGCGGGCGTGAGTGTTGTGGGGCAGAAGGTGTCGATTACCCCGCAGGCCAAGCGTCGCCTCGTGGTGTATACCGTGACGGATCAGGATGGCCTGAGCGCGAGCGCCGTCGTGACGGTGCCGGGCACCGACCTGCTGGCTCCTCGACTGGACACGACGCGGATCCCGGTGGCAATGCGCGCCGGTGCGACGTTGACACTCGATGTGAATGACTACGTGCTTGTGCGTGATCGGTCGCGCTCGCCGATGATCACGGACGAGGCCTCGGTGGCGAAGAGCGGTGCTCTGGAGTCGGCGACGCTGCAGGATTCGACGCACCTGGCGCTCGCTGCTCCCGAGGACGCGTCGGGTCGGGCGTCGGTGTCTTTCACGGTGCGTGACGGCGCGCCGGACGATGCTTCCGCTCTGTCCTCGACGCTGACGATCCCGATCACGATTCAGTCGGCGAAGAACCTGCCGCCGCGCCTGACCCCGACTCCGATCCTCGTGGGCCAGGGGGAGTCCGTGACGGTCGACCTGACGCAGATGGTTGATGATCCCGATGACCAAGCCAAGACCTCGTTCGAGTATCGCCTGACGAAGGTGCCCGGCGGGGTGGACGCCACGCTGGAAGGCTACACGCTGACAGTATCGGGGAAGAAGGACCAACCCAAGGGGTCGGCCGGCGCGCTCACCGTGAGCGTCGACGACGGGTCGGGTGCCGTGAACGCGGATATTCCGGTGACGATCGTGAAGTCGTCGAAGCCCCTGGTGACGACGACGGACGCCCGCATCAAGGTCAATGCGGGTCAGAGTGCGACCGTGAACGTGGCGGATTACACGACGAATCCTTTCTCGGACCCCCTCGTCATCCTGGACACCTCGGTGCAGATTGGCCAGGGCACGGCCTCGGGCGAGGGAAGCGCCCTGACGGTCTCTCCCAAGGCCGGATTCCACGGCGACATGATCGTCGTCTACCGTGTCATGGATGCGACGAACGACCAGGACCGCGTCGTGCAGGGCCGCGTCGTCGTCAAGGTGCTCGACCGCCCGGATCCGCCCGTCAACGTGAACGCGACGGCGACCGGGCCGGGCAGCGCGTTCGTGTCCTTCCAGGCGGGTGCCGCGAACGGTGGCACGATCTCGGGCTACACGGTGATGGACGTGAACAGCGGCCGGACCTTCCCGACGACCGACCCGGGCGTCGAAGTCACGGGCCTGACGAACGGCGTCAAGCACTCCTTCACGGTCGTGGCACACAACGAAGCCGGCGACTCTGACCCGTCCACGGCCTCGCCGGAGGTCCATATCGACGCGGTGCCCGAGAAGATGGCGGCCCCCACGGTTGAAGGTGCAGATGGAGCGCTGCTGGTGTCGTGGGTTCCCCCCACCAACAAGGGGTCCGCGATCCAGACGTACTCGGTGTTCGTCGCCTCGGCCTCGGGCAGCCAGCCCGTCACGCACACGGTCGCTGGAACCGAGACCTCCGTGACAGTCGGGGGCCTGACGAACGGTGCCACCTACTCGGTGACGATCCAGGCGCACAACGGCGCGGAGTCGCCCTCGCCGCTGTCCGAACCCACCCCGGGCAGCCCGCATGGCCCGCCGGATCCGGCGAGCCAGCTCGCTGCCTACCCGGTCAGAGAGGGCACGGATCCCTCGCACGCGACGGTCAACGTGTCCTGGAAGCTCGGCAACTCCGGCGGCCAAGGCTGGGGTAAGACCTCCGTGACCGTGGGTTCTGTGACCGTGGATGCCGATCCCGGCTCCACCGGTGTCGACGTCCCCGGCGTCGAGGCGGGTACCGCCGTACCCGTGTCGGTGACCCTGAAGAATTCGGACGGCGATGTGTCAGCCCCCGCGACCACCACGATGGGAATCGCCACGGTCCCGCTCGCGCTCGACGCGCCGACCGTGTCGGGCACAGGCACCGCGGGGGAGCTGCAGGTCGATGGCCTGGCGGTTGTTCCCGGCCGAGGCTTTAGCGCCTCCGACCTGACACTGCGCTACGCCTGGACGAAGAACGCATGCGTGACCGGCCAGACCATCTCGAACGGCACGATCCTCCACGTTGACGGCTGGGACACGCGCACGCTCTACTTCTGCCAGACGGGTGTGGGCATGCGTAACCAGACGGCTGCATCGGATCCCGTGTCGGCGAGCGGAACCCCGACGGGCGTGCCCTCCAAGGTCGGCGTGTCGGTGACGAACGTTGGCTCGACCAACGCCACCGTTCGCTGGGATCCCATCGGTGCAAACCCGGGCCTGAGCGCGATCCACGTGACCATCGGGTCGGAGACACACGACCCGGCAACCAACGCGACCGAGGAGACGTTCTGGAACCTCTCCCAGGGCACGCGCTACACCGCGCAGGTCGAGGCCGTCAACGCCCTGGGTTCGACGATCATGACCGACGAACCGACCTTCACGACGAAGCTAGACGTGGAGCTAACCTGGGAGGAAACCTGCCAGGGCGGCGAGAAGCACGGCTTCGCGGGCACCTGCCACACCTTCACGATCAGCGCCCCGAGCTGGGCCTCCTCGTCGGAACCCCACGTGTGCACGATCCGCTCCGACGTCGATAACTGGACGGAGAAGGTACGCGTGACGGGAGCGGAACCGACGCGCACGAAGATCGCGACACAGGCGGACTCCGAGGACGCATTCATGAAGGATGTTCGTATCGTCGGCGTATGCGAGCCGGAGAGGTAGGCCGCGATGACACTGCGTCGAAAGATCCGAGGCGCGTCGCGTGAAGTGTTCGACCGGCTGCGCTCGGTCCCCGGGTACGCCGCGTTCGCACGCTGCCTGTGCGCTCTGACGACCACCGGCTGGGCCGTGTCCGTGGCGAGCGTCTCGGGCATTGTAGCTGCAGTCGCCGTCGGCTGGATCGAGGGCTTCGTCGTAGCCGTCATGGGCGGCGTCGCGCTCGCGGTCGCCGTGGCGTCGGTTGCTTCACCGTCGCCGTTGTCCGTGTCGCTGCGGATGGAAAGCGATCGCATCGTTGCTGGTCAGGTCGCGGTTGGTCGCATCCGCGTGGCGAACAGGTCGGGGCGTCGGGCGGGTTCGACGCTCGTGGAGGTCTCGATTGGACGAGGCAGTGGCGAGTTCCTGGTTCCCCCCATTTCCGGCAATGGGGTGTGGAATGAGTCGTTTTCCGTCATGACGAAGCGTCGTGGCGTCATCACGGTGGGGCCTGCGCGTACTGTGCGCATGGATGGCCTGGGCCTGCTGCGTCGCGTGCGCGAGTGGGATGACCCGATCCTCGTGCATGTGCATCCGCAGACGATTCGTTTTTCTTTTGACGCGACGGGCATGCAGATGGACGTCGAGGGTGTCGCGAGCGCGAAGCTGACCAGCTCGGACGTGTCTTTTCACGCGCTGCGCGACTATGAGCCGGGCGATGATCGGCGCGCGGTTCACTGGCCGTCGACGGCGCGCTACGGTCGCCTGATCGTCCGCCAGTTTGAGGAGACGCACCGATCGCACCACATGGTGCTGCTGGATACCCGGCGTGACGCCTGGGACCGGCGCGCTTTTGAGATGGGGGTGTCGGTCGCCGCGTCGCTGGCGGTCGCCGGCTCGGGGGAGGCGCGCACGGTGTCGATGCACACGTCGGACGAGTGGATTCCGACCGCTTCGCCCGTTGCGATGCTGGATGCCCTGTCTGAGATGGAAGTGTCGGTTCGGCGTGATTTCGAGGCCGTGGTGCGTCGCTGCGTCATGGAACGCGGCGCTATTTCCGCTCTGTCCATTGTCGTGGGCGAGGGGACCAGTGACGATGAGGCGTCGCGTCTGGCCAATATCGCGCCCATTGACGTGGCGGTGTCTGTCATTCGAGTGGTTCCGGGGAGCGCTCGCCGTCGTCGCAGGATGAGTCGGGGCGTCATCATTGACTGCCCGTCGCTGGAGGATTTGCCGGTGCTGATTTCCAGGGGGGTGTCGTTGTGAACGCGTCTGTTCGTTCGGCTTCTTCGCGTCGCCCGCGCCCCTCCATGAGGGCGGAGACGGTAGCGGGAACCTCGCGTTCACGCGCCACGATGCCCGCGTGGTCGCTGATGGTGTTAGCCTTCCTCTTCGTTGGCCCGGTTCTCATGTTCGAGACGGTGTTCGGCGGCTACCAGGGCGCTATCGCCGCGGCTTCGGGCGTTGTCGTTGGCCTGACGGTGGCGTGGGCGTCGGCCAAGTGGCGATGGGACCTGCTGTCGATCACGGCCGCGGTCGTGGCCTCGCATTTCCTGTTCGGTGGGGCTGCGGCCCTGCGCGAGACGACTCTCTGGGGCGTGGTGCCGACGTCGCGCACGCTGCAGTCCCTCGTCATCGGCGCGGTCGAATCCTGGAAGGACCTGCTGACGCTGACGCCGCCCGCGGCCTCGTACTCGGGACCGGCGCTGGTGCCGTGGATGACGCTCCTCATCTGCTCGGTCGTGGCTGGCACGCTCACCGTGCGCCTCGGACGTCCCATCGCCGGTTCGAGTGCGCTGATCGCCTCCGGCGTGATTGCCATCGTGTGGGGGCCCAGCCATCACGGCCCCAGTGCCGTGCTGGTGGTCGCCTGGTGGGCGGCGTTGATCATCTGGTGGTCGTGGGCTTCAGCGATTGTCCGCGCACGCGCGGGTGCCGATATCGTGATCGGGATCGGCGGGTCGAATGCCTCCTCGGCGACGACGATGGGAGCCACCTCTCGCCAGGTCGTGCACGTGTGGTGGCGCGTGGGCATGGCCTCGCTCATGGTGGCGGCGATGGTCGCCGTCGCCCTGCCCGCGGGTCTCCTCGCGGGACCCACGGCCTCGGACCGTATCGTCGGGCGCGACGTCGTGGAACCTCCCGTGGACGCGCGCGAATACCCGTCGCCGCTGTCGAGCTACCGCTACTACAACAAGGACCTGGAGGAGCGCTCCCTGATCCGTGTCTCCAACCTGCCCAAGGGTGCGCGCGTGCGCCTGGGCGCGATGGAGGTCTACGACGGGACGACCTTCGTCATGGGAACGACGAACGTGGACGGCCAGGCTGGCTACCGCCGCGTCGGCTCGACGATCCCGGGACGCAGCGCCGAGACGGCCCAGAGCGAGACGACGGTGTCGACCTCGCAGCTGGTCGGGCCGTGGGTGCCCACGATCGGCCAGGTGTCAGTCCTGCGTTTCGAGGCCTCGGACCCGAACGCCGCCGCCCGCCAGAAGGGCCTGAACTACAACCTGTGGACCGAATCCGCACTGACGACGGGTCCCGCGGGGGACATGTCCTACGCGCTGAATACGACGGTGCCGGAGGAGCATACGGACTCGGAGTTCGCCAGCGTGGACGCGCGCGATTACGCGGGTGGGGACACGAATGTCCCGAAGGACGTCGATACTCTGGCCGCCGAGCGCACGGTTGGTGCCCACTCTGACCTGGATAAGGCGCGAGCGATTGAGACGTACCTGCACACGTCGGGGTTTTACTCCAACGATGATGCCGTCAGCTCGCGTCCCGGCGCGTCCCAGGACCGTATCCAGCGCATGATCAGCGCGGAGGCGATGGTGGGCGACGACGAGCAGTACGCGACCCTGATGGCGCTCATGCTGCACTCGCAGGGCATCGCAGCGCGCGTCGTCGTGGGTGCCTACCGTGAGGGGACGGCCGGCAGCCTCGACTTCATGGGCGCGGACATGCACGCGTGGGTGGAAGTGGAGTTCCCCGGCGTGGGCTGGGCGACTTTCGACCCGACGCCGCCGCGTGACCAGAAGCCCGCCTCCGAAGTGAATCGGCCCAAGTCGGTGCCCAAGCCGCAGGTCCTGCAGCCTCCGGAGCCACCGGAACAGCCGGTCGAACTGCCCCCGGCCTCGCGCGACGAGGCAGCGGATCCGCGTGATCCGGGTGGCTCGCACATCCCGTGGATGATGATCGGGGCGGTGTCCGCCTCGTTGCTGGTCCTACTGGGTCCTGCCTTGATGATTCTTGCGCTTAAGGCTCGCCGCCGCTCGGTGCGCCGCCGCTCGGATGCTGTGAAGGCGGTGCGCGGCTCGTGGGAAGAGCTGGTCGACACCGTCATCGACTCAGGCGTGGTCGTGCAGCCGTACCTGACACGCCAGGAGTTGGCGTGGGTTCTGTCGACCCAGTGGGCGACACCGCACGCGGGTGCCCGCTCTGGTGAGCGCGGCACCCCTGGTGATGGTGTGGATCGCGCCGGTAACGAGGCCTCGGCGCGGATGGTCACGGACGGCCGCGTGCCGGGATGGTCCCTGTTCTCGGGCACTGTGCCCCGTGTGGTGGCACTCGCACGCCGCGCGGACGTCGCGGACTTTGCAGCCGCAGGCACCCGCCAGGAGGACGTGGACGAGGCGTGGAGCGACGTGCGTGCGCTGCGCAGCGAGTGGGCGTCGTCCGTGTCGTGGTTCGCACGCGTGCGCTGCGCGCTGTCGGTCAAGTCGCTGCGCTGGCGTCGCCGCGCGCGTCGCTTGGCGACAAGCGGGCAGCGCCGGTCCCTGTTGTCGCGCGTCACGCGCCGTTGGAGGAGGAAACGATGAGTGACAGAGACGAGCACGTGGGGGTTGCCCCGATGCTGCCCGGCTACCAGTGGATTCGATACCTCGGATCGGGTGGGTTCGCGGACGTGTACCTGTGCCGCCAGGAGATGCCCAGTCGTGATGTCGCGGTGAAGATCGCTCGCCTGGATCGTGGGTCTGAGGCGCAGGGGGACATCGCCCGCGAGGCTGATGTGATGGCGCTCGTGTCGGGGCATCCGGCTGTCGTGCAGCTGTACGGCGCGGGCACCGCGCAAGATGGGCGCTCTTTCCTGGTGATGGAGTACTGCCCGGTCGCGAACATCATGGATCAGGTGCGTCAGAAACCGATGTCGACGGATCGGGCGCTGTCGATGATCATCCGCATGTGTGGCGGTGCGGAGATGCTGCATCGTGTGGGTTTCGTGCACCGTGATATCAAGCCCAGCAACATCATGGTGAATGCCTACGGCTCTCCGGTTCTGACGGATTTCGGTGTAGCGGAGCATGTGGGGACAGATCCGCGCAGTGGCCGCGATGGTTTTTCGGTCATGTGGGCCCCGCCCGAGCAGATCGCGGGTACGGCGCGTATCCATCCGACGCAGGACGTGTGGGCGCTGGGTGCGACGCTGTGGACGCTGCTGATGGGGCGCCCGCCCTTCGAGGTACCCGACGGTGATAACACCGCTAGGGCGGTCGCGCAGAGGGCAGCGTCGGGCCGTGTCTCGCGCATCGATCGGCCGGGCGTGCCCGATGCTGTGACCGCCATCGTGCGTCGAGCGATGAGTCTGGATCCTGAGGAGCGTTTCGGGTCGGCGGCGGCGCTCGGTTATGCGCTGCAGACCGTCGAACGCGACATGCATCGCCCGGTCACGGAAATGAAGCTGAGTGTCGTCGCGCCCACCGGTGGGCCTCCCTCGGCGCTGTCGATTCCGACGCCGGCTCTCCTGGATTCGGAGCGTACGCGCACCCGCCGCAGGGGATTCTCGGAGGGGGAGCAGGCCTCGTCGAACGAGGCCTGGTCGGGTAACTCGACGACGAATCGTCGCGGGGTGGTCGACTCCGAGTCGAAGCGTCCCGCGTGGGTGATTCCCGTGCTGGTTGTCGTCGGTGTGCTGGCCACGGCGGCCCTGGTTGTCGCGATGTTGACGGGCGGGGGGCACAGCGTGCGCCTGGGCGCGGGCGAGGGGCCGTCGGTCGAGGCGACGACCGAGCAGTGGAGTGACCCTGGGGGTGATCCGGGTGGTGCGCTGCCCGATTCGGTTGGGGAGGTGACGGCTACGCCGAATGGTTCGGAGATTCTGTGGGGCTGGCAGGTGCCGTCGCAGTCGCAGTATTCGTCTGATCAGCTGGTGTTTAAGTATGTGCTGACGCGCCCGGGCGAGGACGTGGTGGCCGAGACGATACGACGCAACAGCCTGACGACCACGGCGGTGAGCGGCGAGAATTGCCTGGCGGTCAGCGTCGTGGTCGAGTCGAGCGGACGTGAGTCCTCACCGGTGACGCAGTGTGTGACGGTTCCTTAGACGCCGGTGCCCCAGCCTCGGGGGTACTGCTGCGTTGGGGCACCACTGCGTCGGGTGCTGGTGGGGTGCCGCGGGACCTGTTCGCAGGTCGGCTACCACCTGCACGATGAGCCGACCATGGCATGTGTGCGGTCGTGGCGCGGGGTGTGGTTGTGGCGGTGGTGGTTGGGTGTGGGTGTGGTGTGTGGTGTCATGGGGTTATTTGGTGTGGTAGCGGGGGCTGGTGCCGAGGTGTGCGTTGTGGGTGGAGGAGAGGGCGATTTCGTCGAGGCCTCGGTATACGTAGGAGGTGGGGAGCGTGGTGGTGAAGGGGGAGATGAGGCCGTCACTGTAGTCGCGTACTTCTTCTACTGTGGGGGAGGATCCTCCTTCCTTTTGGGCTAGGGGGTTTTCGTCGGGGTACTGGGACGGATCCGTATTGGCCATCTTCCCGGGATCGATCGCCCCGTAGCCGGTGTACTTGT
>NZ_ALCA01000079.1 GCF_000278725.1 Actinomyces sp. ICM47 | reverse complement strand
CCCGCGCGCCTCGCCCACCCGCCCGGGGTGCGACAATGTCCCCATGACCGCTCTCTTCGCCGGGCTGACGACCCTGGATGTGCTGCACCGACTCGACCACGTGCCGGACCCGGGGCTAAAGGTGACGTCCACGGACTTCACGATGGCGGCGGGCGGCCCCGCGACGAACGCGGCGGTCACCTACGCGGCGCTTGAGGCGGGCGCCCGCTCGCTCTCCACTGACGAGGCCGTGGCCGGCTCCCCGGATCACGCAACCCGGGCGGACGCTCCGTTACTGCTGACGGCGCTTGGTGAGGGGCCGGTGTCGGCCTTCCTGGCGGCCGACCTGGCGGTCGCTGGCGTGAGGGTCCTCGATGCGACGACCCCCGCCCCAACCGCGACCAGCATTCCTGGCCTTCCCGTTTCGACCGCGTCCTCGCCCGCTGAAGCCGCCGCCCCCACCTACCGCTCAACCCCACCCGACGAGCGCGACGCGGCCCAGGCCTCGGCCCCGCGCGAGCCGGCCGTGTCCTCGATCATCGAACACCCGAGCGGGCGCATGGTCGCCTCCACAAACGCGCGTCTGGACGCCGACCCCGCGTGTGTCGCGGCGGACCTGCCCGAGCGCGTCGGCGTCGTCCTCATCGACGGGCACAACCCGGCGCTGGCGCAGGCGGCGTTGACGCTGGGCGTGCCAGAAGTGGGCGGGGAGGATCCTTTCGCCCGGCTCGAGGCTCGCCCGCCGCACCTGCGCGTGCTCGACGGGGGTTCGTGGAAGGACTGGCTGACGCCCCTGCTGGGTTTCGTCGACGTCGCCGTCGTGTCGGAGGATTTTGCGCCGCCGCTCCTCGCGCGCGCCGACGGCGAGCAGGTCGTGGGCTTCCTGCGCGGCTTCGGCATCACGCGGGTGGTGCGCACGCGCGGCGAGCGGCCTGTGCAGTACTGGTGGGACGGCGTACACGGCGAGGTTCCCGTGCACGAGGTTCCCAACGCCTCGACGATGGGCGCGGGCGACGCGTTTCATGGGGCGTTCGTGTGGGCGCTCGAGCGCGCGGGGGCCACTGATCCGGAGCGCCTCATCCGTTTCGCGTCGGCGGTGGCGGGGGTGTCGGTGTCTTCCTTCGGCACGAGGCAGTGGCTGACGTCCCCGGTCCTGGCTGAGCTGGTGCGAGCCTGGTAGGAGCCTGCGGAAGCCAGCCACCGCCACGAGCCTCCGAGCGGACCTAGCCGGGCCACCAGCAGCACCCGGCACCATCCACAACCCGAAAACGGTGCCCGCTACCTCCCGACGGGCACCCAGCGGGTAGCCCACTGGGTGGCCACGTCAGGCAGGGTAGGAAGGTTGGCGGCCGACGCGGAGGAGGACGCGTGCGCGATGCGTTCCACGGCCTCGTCGCTGACGGGCACGCCCTCGATGGGCGTGTATTCGACGGCGATGCCGACGGGCGGCGCGGTCATGTCGAGGACGGACCCGTCGGGCAGGAGGGGGAAGGCGTCACGGGTGCGGTCGAGCAGCCCGGTTTCCTCGTCGAAGGCGTCGTGCGTGATGAGAACGGGCACGCTCACGCCACGTATCACCTTCTCGCTGGAGACCATGGACATGTCGGCGAGGGTCCCCTTGTTGATGGTGAAGTGGCGCCGCACGGACTCGGAGTCGTCGGGCACGGTGGTGGTGCCGTGGCGCTCGAGGTCGGAGAGCTGCACGTCGGAGAACACCATGTCCCAGTCGTAGGAGAGGGGGCCGAGCACCGGGGAGACCAGCACGTAGGTCTGCACGGCGGGCGAGTGGGCGCGCAGGGCGACGGTAGCGCCGAATTCGTGACCCACGCAGATTTGGCGCGTGAATCCCTGGTCGGCCAGCCAGCCGGAGGCTGCCCGGAAGTCTTCGATGAGCGGGTCGAAGGTGATGATTTCGTCGCCCGAGCTGCCGTGGCCGGAGTAGTCGAAAGCAAGGGTCGCATACCCGGCGCTGCGCAGCACGCGCCCGAGTGAGTCGAACATGCCCGATGCGTGACGATCCGACAAAAAGGTGTGAGAAAAGATCACCGCAGCATCGTGGGAATCCACCGGGCGCGTGAATGTCCCGGAGATGGACACTCCCCGGGGGGTCTGAATCGTTATCTGGCTCACGTGTTAAACATAGCGCGTTTGGCGCTTCGAAGGAAAGGGGGTGCCCACAGTGTGCGCATGTGTGACAGGGGCGTGCGAGCCAGGCCGGGCGACCACTAAGATAAGGGTGAATATGCGCCGGTGAGATTGCCTGCGCGAGGGCGCCCGTTCTGCCTGTGCGGGCGGCGTCCGGCCCACGCGGGCACCCCACGTAGCGAGAAAAGGACAGTTATGGGTACCAAGACCGGCCTCCTCATTGGAGTTTGCATCGGATACGTGCTGGGCGCGCGCGCCGGGCGCGAGCGTTACGATCAGATCCGCGCCGGCGCGGCGAAGGTTCGTCGCTTCCCGATTGTTGCTCGTCCGCTGGATGCGGCCGGCCAGAAGGTGTCCGACATCGTGCGCGCGGGCGGCGAGCAGGTGACCGATAAGGTTGCCGACGCCGTCAAGGAGCGCCTGTTCGGTGCCCCCGCTTCGAAGCCCGCCACCGTTGACGGGGAGCTCGCAACGGCACCGACCCAGCATTGAGCGCTCAGGGGAACGAGGCCTCGGCAATGAATGCGGACCAGGTGGCCTCTGATCGGGAGCCGACGCGCGCGCAGATTAAGCGCTGGCGGAAGCACTTGGCGGAGGAGCGCATGGAGGCGCGCACCTACCGCGACCTGTCGGAGCGCCGCACGGGTGAGGAGCGCGCGGTCCTGCTCCAGTTGGAGGAGGCGGAGCGCCGCCACGAGGAGTATTGGCTGGCGCGTCTGGGCGAGAACGCTTTGCCTGCGCCGAAGCCGCCGTTGCGTACGCGCGCAGCGTCGCTATTGGCGCACTTGTTTGGCACGATTTTCATTCTGGCGATGGCTCAGCGCGCGGAGCAGCGGTCTTCGCGCGACGTCGATGATGATGTGCCGGCGCACATGCAGGCGGATGAGCATATTCACGCCGAGGTCATCCGATCCCTGGCAGCGAAGTCCCGCGAGACCCTGGCGGGCACGTTCCGCGCGGCGGTTTTCGGGGCGAACGACGGCCTCGTGTCGAACTTGGCTCTCGTGCTGGGCGTCGCGGCGTCGGGTATGGAGCCGCACGTCGTTCTCCTGACGGGCGTGTCGGGCCTGCTCGCAGGCGCCCTGTCGATGGCGGCCGGCGAGTGGGTGAGTGTGCGCAGCCAGCGCGAGCTGCTGGATGCCTCGATCCCGGACCCGAACGCGCATCAGGCGGTCACGGACCTGGATGTGAACGCGAACGAGCTGGCCCTGGTGTTCCGTGCGCGTGGCGAGAGCGAGGAGGAGGCCGAGGCGCACGCCGCGCAGGTTTTCGCGAAGCTCGCCAGGCCCGCGACCGGCGAGTCCGGCGCGATTGCCGTGCGCGCCGCGCTGGACGGCCAAGAGTCGGACGGCGCGGGCGAGCAGGTGGGCACGCCCATGAACGCGGCCCTGTCGTCGTTCTGTTTCTTCGCTACGGGTGCGTTCTTCCCGCTGATTCCCTACATTCTGGGATTGACTGGCCTGACCGCAATCATTGTCGCGGCCGCGATTGTCGGAATCGCCCTGCTGTTTACGGGCGGCGTGGTCGGTATCCTGTCGGGCCAGCCTCCGATGCCTCGCGCACTGCGTCAGCTCCTGGTTGGCTTTGGTGCGGCGGGCGTCACCTACCTGCTGGGCTTGCTATTCGGCACGTCGGTGTCCTGACGCTCCCGCCGGGACGGACGAGGCCGGGGCCGCCTCGCGCTTCCCCTGACCTCGGGGGATGCGCGAGACGGCCCAGACCAGCATTCCCGTATCGTCACGCGGTCACATTGGCGCGACTGGTTGTCGCGCGAGAACGCCCGCAGGGTGCCGTGTCACCACGGCCAGTAACGCTGATTTTGTGTCGGCCTGGGCTCTACCCTGTGCCCGTGTTCGCCGACGACTTGATCGAAGACGTCGCCGGAATCGACGATGTCAAATTGCCATCCGATACGACGTCCGTAACCGTCATCGGCATCTGACTCGAACGTGTCTTCCCACGTGTCCGGCTTGATACGGAAGAGAGCACGCGTGACGCCACGATAGGCGGCGACCGCGTACTCAATTCCTTTCTGCTGGATCGTATCCTCGCTTAGTTTCCACCACGAGCAAGTAGACTCACCAATTTCTTGGTAGTGCTGTTTGCGCACGGAGGACTCGAGCCACTCCCGTTTGTAGCCGTATCCCTGACGGGTTCCTCCTCCTGGAATGTCAGACTCCTCGTCCACCCAGTCCCCCAGCGGAAAAATGAGGAGCGGCTCATCGTATTCGAGCACGGGAATGGCTTTCTCATCTGCAACCTGTCGAAGATTATCCAGATTGACTTCATTTTTTGACACGGACGCCATTGTTCGCCTCTTTCTCTAAAAGAATAGGAGCACCGACAATTTTACAGATAGGCTACGACCTTCGCTGTGTTCATCGGTGCCGTTTGCGAGGCGGGCAACGCAGGCGTGGACCCAGGCGCGCGCGGCCTGTGCAACACTGGAGACATGGTGGATTTTCTTTCTCGCGCGCGCGGTGCCCTGGTGGGCCTGGCGGTTGGCGACGCGCTGGGCACGACGAACGAGTTTCAACCTGCGGGTTCTTTCGAACCGATCACGGACATGGTCGGCGGAGGCGTCTTCGGCCTCGAACCAGGCCAGTGGACGGACGACACGTCGATGGCGCTGTGCCTGGCGGATTCGCTGCTGGCGCAGGGCCGTTACGATTCGTTTGACGTGATGGAACGCTACGAGCGCTGGCACTCGGAGGGCTACCGCTCGTCGACGGGCGTGTGTTTCGATATCGGCAACCAGGTGTCGCGCGCCCTGTGGGACTTCCTCGCACACCCGCGCGTGCCCGTGGATGCGGTGCGCACGACCAGTGCAGGCAACGGCGCGATCATGCGCCTGGCACCCATCGTCATCGCCGGATTCGAGGCGCGCGACCCCCGCGAGATCGTTGCGACCGCTGGCTTGAGCGCCCGCGAGACGCATTTTTCTGCCGAGGCCGAGGCCGCCACCGAGGTCTTCGCCGCCCTCCTCGTGGGCGCGCTGCTGGGCTGGCCACCTGAGCGGATCGTGGACGTCGCGTGGGCCTCAACGGGAGCGGCGTTCGATGACGTGGCCGCGCGTGTGGTCAGCGCGGACCCGGCCGAGCGCGCCTCGTGGGAGGCACACACCAGCGGTTATATCATTCACGGCTTGCGCCTCGCGGTGCATGGCCTGCTGGATGTCGGTTCTTTCGACGAGGCCGTCCTGGCCATCGCGAACATGGGCGGGGACGCGGACACGAACGCTGCGATCTACGGGCAGCTGGGCGGCGCGTACTGTGGGGTCGAGGCCATCCCAACCTCGTGGAGAAACGCCCTGTATGAGGGTGAGCAGATCGACGCGCTGGCTCGCGCGCTGGTGGAGTTGCGTCTGGAGGCACCGCTCACGCGCTTCGACGAGGACCTGCAGGGCGAGGCCCCCTCCGCCTGACCGGCATCTTCCACGGCGCGGCGGGCGGGCGCGGGGTGCCGCTCGGCATCCGCCTCTGGCCAGCGACTAGACTGGCACTATCATGCCTGACTCTCGCCCCATGCCTCCGTCCGAGTCCAACGCGCGCGGCCCTCACGCGCACAACGCGGGTCGCCCCTCCGACGGGCGCGACGGCACGCGTCGACG